>JAIDLK010000009.1 GCA_029051085.1 Alphaproteobacteria bacterium | reverse complement strand
AAGAAACCGGTCGCAAAAAAAGTAGCGGCAAAACCGGTTGCGAAAAAGGTTGCTGCGAAACCGGCGGCAAAGAAAGCTGTTGCCAAGAAACCGGTTGCAAAAAAAGCAGTGGCAAAACCTGCTGCAAAGAAAGTAGCTGTAAAAAAAACAGCCGCTAAGAAAAGATAATATATCTCCCCGCATTGCGGGGATTTTTATTATGCGCCCGACATTCGGGCGTTTTTTCGTTTAAGTTTCAGTCGGATGTTGAAATCATTTTTGTCCGACTGAATCTTAACACGGATAATCCGGATATGGACCCGCGTATTTTATTTTATGGCGCATACTATGTGTGCATAACCATGAAGTAAAATTTTAAACCGACGTGTACTTTTGCACGTCTTTTTTTTAATCAATCAAATAAGGAAAATATATGTCTGTTTCCATAGATAATGTCTTCGTAAAACAATTCGAAGCAGATGTTCATTTGGCATATCAGCAAATGGGCACAAAGCTGCGCTCGACCGTTCGCAGCAAATCCGGTGTCATCGGTGCATCAACAACATTTCAGAAAGTTGGCCGCGGCACAGCCAGCACAAAATCCCGTCATGGCATTGTGCCGGTAATGAATCTGAATCATGAGCCTGTTGAATGTGTTCTTCAGGATTATTATGCAGGCGACTGGGTCGATGCGTTGGATGAACTGAAAACAAACGTGGATGAACGTCGTGTTGTTGCATCTGCCGGTGCGTATGCCCTTGGTCGCAAGACTGATGAACTTATTATCAATGCAATGTCCGGTGCCACCGCAGAGGTTGGTGATTATTCCGCCGGTCTGTCAAAGTCGGTAATTCTGTCCGCATTAGAAATTTTGAATACAAACGATGTTCCCGATGACGGTCGTCGCTTTGCGGTGGTCGGCGTACACCAGTGGAATGAGCTGCTGTCCATGGAAGAGTTTGTATCCGCGGATTATGTCGGTGATACACCGCTGGCAAATGGTGCCGAAGCACGCAAATGGCTGGGGATAACATGGGTACTGCACAACGGTTTGCCGATTAGCGGCGCAAATCGTGACTGCTTTATTTATCATGCCTCTGCAATTGGTCATGCATGCGGTCAAGAGGTAAAAACCGATATTTCATGGCATGGCGAACGTGCCGCTCACTTTATCAGCAACAGTATGTCCCAGGGCGCGGTAATGATTGATGCGTCTGGCATCGTGCGCGTAAAGTGCGGCGAAGCTGCGGCCGCTGTCGCCGGAGAATAATTACACAATCAAAGGATTTAAGAAATGGCATTTCAAAATAAAAATTTGTCTGTAATCGCATATGCGAACGGTTTCACGCTGTGGCATTATGCATCTGACGAGAAAATGGCAACCGTCACAGCGGCGGGATATTTCAATAGTGTAAAAACCCTGATGAATATTGGCGATGTAGTCATCATCAATGCTTCGGATAATACGACTATTAAAAAAGTTGCCGCCACTGCGGATAACGTCTCGCTGGGGGCGCTGGCATAAGTATATGGGCCGGTCATCGCCGGCCCATGTTTTTATATGAAACAAAAAGGGGCGTTTTATGCTTACAAAAATAGATTTGTGTTCAATGGCATTATTGAAACTGGGCGAAGCGCCCATTCAGTCGCTGGCCGATGACAGTGCGGCATCTCAATTATCACGTACTTTATTTGACCCGGTAATTGATGCATTGCTGGCATCGCATGTTTGGCGTTTTGCATGTCGAACATTTGATTTAACACGCAACGCATCCGGAGACTTCCTAATCCCCGCCGACTGCCTGCGTGTTGTTAAATGCAAAGGCGATATTCAGGGTAATAAAATACTGTGTCCCGGCGCGGATGCGATAAGCGTTGTGGGTATGGCGCGCGTCGCACCCGAGCGTTTTCCGGGGTATTTCGCATCATTGGCGGCAACGCGTCTGGCAATGGAATTTTGCATACCTCTTTTGGGGGAACAAAGCGTATTTAGGATGTTGGCGGCGTTATACGAGACAGAACTGCAATCGGCCAAATTCATAGACAGCACAACATCTATGGCCGGCGCAATTGATGACTTCTCTTTAATCAGTGCACGTTTCTAGTAGCAAGGGGGAACAAGATATGGGTGATTTCATAAAGACACAAAACTCATTTGCCAGTGGCCTGGTTGATTCAGAATTCTTTGCCCGTGATGACATAAACGGCTTGTCCGTACTTGAGAATATGGATGTGATTTCAGGCGGTGGTCTGACGCGGCGGCATGGGCTGGCATCTGTTGCCGAATTACGGTCGTCCGCGCGGCTAATTCCTTTTTCCGTATCCGAGTCAGAGGATTACCTGTTGGCGTTAACGGACGGGCATATATTGGTGTATTCAAACGGAAAATTGATACGTGACTTGCTTGCCCCATGGCCGACAGCCGCGCATTCGCGTCTGCAGTACGCCCAACGATTTGGCACAATGATATTTGTGCATCCTGATTACCAGCCGCGTATCTTAAAGAAAACAGATGGCGGATTCTCGCTGACGTGGTTCGGCTTTTCACGCAATGACGCGGATATGACAATAAACATTCCGTTTATGAAATTTGATGATGCCGAAGACATAAAAATAACGGTTACACAAAACTCGCAGGGGAACAATTATGCGACGCTAACCACGGATTCCGCATTTTGGACGGAAAAAAATGTAAATGGGCGGTTGTTATTGTTGGGACGGCAATGGGTAATAACACAGTACATCAGTTCGACTGTTGTAACAGCATATACGAACGGACCGTATACATTGCCGTCGTCGGCTGTTGCAGACTGGCGCGAGGCCGCATTCAGCGATAGCCGTGGCTGGCCCTGCAGTATTTCTTTTCACCAAGACCGTCTTGTTTTCGGTGGTTCGCGTGATTGGCCGTCAGGGGTATGGCTGTCTCAGGTTGGGCGCCATAACAATTTTAATGTTGGCACCGGCCTTGATGACGAGGCGATATTTATAACCCTGTTATCCGAACAGCGCCAGCAAATCTGCACCGTTGTCAGCAGTGATAACCTGCAAATTTTAACCTCTGTGGGCGAGTGGGCTATTTCCAGCAAGCCCTTAACCCCATCTGTGGTTGATATCAAGCAGCATACTGCCGTTGGCAGTATCGCGTCACGATATCTGCCGCCGCAAAAGGTTGAAGGTGCAACGGTGTTTATTTCCGCAACCGGCAAGGATATTCGAGAACTTGCCCTGGACGAGCTTGGCGAAAACTATAACGCAACTGATTTATGCGCACTGTCTAAGAGTGTGATGCGTGACCCTGTTGATATTGCCTATAATGGTGATACGCATCAGCTGTTTGTTGTAATGGCGGATGGGACCATGGCTGTACTGAATAAAAATTCCGCACTGGGGATATCAGCGTGGGGGGTATACAAGACCGCCGGTCAATTTAAATCTGTTGCGGTCGTGGGGGGCGAGACATATGTCGTAACCATGCGCGATACCGGATATTGTCTGGAGCGTTTTTCGCCGGATGCCGCGATTGACGCAGAGCGGTATGGATTTTCATTCACTGCGGCGGCACTACCGCTGCGTGCCGGGGGGCATAACCCGAAAAAATTAAGAATCAGGAAAATTTCCGCGCGTGTTTTAAATACCAAGTCTTTGTTTATAAACGGCGCGCGTGTTCGACTGCCAAATGATGTCTATGATACGGGCTCGCCCGGATACAGTGGGGATGTGTCCATCAGTGTTCTTGGAACACACAGTGACACGATTTCGCCTATGTGGTGTCTGCATGGTGACGAGCCTTATGCTGTGACTGTATTGTCTGTGACATTGCATGGTTGGTATTCGATTTAATTATCAAAAGTAAATAAGGAGATAAACAATGGGACAGGTTGTATCTGATGTAACTGAGATATTGGATTACAGAAAAGCCAAAAAGGAAGCCAAAAGTGAACGCAAGAAAATATTGGAACAAATGGCATCCGACGAACAGGCCAAAACAAACCTTGTAAAAAAGGCTTTGGCGACACAGCGGGCCAAATACGGTGCCGCCGGAATGTCGGGGGCGGGGCGCGGCATGACCGAAGAGGCTGTATTAAAGCGTCTGCAGGATGAAACGGAAGAACCGTATAAAGACAAACGACGCAGCAATTTGGAAAAGTTAAAACAGGCGCATGCCAAAAAACCGAACATCGTCAAATCATTGCTGTCAAGATTTGATGAGCTGGTCGGATAATTTCGCAGGAGGCGACAATGCATAAAATTACATACACCGGTGATGGTGTAACCTGCGAATTTTTGTTTGCGTTCCCGTTTTTCCAAGAATCCGATATATGTGTCGCCTTGGACGAGTGCGCATTAACACAATCCGAATTTGGTGTTTATTCAAACGAGGATTTAACCGGTGGCACGGTTATATTTCCGGTTGCGCCCGCAGATGGCGCCCGCATTGACATATTTCGCCAAGTAACCTTGTCACGTGTTATTGATTACCAGCCTACGGCGAAAATAGACCCCGAGGACTTAAACACAGACTTTAACTTTTTACTGGCGGCTTTGCGTGATATCCGCCAGATAGATGTGGACTTATGCCAGTGGAAAAATACTCACGATAATGTAAAGGCATTTTTGGAATATACCAATAATCTGGTCACAGACAAGCTGGGTGGGGGCGGCGTATTGGGGATATATAAC
>JAIDLK010000080.1 GCA_029051085.1 Alphaproteobacteria bacterium | reverse complement strand
CTATTGCGCACCACAAGTCTAAATGGTTCATTTTCCCTCTCCTTAGCACCAGTTTAGTTGTTTTTTAGGACAAGATTCTCGTCACGGTTGAATATTTTCATAAATTCGCGTCTTTTTCAACCGGAAAGTTTTCCTATTTAAAATCGTTTTTGGAAATATTTTGGGAGAGTTATTGTTTGCATTATACGAAAAATATTGGCTGGATACAACATAAAAAATGTCTTTTATATTTACACATAATACGGCTATAATATACCGGTAACAATTATACGACAGGAATTATAATGCCCGCACCCTATTCTGAAAAACACAAAAAAGAAGTTTTGCTATATGCGCGCGACCATGGCGTTAATGCCGCTGCAAAACATTATGGAATCCCGCATGCCACCATTACACGCTGGAATAAAACACTTAAAATTTATGCTCCACAGACGCCTTCATATTCATCGGAACAAAGACTGGCGATTTTAAATTATGCCGCCCAACACGGAAAACGCGCCGCCGCCAGAAAATTCGGCGCATCGGTCGCCAGCATTGATTTATGGAATAAAGAATTAAAAATCTTTGGACCGCGTCAGAAAAAGTTTACCCGCGAAAACAAGCTGGAAATATTGGAGTGTGCACGCGATTTCGGCATTCTTGCCGCCGCGGATAAATACGACGTACTGCCATCCCAAATTATCGGATGGAATAAAACACTGAAAGTATATGTCCTGCGCACAAATTATACAGAAGACGAAAGAATAAAAATTCTAACCTATGCACGTGACCATGGTGTAACCGCCGCCGAAAAAGAGTTCGATGTAACTCATAACACACTGCAGCGATGGAACCGCGTATTACAAATATATAAAAAACGCGAGCCCGCAACGCATAATCAATATACCACCGAGAAGCAGATTGCTTTTCTGCAGCTGGCCCGTAAAGAGTATGATAATATGCCCGCCGACGCCAGAAGCGCGCAGCAGGCCTTTATAGCCGTAACGAATGACCATGATGTAACAATAGACCAGCTGCGAAAATGGAATGAAAAATATAAGCTGGTTCCACTGCGCAAACGAGCTAAAAAAGTTTGGTCCCAGGAAGAAATAGACAATGCACAGGCCGCATTGGACGCATCACGCGGACATTTTACCGCCGCGGCACGCCGTTCCAGCCACAGTCCGCATACTATAAAAAAGATGCAAAAAGAGAAAAAAATTGCATTTAGCAAGGCGCAAAAGAAAATAGCGACACGTCCCCCTGTCGGAAAAAATAAATCAAAGACAATCGTGGCCATCATACAGGGCCTGCTGAATGCCAAAGCCTCAAAATAAGAAAGGGAGAGAGAATGAAAAAAACAATCTGCGCATTATTATGCATGGCTCCCATTGCCGCATATGCAGAGTATGGAACATATTCGGAATATGATTATGACATGGACTTGCTGGCCAACTGCCCGGCATGCGAATGCAACTGTGCCGATGCAGCCTCAGGCAAGCGCGATAACTATGTCGGATTTCGCATATATAAAAACGAGCACAGCACATATTCATACACACGCTCAAACGGGCACAAAGAAAAATATAGTAAAGACAATTTTGGTTTTGGCTCTACTGTGGGAAATAACCTGACAGAATATCTGCGCGTAGAATACGAAACACTGTATATGGGGGCCCAGTATACAAAAAACGACAAAGATTTTGAATATGACATTTGGGCGAACATGCTAAATGCATATCTGCTATATGACTTTGATGGCGCGGCTGCACCCTACTTTGGCCTGGGCTTGGGGCTGACAGGAATATGGGGCGAAGTTAACGGCGAACTGGACAATGCATTCGACATGTCATATCAGGCGATGGTCGGTGTTTTATTCCGATTAAATGCACGAATTGATTTGGATGTGGGATTCAAATATGCCAATTTTGGCAAAGTTGAGCATAGCCGCGGAGTATCAAAAGTTGACGCAACCCAGTTATATATTGGCGCGGCGTATAAATTCGGCCTATAAAGCTTTTATTTCCCCGCCACAAACAGGCGGGGAAATTACTATCCGCCACATACGTGACATGCGCGCCCGCCATGTGCTTTTGCCGACGCCTTTTCAACTGTCACGCAGCTTTTAGTGCATTTCTTGGCCCATTTACAGCCATGCTTGTGATAAATTTTCGAACTGGTATTATAGTAAACATTTTCCGCCCGGGCAGAAACCGGCCCAACAGAAAGCACTAACAAAAATGCAATTATTATGTGTTTCATAAGGGAAAGCGTAGCACAAATAACATAATTGTCAACCGCATTTGCCCCACCCCAAAAAAGCATTAAACCATCCGCAATAAAAAAGTGTATCCTAAGCAAAAATCAATTTTTAATTGTTATT
>JAIDLK010000008.1 GCA_029051085.1 Alphaproteobacteria bacterium | reverse complement strand
CGTGAATCAGGTGCGCTGATTTCCATTTCACCGGCGCCCATAAACGCTTTGGCCGCTTCGTTCTTGGCCGGGTCCAGTTTAACGCCCAAATGTTCCATATTCTCGCAGATTTTGGCACGGATTTCAGCATTGTTTTCACCAACACCCGCGGTAAATACGATTGCATGGGTTGGCTCCTCGATGGCGGCCATATACGAACCGATAAACTTTTTGGCACGCGCCGCCTCCATATCCATTGCCAGGCGGCATTTGTCGTCTTCGCGGAAATGCTCAAGAACATCACGACGGTCGGCATAACATTCCGTTACACCCAAAATACCGGACTGCTTGTTCAATGCCTCCATAACCAGTTTATCAGACAGGCCCAACTGCTCTTTTACATAGAACGGAATCGACGGGTCCAAGTCGCCACAGCGCGTTCCCATAACCAAGCCCGCCAACGGCGTCATCCCCAAAGAAGTATCAATGCTGTAGCCGTGTTTAATCGCACATGCCGATGCACCGGACCCCATATGCATGGATATAATATTGCACTTATCCTCCGGCATTCCCAACAATGCCGCCGCACGCTTTGCCACATACAGATGAGATGTGCCATGAAAGCCGTATTTGCGAACGCCCAATTCACGATACCATGCGCCCGGTACGGCATATCGGTAATTGTAATCCGGCAATGTCTGATGAAACGCGGTATCAAATACGGCGACTTGTTTGGCGTTTGGCAGGACTTCGCGCGCGGCAACAATACCGATTAAGTTCGCAGGGTTATGCAGCGGTGCCAAAGAACTTAAATCCTTAATGGTTTTTATTACTTCGTCGGTGGCCTCAACCGAACAGGCAAACTTATCACCACCATGTACAACGCGATGACCAACACCGCCGATTTCCGACAACGGGATACCATTTTCTTTTAGCAAATCAATAACCGCCGTTAATGCGTCGGAATGATTTTGCATATCAATTTCCTTCTTGCCACGGCTGGCATCCGACTTGAATGTGACAAAGGCGCCCTGTTCGCCTATTTTTTCAGCATTACCCTTGAATACCGGCATATACGTTTTTGTATCAAAAACCTGAAATTTTAATGTTGAAGAACCACAATTCAGCGCAAGTATGTACATGTTTTATCCTTTCATTAAGCGTGCAAGGTCAGGCTAGCAGATGCGGCCCCCGTTTTCAACAGTAAAGTCGGAATAAAAGATTCCAGCATCCTTCGGCTGCGGTGGTAACAACACCCGTATCCCGATGACATACCCATGGATTTTGGCGCCCAATAGGCATGCGGACATGCAACCCCGAAATATCACGGAACAAGTTCGGCGCCGGTGCCGTATAGGGGCCAACACCGAATGCGGACACCTCTTCGCCGACAGAATAGCCCGCATCCGCCACGGCACATACCAAGGTCGTATTTACCATAAACGGCGTCTGCTCTATATTAAATATGTATTCTATTGTCGTTGTGTTGCGGATGGGTACGGCCCGGCTGGTAATAACGGTAAAGGGCGCGGGGGCAAATTTGGCAACTGTGGCCGCCCAGAAATCGTCGGGAACGGAATTTATATCAAATTCTGTTCCGGCCGCCGCCCCCGTGCGATCACCACGAGCCAAAGGGTATCCACCAAGACATTCGCCGTCATGAACGCGCAAAGTCTTGGCATCGGTGTCAAACGACAGCTCGCCCGGCAGGCCTGTAAAATTATCATTTTGTGCGGACGTACCGCGACGAATTTGTAAAACTCGTGCCATAAAAAATCCTTTTGATTAAAAAGTGGAAATAAAAAAGCACCGCAATTTTGCGGTGCCACGTTGTTTTGATTATATCACAAATCGTCTGAAAAATCAAGCGGCATATGAATACTCTGATTGGAAATTACTTATTATCTGTGCTTTTTTGCCGTCAAATACCTTTTGACTGTGCTTATTACTGCGCAGGAAATCCCATTTATACATTTTCCCGGTGTGACTGTCACGACCACTTTCCAGCATATCCCAATATGCCATCAGTTCACGGTACTGGTCTTTATGCTTATCATCCCACTGGTCGATTTCCCGATTTCGTTTATCTATACGCTTATTTATTTCATCAATGGCGGTTTTGGCCTCTTTGAACTGCTCTATCTTTTCTTTTTTACGCGATGTAGTGTCTTCATAACGCTGGTTCAGAATTTCTTGACGTTCAACAGCATCAACAATGGATTTCGCGGATGCATATCCGGCGCCATGTCCGGTCGGCGTTGCGGCAATTCCCTGGTGCCAAATCTGACCGGTTTCCGTCTGATATTCGGCACTTTTTGATAGCCCCTCGTTCATTTTATTGGTATAGGCGGTCTTTTTTGAAGCCAATTCATCTTCCTTGGCGCGCTTGTCCTGGGTAATACTGGCCGCCAATGCGTTGGCCGCCGCAGGCGGTATGCCGGCATATGTTGCCGGGTCGTTCAAGCGCGCATCCAATGCGGCGATATCATTTTGCAAAGCCCTTGCTTCATTTCCAAGATTTAACAGATCCGACGCCAGATTTTCCAGCTCATCATTTAAAGTGTCAATCTTTGTCACCTTTTCGACAGCGTTGATATAACGCGGACTGGCCTTGCGTCTTTCCAAGCGCTGGTGACGCACCTCGGCACGCTGGGTACGCTGCTCAACCTCTTCCTCTTTGGCGGCAAGCGTGCCTTCATTAACACCGACACTGTTTAGACGATTCAATTCGTTTTCAAACGGCTGGCGGGCGGTGACGTCCGCGGAGTTTTCGCTGTTACGACGTGCGATAGCCGCAGCCTTGTCCGCGGCATTCTGCGCGGCCCATCTTTCCTGATCATCTTTCAGGCGGCCACGTTTACCGTTAAATTTGCTGCCGTTTAAGCGCCATGCATTACCGACCATTGTAACTCCGTATCCGACACCGACAAAGGCCACCTTGATACTTTTATCCAATGCGCTCGTGACGAACTGCATGCCTTGGTTTTTATTCCATGACAGGCCGCCATCGGAAAAGATTTTCAGCTCTTCCTGGCGCATGGCATCCATAATCTTGCTGGTGGTGTATCCGTATTTGATGACGGACAACACTTCTAATGCGGTCTTGGCCTGTTCCACCTTGCCGTCACGGACGGCCATGGTTATCATCTCGCCAACAATCGCCTTTAGTTGCGAACCGTTTTTCAGCGCTCCTGCAAACGCTTTTGGCATTGTTTCTTTTAACTGTGTTAAAGTTTTGGTAAACCAGTCAAAGTGCTCGGTCGCTGTCGGCGATTTATACTGCAGACCCTTTTTAATATCACCTGCGCCGGACAGAACCTTATCAATACCGTCGGTAGGCTTTATCTTTGCGCTGTCAATCGCCTGAACAATTAAACGCGCGGATGGCGAAAAATAAGTGAGGTTGCCATGGGCGCTGAAATATTTTCCAAGCACGTCGTCCCAGGTATTCCCAGCCCAGCGCCGCATCTGTTGCAGTGGCGTTAATTCATCGTCACGCTTTGGCGGGACATAGTCCGGACTTTCCTTGTTGTCATACGCGACCTTTGATTTTGCCGCCTCTATCTGGCCGGTAATATTTCCGCCGTCGTGGTTCTTGAAGACATCGTTGATTTTCTTCTTTTCAACAGAGTTCAACAGATTTCCATAGTCACGCTTGAACGCATCCAGTTGTGCGTCCGGCACCTTGTCCTCGAACCCGTTTATTATCGCCTCTAAGTCCAAGTTGGCAAATTCCGGCGCAAACCGCTGAAACTCTTTGGCGCCATATTCGCTGGCCTGCTGCTCTTTCATATACTGCAGATAACCTATGACATTTTTTACAGTGTCCTGGAACTTCGTGTCTTTATTATATTTTTTGTTTTTTATACCGGAAACGAAATCTGAATAGGACATATCCTTAAGATTGTCGCCCAGCAAATATTTCAAAGCCGGATTACTGCTTAATATCCGGGCCACATCGGTTAATAACGGCTCTATCGCAGTATTGGCAACAGCATTGGAAAACATATGCGTTGCCGCATCGCCAAAATATTCGTCCAGAAACCCGACGGCGTCTTTGTTTTCCTTGAAATCATCGCGCGAGGCCGACATAGAGCGAAAAGCATCGCGAAACGTCTCGTACAGCTCTTTCCATTCATCGTCTGTTAAATGAAAATCCGTGCCATTGGGATCGGGCAAATCATTTTGAACATATTTGCCACTGCCGGCAGGATGTTCATGCATCAGCTTATTCCGCCACTCTTTCATGTTGCCACGAAAGTCGCCTTTGCCGTCGTTTCCCTTTAGATAATCTTCATACTTGGCAAATACCTCCGGCGGCATATTATTAAAGCGACGCTGCATATAATACTGCAGTAAAAAGTCTTTCATAGATACATCTGCCATTGTTGCCTCCGTATACCAGCCATATTATTATAGTGCTTTTTTGACAAAAATTCAATATTTTTGGCTTTGCAGACCGCATAAATCGTGTATAATCCAGAACATGGCAGGGAATTCATCACTTAAACGATTTTTAACAAATATTTATGGGTATACATTCTTTAATGCCTTGATGTGGCTGTCGCCCGTATACGCCGTGTTTATGCAGTCAAACGGGGTGTCCGATATCGGAATATCGATGCTGCTGATGCTGTGGTCGGGGGCGATTATTGTGACACAATTTCCGTTGACTTGGCTTGCCAGAAAATTCGGGGCAAAAAATGTGTTATTCGCCGGCCAGGTATTGAAAATCGTCGCTTTTATTCTGTGGATTATATGGCCCTGCTTTGCGGGATTTGCAATCGGTATGATTTTATGGGGAATGCACGGTGCCATTTATGATGCCGTATCCGAAGACGTATTGTATGACGAGTTTCAGGCCCGCACACATACAAATACATATGCAAAAATATTGGGCCGCCGACGCAATATCGCATCGGCGGCCAAGGCCCTGTCGTCGG
>JAIDLK010000079.1 GCA_029051085.1 Alphaproteobacteria bacterium | reverse complement strand
TAATGATTGCGATTTTTAATTATTTAATATAACGATTACATTATAAGGAAAAAATCATGGCGCGCAAGGAATTTGTTAAATTGATGGAAGAAAACGTCCTGATACTTGACCGTTTGGCCGATAGGCTGCGTCTTGACCCTTCGACTTTGTCGGGGTATCCGCGCAATCAGATGGTTGTGCTTGTTCGCCTTTATATGGGTGGTCGCGCGCGTCTTAAGGATATTGCGCGTCGCGAAGGTGTATCGGCACCAAATTTATGTGCATCGTTTCGTAAATTGGAACGTGACGGTTTGGTTTTGCGCGTGGCTGATGAAAATGATCGCAGAAATGTATATTATTCGGTAACGGATGCCGGGCGTGAATTGGCGTCAAAGGTTATGGAAAATTTTCGTTGCGGAATAGACAAGATGTTTTCTGATGTTCCGCGCTCGGATGAAGAGGCTCTGACCGCAGCCTTAAAAACAATCAACAGTATTTTAAAGAAGATGGAGTAGTACGGTATGCTAAAAGTGCACAGTTTGCTTGGGCTTGGTGCCCTTGGGGTGACTTTATGTGCCGCGCCGGCCGATGCGATGGATTTGTCGTTGGCCGCGACGGTTGATAAAATTGTCGCCGAATCACAGGATGTAAAGAAAGCCGATGCAAACGTAAAAAAAGCTCAGGCCCAATTGTCGGCCGCCAATTCGAACCGCTGGTTCAAGCTGGACGGTTCGGCGACCTATATGAATATGGTAAATGTTGAAAATCCGTCAAAGTCAAACGGGGTAACATTGCCGTCGGGTATGGGGGTGTTGATATCTGAGTCTTTGAAAGACCAGGAAGTATTCATAGAAATTCCAGACAACATTTTTATGGCGGGAATTTCCGCGACTCAGCCTATTTATACATTTGGTAAAATAGGAAATGCGGTAAAGAGTGTAAAGGCCGCGATAAAAATGTCTGAATCCAGTCGTGAACTGACCCTGCGTGAGGTTAAATACAGCGCGGCCGATATTTATTGGACGGCCAAGATGACGGATAATATTGTAAAGATTGCACAGTCTGATTTGGATGCGGCCCGTGCCGCGCGTCGCAATTTGGCCTCGGCCGGTCGTGCAAATCGCATAAATCTGGTAAAGATTGAATCAGATATTGCCGCCAAAGAAATCAATTTGTCGGATGCAAAATTTAATCGTGATACCGCATATCGTATGCTAAAGATTCTTGCCGGTATTGATATGGACGAGGAAATTACATTAACCGATGATTTCCCAAAGACATTCGCAAATATTGATGCAGGCGCGCTGAAAAACAATCCTGAGTGGGATATCCTGGCCCAGCAGGTTCAGATGTACGAATCCAAGGCGAAATCGTCACGGGCGGAATATCTGCCGACGTTGGCGGCCACGGCATCATATAACTTTGTTGCAATGGGTGGCGAGATTGACACCATGTTCGACAAGAAGGGATCTCAGTCGGCATACTGGGGCCTGGCGTTGCAGATGCCGTTGTTCAGCGGTGGTTTGCACCGTGCCAATGCAACGGTTGATGCAATGGATGCCGAAGCGGCCCGCCAGGACTTGGATAAATCCAAAAAGTTAAAAACCGAAGAATATGACAATGCCGTAAAGAAATATAATCATCTGCGCGGCAATCTGGCGACATTGGAAAATGCGCGTAATTTGGCGTCAAAGGCGTATCAGTTCTCTACCGAGCGCTTTGCCGCCGGCCAGACATCGGCCATAGAACTGGCGGAGGCATCCGCCGGGCTTTATCAGCTGGATATGGCACTGTTAAATGCAAAGTACAACATTTTAATGTCGGCGGAATCAATAAAAAAACTGGGTGAGTAATATGGAAAAGCTAAAGGAAAAAATTGTCCGCGTAAAAGAGTGGGCCGCAACGCCGCGTGCGAAAAAAAGAATATATGTCGGCTTGGTTGTTCTGCTAATCGGATGGGTGGTATTTCGTTTCGCTGTAATCGGTGTCCAGAATCGCCTTCAGGTATATAACCCGGCCCGTGCCGCCAAGACAGATGGAATCCCCGTCTCCGTAATTGAAATGTCACGTACTCCCGGGATTATTCTTGAGCCGATGACTGTAAAGAACAATCGTGCTTATGTATCGGGTGCGCGCGCGGGATTGCTTCGTGCCGGTATGAAGGTTGGGGATGGCGAAATAGTATCCGTTGCATCCGGCATTGATTTGGATACGGGTATGCACGTTGTACGCACGCATGGTGTGGCCGATGGGCTCCAACTGGCTGAATTTAAAGCAACAGGCTATTTTATCCCGGTTCATGCGCTGGATAACGGGGCCGTTTTTGTCGTTCGCGATGGTGCGGCGCACCGCGTGCCAGTCAAGGTTGGACGCCAGGATAAGGATAACGCCTATATTACCGCGGGTCTGGCCGATGGAGATATGGTTATCGTATCGCGCGTGGCCGATGGCGATAAAGTCAACGTAAAGAAATAAAAATCGAAAGAGATAGGAGAAATATACAATGCTGAACTTTTTCGTAAAGCGACCGATTACAACATTGATGTTTGTTTTGTTCTGGGTCGTTTTGGGACTGGTATCTTTCCCAAAGATGAATATTGAGCGCACGCCATCATTGGATTTTCCGATGGTGACGGCCACATTCGTTTATCCCGGCGCCGAGCCTGCGGAAATAGAATCTCAGGTTATTAAAAAAGCTGAGGATGCAATCGCCGAGGTCGCAAGTCTGAAAAAACTGACATCGCGTGCATTTGAAAACGGCGGCTATGTTATGGCGGAATTCAACCTGGGGGTAAATGTTAACGACAAGGCGGCGGAAGTTAAAACAAAAATCGACGGTTTGGCATCCGAATTTCCGGATGCGCTAAAACAGCCTGTTGTTGAAAAGTTAAATCCGTTACAGGAATCTGTGGTTGATATCGTACTGCGCGGTGCGTCGGCACGTGATTTGGATGAATATGTTGATAATATTCTGTCAAATAAAATCACGGCTATTCCCGGTGTCGCCAGTGTCGACGTATTCGGTGGCCGCGAACGCGCAGTTCGTATCGCAATGGACCCGGACCTGATGGCGGCACGCGGTGTAACGATTGTTGATATCGTATCGGCGTTGGGGAACAAGAATTTGAATGTTCCCGGTGGAAAAATCGAATCCATCGGCAGTTCTTCGAATGTCCGTTTTATCGGTGAATTTGCAACGGTTGCAGAAATTGAAAACCTGGAAATCGTAAATGCCGAAGGTCACCGCTTTAAAGTATCGGATATCGCATCGGTAACAGATGCCGCGCGTGACCCGGAAACAGGCGCGCGCTATAACGGCGAAGATGTTGTTGTTGCATCAGTAGTAAAATCAGACGACGGAAACGCGATTAAGATTTCAAAAGCTTTGCGTCAGCGTCTGCCGGAATTAACCGCCGACATGCAGCGCCGCTTTCCCGGTGCCGAAATGATGATTACTTCGGATTCCTCGATTTCTGTGCTTGATGAAACATACAGCACAATCTGGGGAATTGTTCTGGGTATTGTATTTACGATTTTGGTATTGTTGGTATTTACAGGTAACTGGCGCTCTACAATTATTGCCGGTGCCGTTATTCCGGCGTCTTTGGTTGCAGGCTTTTTCTTTATGGATGCATCCGGCTTTACAATTAACTCAATGACCTTGTTGGCGTATTCCTCTGCATTGGGTACATTGGTTTCGAATGCAATTATTCTAATTGAATCCGCACTGGGTGAAATGCGCAATGGCAAGCATCCCGATGAGGCCGCAATAGACGGTACAAAGAAAGTCGCCGTTTCCGTTTTGGCAGGTGTGGGAACTAACGTTGTTGTGTTCTTGCCGCTGGCGTTTATGGGTGGTATCGCGGGCCAGTTCATGTCCCAGTTCGGTATGACGGTTGTGTACCTGACGCTGCTGTCGTTGCTGTTCTCGTTTACATTGGCGCCTATGATGATTGCACAGTTTTTGCGTCTTACCGCGCCGACTGATAAAAAATCGCGTGCATTGGAAAAGGATATTCCGGAAAAGACACCGTTGCGTATGTGGTTTGATTATCAGTTCCGCCACTCCGGCCGTGTTGTCGCCATGGCGTTTGTAATATTGATTGCGTCTTCGATGATGATGCGTTTTGTCGGTAATGAGTTTGCACCGTCAACCGATACGGATGAAATAACCATTACGGCCCGTGCACCGATGGGGGCGACATATGAAAAGTCAGTTGAAATATCACAACAGATAGAAGAAGCCCTGAAAGCGTTTCCTGATGTTGTCGCAACAACCGCAAAAATCGGTGAAAACGGCTTGCAGAATATCACGGTAAAGGTTGACTTGCGTGAGTTGGGAAATCCGCGTAAAAAATCGGACAAAGCCTTGGCACGTGAAATGATGCCGGTGCTGGCGGGAATTCCGGATGCGGAAATTCAGATTATGGCGGGCAAGGGCATGTCTTCTTCGTCCACGTCTGATATGGTGTTAAACATCTATGGCGAAGATGATGCGGTTCGTAATGAATATGCGGCCCAAATTCTGGAGATGGCAAACAATCTGCCAGAGGTTTCAAGTGCCGTCTTGGCCCAGCAGACGCCCAATAACGAAATTCGCTTTGTCCCAAGCCAGGAAAAAATGAATTTCTGGGGTGTCCAGAACTCGTATGCGGGCGCATCATTGCGTGCGGCGTTATATGGAAACGATGATTACAAGTACAAAGAAAAGGGCGAAGAATACCCGATTATTCTGGAATTTGCACGTCCGTTCAAGAACAGCTCGCTGTTTGACAATGTATACGTAAATTCCCAAAAGGGCATGGTTGCATTATCATCACTGGGGGATGTTCAGACTGTTCCGGCAACATCTGAAATTCGTCGTTTGGACAAAAGCCGCATAACCGAGATTGATATAAACATCGGTAAATCCACCATGGGGCCGGTTCAGCAAAAGATTCAGGCGGCCATGGACAAAATGGATTGGCAGCCCGGCTATTACGCCGAATTTGGCGGTATGTCCGAAACCCAGGATGAAACCGCCGGTGAAATCGGCCAAGCCTTTATGCTTGCGACAATCCTGACGTTTATGTTGCTGGCGGCGATTCTGAACTCGTTGACACATCCGTTTACAATTGCAACGTCAATCATCACATCGTTTGCGGGTGTTTTCATAATGATGTTCCTGTCTGGTGCAACAATGAACGTTGGTGCGATGATGGCATTCGTTATGTTGGTGGGCTTGGTGGTTAATAACAACATCTTGGTGCTTGAGCCGACCATAAAACGTATTTCCGAAGGTGCGGTCGCGCGTGTCGCCCTGTGGACGGAATTGACGGATAAAAAGAACATGGTTTTAATGACCTCGATTGCGGTTATTACCGGTATGATGCCCCAGCTGTGGTCTACGGACGGCACAAAGGTTGCAATGGCCGCCGTTATGATTGGTGGTATGATGGCGTCGCTGATATGGACGTTTACTTTGACGCCGGCGCTGTTCTTTATGCTTGAACGTATGCGCATACGTATAAAGTTGATGATAAAACGTCGTAAAAAGAAAAAATAAAAAACGGGGCATTGCCCCGTTTTTAGCTAACCGGGCGAATTGGCAAAACAACATCCAAAGAATCGTCATAATGACAATCGGCTGTATATTCCAATGTGCCCGTTGCGTCAGTTGTAACGGTGCCGCTTGGAATATAGCAGCCGGTTATCAGTTGCGTATTCTCATTTGATGTTCCGGGCGCCGGACAGTCTGTACAGTCAAGGCCGCCGGCGCCATATTTTCCGGCTGTACACGGCAGCTGTACTATTGTGCCGCCTGAGCATATTCCGACTTCTACATTCCAAACAGCTCCGGTATTGCACGGATCATAAGACACTCCCTTTATAGGTATGTTGCCATTATTACATGTGTCACAATCGGTATATTCTGTCCCGTTACATGTATAGTGTGTGCAACTTTTTCTGTCATCATATATTTCTTTGCAGCAAGTTTGTATGCCGCCGATAGCGGTTAATGCCACCGCATCGTTTATGTGCAGTGCGGTGGCACCAATTACAGCCGCCGCGATTATAAATTTTTCCATTCCAACCTCCTTTTTTCACGAATGAAAAAACCGCTAAATTTTTAAGCGGTTGGAGGTTAGCGACTATTGTGTAAATAGCGGTGGTATTCTTGTATATTTCCACACCCTCCAACCAGATTGGCTGGAGATGCAAAACAATTGCACCGCATAACGCTGCGCGTGCTCTGCGTACACATAGGGTCGCTAAACCCCGTCATCGGAACCCCCGATGACAAAATTATGATATCAATATAAAATTTGCGGTGCAAGCAAAAGGTTGTTATAATGCCGGCGTTGTTTATTAAAAGGTTTGTTATGTTAGTAAAAAAAGACATTGTAGTATTTGATTTTGACGGAACGCTTTCGGCGCATGATTGCAACATAGAATTTGCAAAATATTGTGCGCGTCATTCTGTGCGCCCGTGGCTTTACATGCCGGTAATAGGTGCCGCGACAATCGGTAAATTCATTAACCCTGCGGGGCTGTGGTGGCGTGAAACAATACGTCGTTTTATGACGCCTGAAATGGTAAAAAAATTTGCCCCCGCGTTTATAAAACAGCATCGACGTGAACGATTTGGCTGGGCCAAGGAGCAGGTCGCGGCCGAACGGAACGCCGGCCGCACGGTTGTGCTGATATCGGCGGCACCGGATTATCTGTTGCCGGCATTGGTCCGCGACATAAAGTTTGATGCGGTTATGTGTTCGCAAATGGACCCGGCACGTCCGTGGAAATTTAAATATCTGTGCTGGGGGGGAAACAAGGTTCGCGCATTGGATGACTGGGCAAAGTCAAAGAAATACATTCCGCGTGTTGTCCGTTCTTATTCCGACAGCCGTGCCGACCTGCCGATGATGGAAATCGCGGCCGAGCGCGTATGGGTCGACCGCAAAACGGGCTTAAGAAAAGCCTCCTGCTGACAGTCATTCCATGCCGCGTTATATTATGGGCATGGCAATATCGTTGATTGATACGTTGTTTGATTTGGTAAGTGCGGCCAGTGGCGCCCTGGTCGGTGCGATTGTAACAGGATTGTTTAATCGCAGTCGTCGGCGCCAGCTGTCCGACCAAGTGGTCTTGGGGCGCCAGGAGCTTGAAAAGGTAAAGCTTGAGAACGAGCGCCTGCTGGGCATAATACGTGACCGCGAAGAAACCATAATGAAAATGGAAATGCAGATTCTGGGGCGGGGCCCAACGAAAAAACGGCGGAAATAATACCGCCGTTTTTTATGGTGATATTTTTAATCTTCACCAAAATCCATATCCCGCAGCTTTTCCGCACGTGGGGCAATCTTGCGTATTGATGTCTGCAGCTGCTCTATGTCCGTCGTTGTCTGGCTAAAGTGCCGCCCCAAGTTGTCCGCCCGGTCGGACAGGCGTGTTAAGTCGGACAACAGCGCGTCCAGCTCTTTCTTTATCTGGGCGGCGACGCGTTTTATTTTTATATCGGACAGGACCGCACGAATGGTATTCAGTGTCGCCCACAGTGTCGCCGGTGAAACGATGAATACTTTTTTGCGCGCCGCGTATTCTATTGTGCCGCCGAATTCACGGTGCAGCATTTCAAATATGGATTCCGATGCGATAAACATCATTGCAGATTCCGCGGTCACCCCCGGAATAATATACTTTTCCGCAATGGCGTCGATGTGCTTTCGCACATCCAGTTCAAACTGCTTTCGTGCCAGACCGTCATTTGCGTCCGCCGTCATGCGTGTATAGCTTTCCAATGGAAACTTACTGTCAATTACCATATCGCCCGGCGGATACGGCAGGCGGATTATGCAATCCGGGCGTACGCCGCTTTCCAGCACGCACTGAAAAGCATAACTTTCCGGTGGCATAATGTCGGCGATTAAATCTTCCAGTTGGCGTTCGCCGAATGTGCCGCGGGCCTGCTTGTTACCCATCAGGATATTCTTAAAATTTGCAATGTCGTCACCTATGTTTTTCAGCTCAATCGCATTCTGTGACAGCTTTCCCAGTCTGTCGGCCAAAACCTCGCGCAGGCGCGTATTACTTTCGTTCAACGGCGAAAAATCCACCGGCGCCGGTCGCCGCATCAACAGTGCCAGCTGTAATATCACCACCAGTACTAATAATATTAAAATATAAGTTGTCATTTCCCAATCCTTTGCTAATATCGATTATAAGAGGATTTACAGATGTTGCAAATGAAACTTTGCGGGGATTTGGTTCTGCGTCAAAAATGTGATGATGTCTCAGATATAACACCGGAACTGCAGAAAACATTGGATGAAATGGTTGCCATGATGCGTGCGCAAAATGGTGTCGGTCTTGCCGCCCCCCAGGTCGGGGTGACAAAACGTTTTCTGGTAATGATGGACCCGGATACGGAAACGGTTTATAAAATGATAAATCCGCGCATTACATCGCGCAGTGATAAAACTGTAAACATGGAAGAGGGCTGCCTGTCTGTTCTGGGGCCGGATAATCTGCCGGTGTTTGCATATGTTACGCGCCCGGCGGCGGTTGTCGTTGAATGGACTGATGAATGCGGCCAGACATGCGCCGCGGAAATGAGCGGTGTTCCCGCCAGAATTGTTCAGCATGAAACAGATCACTTGGACGGTGTTTTGTTTATAGACCATCTGGCCGCCGTTCGTCGTGAAATGGTTATGCGCAAGGTACGGAAAAGAAAATGAAATTGGTTTTGATGGGAACGAACGCGTTTGTCGTTCCTATGTTTGAAAAAATTGCAAATGCCGGCCATGAAATCATGGCTGTATTTACGCGCGGGCCAAAACCTGTGGGCCGCAAGCAGATATTAACTCCATCCCCGGTCCATGTATGGGCCGATGCGCGGGGGATTCCGGTGTTTCATAACGTTCGCGAATATGATATGCGCCCCGATATGGTTGTGGTTGTCTCTTATGGTGCAATACTGCGTGAAAATGTTTTAAATTCGGCGCCATGTATCAATATTCACCCAAGTGATTTGCCAAAATATCGCGGTCCGTCACCGATACGAACGGCTATATATAATGGCGACAGCCGGTCTGCCGTATGCCTGATGCAGATAACGGCGGAATTAGACGCCGGCGATGTTTACATGCGCCGCGCCTTTGAAATTGGCGAAAACGATACCAATGAAATGGTTGAAAGCAAGGTGTCGGAAATCGGTGGCGATATGATAATCGAATACTTGGGTAATCCGGCCGCATTTGTCGGCGTGCCCCAGGATGGCACACCCACATTTACGCGCAAGTTCACAGGCGATGATGAAATAATTGACTGGTCGCACAGGCCGCGCGATATTCATAACCGGATTCGTGCAATTGGTGCCGGCCGCACGAAAATAAACGGTGTTGACGTCAAGATTTTACAGACTTGCATCAAAGACGATAAACTGGAAATATTACGCCTGCAGCCGGCGGGTAAAAAGCCAATGGATTGGAAAAGCTTTGTAAATGGTCTGCATGGCTCAGAAATAAAAATAGGGGAATAAAAAATGAAGAAAAATATGCCGAAAATTTGTAAACATTGCGACAGCTGCACAAAAGACTATCATTCTTGTAATAGCTATTGTCTGGATGTGTCATGGTTATATATTGTGCTGTTCGGACCGCGCCGCGTATCGGAATATGATACATGTAAAAAATGGGCACTTCATAGAAAATTTTGTGAGCAGTCGCGCTAATGACACGATACAAAGTCGCTCTTGAATACGATGGCACGGGGCTTATCGGCTGGCAGGAAAATCGCCAGGGGCCGTCGGTGCAATCAATTATGAAAGACGCCATAGAGGGATTCTGCGGCGCCCGGCCGGATGTTGTTGCGGCCGGGCGTACCGATGCCGGCGTTCATGCCGTGGCGATGACCGCACATTTTGATTTGGATGGAGGTGCAGACGCAAATACCGTCATGCGTGCGGTTAATTTCTATTTGACCGCACGCCCAGTATCAATTTTGTCATGCGATGTTGTATCGGATGACTTTCACGCGCGTTTTGATTGTGTGGCGCGTCATTACAAGTATGTTGTATTAAATCGTCCGGCCGCCCCTGTGTTGAATGCAGGGCGCGTGTGGTGGGTGCCGCGTAAATTGAATTTGGATGCAATGCGTGATGCGGCGGACAAATTATTGGGGAATCATGATTTTACCAGTTTTCGCGCCGCCCAGTGTCAGGCGAAAAGTCCTGTAAAAACACTGGATGTATGTCGTATAACTCAACATGGTGAAGAAATAATTTTTGAGTTTTCCGCGCGTTCTTTCCTGCATCACATGGTGCGGAATATTGTCGGCACTTTGGTGGAAATCGGCATAGGCAAACCATATGATATTGATTCGATATTCGCCGCCCGCAATCGCAGTGCCGCCGGACCGACTGCGCCGGCCGCGGGGTTATATTTTATGGGCGCGGACTATTCCACGGCCGCGTCGCAGAATTCATGCGCACACGCCCGGATGGATAAATAACAAAACCGCCGCGCAGGATTTTATGGTTGCATTTTGGCGCGACAATATCAAAGTAGGAAACAATATAATCAATTTTGTCATCACGGCACAGCTCGACAATTTCTCGCGCCAGCGGTACAAACTTTTGAATATATACCAGGCGAAAGTTATCTGTTTCATACCGCCATACACCGCGTTCGCCCGCGCGTCTTTTATTTGGACTGTCGGGACTTTGCCCGTTCATCTGTTTCCATGTGTCAAAGGCAAATAAATGCCCTGATGATTTTGCCTTGTTAAATTCCAAGGCACCGTCATATGAAAACGCGACCAGTACGTGGTCGGGTGCCGCATAAAAAACAGGACGCGGACTTATTGCAGTAATAATAATTCCGGCCCCGACCAGCATGCCCCCAATCAGATAGTTTATCCGCTGCAATGCATATGTCTGTCGAATGAACATGATGCACAAAAATCCGAGGATTATCATTGTCAACGCAATGTTTGGTATATGGGGCATCGTGATGTTTGCATATGGTGTTTCCGCAATACTTTGCGCCAGCCCCAGTGTTTTTATATACAGCGCATCCGCCATATTCAACGGCCAATGCCAGCCAATTGTCGCTGTAATTGTACCCGACACCACCAACGGCATAATTGCGAATGAAAACACCGGCAGCAAAATCAGGTTCCCGACAAGACCATATGTGGGCATCAAATAAAAGTGTGCCGTCACAAACGGTGCGGTAAATATTGTCGCGACAATGGACGTCGCGGCGGCCGCATAAATTGCGTATCCTATTTTGCCAATACGTGTGGTTTTATGGCATTGCCGCGCAGACCAAAACCATATCAGGCCGAATATCGCGGAAAACGACAGCTGAAATCCCGGCTGCATTACATAATATGGGTTGATAAGAAATATGATGCAAAAAGCGATGCATATATTTCGCATAGATAACGCACTTCGCCCGATAATAAAGGCCGCAAATACCAGCGTTGTCATTAAAAATGCACGAATTGTTGCAACATTCATTCCGGATATCATCAGGTATATCAGCAATCCCACCCATGCACAGCAAAGGGCCGGTATTCTTGCGGGGATGCGTCGCGTTATATATGGAATTAACCGAAAGATACAGAAAAACAATGCAAACAGCCATCCGGATACCAAAGTCATGTGAAATCCGCTGATAGACCATACATGCCCGATACCGGCGGCGGTCCATATTGCGCTTTCATCGCGCGGTATTGCATTTTTATACCCCAGTACCAGTGTATCGCTTAAGACAGATTCCGCCTTGCGGTGCAGTCGGTCGCGCAGTGCGTTGAATCCGCCGCCGCTACCCCGTTCTGTTATGGTGTACTTATCAATGAAACCTGTCGCGCTAAGACCGTTGAAATATGCCCATCGTGCATAGTCAAATGTCTCGGGCGCATATGATGGTGCGGGTGGAAACAGGCTGGCCGATGCATGCAGTCTATCGCCTATGGATATGTCGGCCCCGCCTTCGCTGACATTCAGTCTAATTGTCGCATTCTTACGTGCCTTGGATTTTATTTGCATGGCCGGAACGGAAATGAACACCCTTGTTTTGTCGGGGGTATAGTCAATACGTTCAACACGTCCATCAATTTCTGTCCCGCGTATCGGGTAATACAGCCGGGGTGTCGCAATTGCATGTGTATATATCGCCGCATATGCAATTCCAAATATAAACAATGCGCCTGCCCGCGTGGCGTATTTGTTCTTTGCTATTATTCCTGTTGCCGTCACACAGGCCGCCATTACAGTGGCCGCCATGCATATGACATTTGATGCGGCAAAATATGCACCCGCCCCAAGCGCCATTATAAAAGGCACCCACAGAAAAGCGTTTTGATATTGCGCCCGCAGCCATTCTTTCATAAATTTATTATAGGAATTTGTGCGCCGTCCGCGCAACGGCAAAAATAATTATTTGCCAAAAATAAAAGCATTGTTTGCAGTAAGGGCAATCATCGCGTCCGCATCATCGTCCGGGGCTGATTTTTGACGGATGGTTTTGCCACATTTTTCGCATTTATGTGTTATTATGAATCCGTCATGCGCCGGGGCGGCCGATATGGGCGGCATCATTCCGTTACATGTGGCGGCACGGTCGCCCGGATTGTTGTCGACATGGCATGACCACAGGCATTTCGGACAATGATTTGTATATCCGTTTCCACGAACAACTGCGCCGCAATGGGCGCAGTTAAAGTCTTCGATTACTCGGGTGAATTTTTTCATTATATCCCCAGCGCGCTGCGATACATTTTTGTCAGTTCATCCGCCTCGTCCAGTTCATCCGGATCCAGCTTGCGCAGGCGTATCATCTGTCGAATATATTTCGGGTCAAAACCGGCGGATTTGGCCTCGCTATAAATTTCTTTGATGTCGGCGGCGATTGCAGCGGTGTCTTCGTTCAGTTTTTCTATGCGTTCTATAATGGTTACCAGCTGCTGGTTGTCAATTGCGCCGTGATTTGCGTTTTTCATGAAATTTCCCCTTGTTTATTCCTGAACTTCATGATATACCATAAAAGCTAAAAATCAAGAAAAACAAATTTAACAAGCAAGGATTGGATTATGAAAAAATTCACAAAAATCACTTCCTCCATCGGTCCGAAAAGCGGTTCCAAGGAAATTCTGGAAAAAATGATTGCGGCCGGTGTAAATGTATGTCGTCTGAATTTCAGCCATGATGGCGGCGACGTTCAGGGTGCAAAAATTGATGCCGTTCGTGAAATCTCGGCGGCGACAGGCAATCCGGTTGCTGTTTTGGCCGACTTGCAGGGGCCGAAACACCGTATCGGCAATTTCGAAACAGAAGATAAATTCCCGATTAAACCGGGCCAGAAATTTGTGTTTGACTCCGATGCAACACCGGGTAATTCCAACCGTGTTCAGTTGCCGGATATGGATGTTATTCATTCTTTAAAGGCCGGCGACCGTATTCTGTTGAATGACGGCAAAATTGAAATGCAGGTTGAGAAGGTTAACTCTGACAGCATTGAAGCGATTGTTATCCGTGGTACGGAAATCTGGTCTCGCCGTGGCTTTAATCTGCCCGATACCGAGGTTGCAACATCTGTTCTGACGGCCAAAGATCGTGCCGATTTGGAATATGTTCTGACAAAAAATCCGGATTTCGTTGCAATTTCGTTCGTTCAAAAACCGGAAGACGTTTTTGAAACACGTGAATTTATCAAGGCGCGCACATCGCACCCGGTAAAAATTATTGCAAAAATTGAACGTCCCCAGGCGGTTGAAAAAATCGAGGCTATTGTTGACGCGGCCGATGGTATTATGATCTGACTCTAATACGCATCTCCGCGCCCACGAGACTAGTCAGGATATCTTATGC
>JAIDLK010000078.1 GCA_029051085.1 Alphaproteobacteria bacterium | reverse complement strand
CACAGGAAAAGAGGTTGACTTATTGGGAATATTCTCATAAAATTCGCTTGACAAAATGAAACAATCAAACGTTCGTTAGAATTCACCACTAGGAGTCTGATAATGGCAAAAAATGACATCAGGATATCGGTCATTGTTCCCGTATATAATGTCGCCCCGTATTTGGCACGTTGCTTGGATTCTTTGGTCGCCCAGACTCTGTCTGACATTGAAATTATTTGTATAGACGACAAGTCAACAGATAATTCGCTGGAAATTTTGCACGAATACGAGAACAAATATCCGCAAATACATGTAATTGCACTGGATAAAAACAGCGGTGTTGCCACCGCGCGTAATGCCGGAATTGATGCAGCACGCGGGGAATATCTGGGCTTTGTTGACAGCGACGACTATGTTGACACCGATTTTTACGAAAAACTGTATGCCACTGCAAAAAAAGAAAATGCGGATATGGCACGCGGTAATGTAAAGATTGTGCAATATGACGGGACCATTATAAAAGACCATAATGAAATAAAAAACGTAGAAAAATACGGCAAATGGCACTTCAGTTGGCAGTGGTGGTGCGCGATTTACCGCACACGCATGATAAACGAAAACACTATTCGTTTTTTGACGAACATAACCAACGGTGAAGACACCGTGTTTTTGACAACATGTGTCAGCTGCTCAAACAGCTTGGTATCATGCCCCGGCGTCTTTTACAACTACATTCGTCGCGAAGGCAGCCTTGATGAGCCAATGATGCCTCCACATAAAATTGGTTCAATACTGAAATCATGCCACTTATTGGCCGATATATATAATTCAAGCGAAGAAATATCAGAAAGGGATTATATTGCACGCTATGTATGGGTGATTGGCTCAATACAGGACAAGATTTATAGAAATACATCTAAGGCAGTCCGTCGTGAAATTGCGGCGGCCGCAATTGATATTTTTCAAAAGTGCAAGAAAAAAGCCGGTGTTATAAAAATATTGAAAAATACTGTGGGAAAGCATTTTTCCGACTGTCTGCAATCATGCGATATCGAAGGCATTATGGAACATTGGGGCAAACTAATCAAAACTACTCAACATACAAAAAGAGACATAAAAAAAGAGTACTATTTATTTGGCGTTATGCCAATTGCAAAGTTTATTCATACCGAGCATAAGTTAATAGTACGCGTATGCGGGCTGCAGCTATTACGTGCAAAAAATGAATATGGCATATATCGACTGTATTTTCTCTATATCCCGATAATAAAGGTAAAGACAAAATGAGTATGCGGCCCAAAATTTCTGTTATAATTCCCGTATATAATGTTGAGGATTATATTGTAAAGTGCCTTGATTCATTGGCGATGCAAACGCTGAATGACATTGAATTTATATGCATAAACGATGGCAGCACGGATAATTCACAGCTTATTCTCGAAAAATATGCCAGCCAGGATTCTCGCTTTATCGTTGTGAACAAAAAAAACGAAGGCCCTGGAATTGCACGTAATGTCGGTCTGCAAATGGCACGTGGTGAATACGTCGGATTTATAGATCCGGACGATTGGATTGCATCTGATTATTATGAAAAATTATATACCCAGGCAAAAGAGCTGGATAGCGACATTGTTATTGCAGACCTTGTTAAATATCAGGATTGGGACGGTCGGTCATGGAAACATGTATTTTGGGAGCGCGCCATTTCCCCTTGTGAGTCAGCGCCAATGGATATTCCGACCGGCACAAACATAGACAATGATTCTGTTCGGAAGACTTTATTAGTGTCACCATGTTATTCCGTAATTAGAATTTATAAAACGGAATTTCTGCGGAAAAACAGTATACAGTTTTCTGAAGCGCGGTGTTTTGAAGACGTTATTTTTATACTTAAAAGCCACATTTTGGCCAGAAATATTTCGTATTGTCCATATGCAACATATTTTTACAGATTACGCAAAACATCTATAATACGCTCAATGAGTGACAGGTATTTATTAGCCGTGAAACTATTTCAAGACTTGCGTGAATTTTTGGTCTCCCAAAATATACTGCAGAAAATGTCGCTTAATCTGGACTATTTCACTGTTATGAATTTATGGTGGATATACAACGGGATATCTTCGGAACACCAAAAGAAAATGCTGGCATTGATAAAGGTATCCGACATTGATAAAAATTGTCTGCGTTATTTTTATCAGATGACAAATTATTGTCTTCGCGCCAAATTAAAGAAATTTTTTAAGCGACTGTTTTATATTAAGACAAAGGGTTCTTCTCGCATTCTTAGAATATGTGGAATAAAAATACAATATAAGCACTATTCAGACCAAGAAAAAAAAGAGCGTAAATATATACGTCTTATCAAAAAAAATCAGGCAAAGTACAAGCATGATTGCTATTTGTTGTTTGATTGTTTACATGATGAAGCCGCGGAATGCATTGATGCATACTCATTATTTCTAACATACCGTGAAACTGGAAAAAATGCGTATTATGTATGCCTGAAAAATACATCATTGTATAACAATCTGGCTGCACAAAATAAATTGGAAAACATTATTGGTTTGGACGCATCATCTTGGACGGCACCAGGCAATATGCTGGAAACGCTATATCCGATATTACTGCGTACAAAAGCGGTCCTGACATCATTTGGAGGAAATACAGGCCGAACAAACCGCTTTTTCCGGAAAAACAAGAGCTGGAAATACATATTTCTGCAGCATGGTATGATATTTTTAAAAGAATCCATTTTCCCAATAGGATATATGAATATTAGTAAATTTGATAAAACCTTAATATCATCTCCGCTGGAAAAGCAAATATTTAATAAATATGGCTGGTCGGATGACATGTTGATTCAATGCGGGCTGCCCCGGTGGGATTTGTTGCCGAAAAAACCGGCGCGGCCCCAGAAAAAAATTCTGCTTATGTTTACGTGGCGTCGAATGGACCATGTAAATTTTGAAGAATCACAGTATAAAAAGAACTTGCTGAGTCTGATACAAAATACAGAATTACAGAAGCTTTTAGAGCAAGAAAATGTAAAACTGTACTTTGCGCCACATCATGCATTATTGTGCCAAATGAAAATAAACTTTATACCCGCCAATAAAAATATTGAAATTGTTGATGGGGAAAATATATCCAAATACATACGAGAATGTGATTGTTTGATTACAGATTTTTCATCTGTCGCATTTGATTTTATATTTCAGGGCAAACCTGCAATATTGTACATATTGGATGCCGGCTGTCCTCATCTTAACCGATTGGAGCGCGAGGATTTAGAAAAATTCAAATATAAACAGCATTTAATACCAAATGTTGTGTTTAATGAGCAAGATGTGGTGACTAAACTAAAGCACTATATTCAAAATAATTTTGAGCCGGAACCGGATGTACGTAAAGAATACGACAGTTTTTTCTATACCAAGTCAAATATCCGTGAACAGCTAATTGAAAAAATCGATAAAATATGTGAATAAAAAATGCGGCGCTTATATTAAATATAAGCGCCATTTCTTTTACTATGCTATGCCGCCCAGCCACATGTGTATACATCGATGTAATTAGTTTCGTTGCTACTATTTTTTATTGTACAGAACTCACCTGTTCTGGTATCCCCGCCAGACCAAGTCACATTGGGGTTTGTCCCAAGCGCAAAAATAAAATAATCGTGCATTTGCTTGTATGGAATTGGGAAAATAACTTTTTTAGACGCTTGTGCACTAACGCCCCCCAGATACGCCCCCTGCTCAACCCAGCCACTTTTATATTTTCGATACCACATATTATTGGTAGCGGTACCGGCCGCTTTGCTTTCTACAACATAATCCGCATTGTCGGGCAGCTGAGCTCCTCTTACAATATGGCCGCCGGGGGTGGTGCCGTCATGTACGCGCAGTGTGTTTAAATCCGTATCTACGGTTACCTCTCCGGTGGCACCGATAAAATTTTCGTGTTCGGCCGTGCTGCCGCGTCTTAATTGTATTTGTTTTGCCATTTTTGACTCCTTAATAAATAAAAAACCGGCAGTGCCGGCAACTAAAAAACCACGGAAATATCCCGTGGTGGTGTTGATTATATAATACCATAAAACGCTAAAAAAATCAACAAAAAAGGCGCCATTGGCGCCCTGGTCAATTAGCAACCACCGGTTGCATTGCCGATAATCTTGGAAATAGAGATATCCTTGTGCAGCAAGAAATCATACTCGCAATTGCCGGACTTATAAGAACCGGTGCACGCAGCCAATGTCATAACGGCAAACAAAGCCAACATTACTTTTTTCATTTTCTTTTCTCCTTTTTCTTCAAAAAGCAGATGCATTATAATAGGAATCGTGTCCGTTTTCAAGTTTTTTATATGGCACCGCGTACCCAATGTATACGGGCACCGGTAACAATAATAACATCAAAGCGCGCATCACCACGAAAACGGGTACGCGCCAAATAACCATATGCGGCCGCACGCAGGCGCCTTGTCTGTGCCGGGGTTATCGCCGCCCATGCCGCATCAATACAGGGTCTGCATTTTACTTCTACAAAAATTATCAGATTTCCACGGCGCGCAATTATATCTATCTCTGCGCGCCCGGTATGGCGGCCTGTAATATATCGGTGTTCAAGGATTCTGAACCCGTGCAGACGCAGGTACCATCTGGCCCGCCATTCCGCAAGCAGCCCTGTTCTATAAGACGTAGGGTTAGAACGCATATGGTTTTGCTTTGAAGTTTTCGCGGGCATCACTGACGTTCCGGGCTTGGTCGGATGCATTGCGACCGGGATCAACCAAATCCAGCGCACCATAATACGCCGTCATCATCGGGTCATATGCATTTGTTGTTGTTATCCACTTGTCCGAGCCGGAATTGGGAGCCCCATATTTATCCAAAACACTTTGCCAGAATGACAATATCTTTTTCTGACGCTGGTTCTCGAATTTTTCAGCATCGCCTTCGACCTCGTCTACATCGTTATTATAGACTATGCGCCAGACCAGATTATCCGTGGCATTACTGGTAAAATAAACGGTTATTGTTTCCCCGGTATTGGCACGAACCAAATGAACCTCGGATGCATATAACAGGCCGCGATGACGCGCCAAAGAACGGATACAATTCTCCAGCTCGGCCGGGGCAAAAATATTCTGCTGGCGGCACTCATAATCCAGATTATATTTCCAGTCGGGGTGAATTGTGTATATTATGCTGTTCTTCTCGCGCGGGGCATACAGGCCATGGTCTTTGAAAAACAGAGTGTGAACATCTTCGAACGGCATCCCCAGCATAATGCCGGCAATATCAAAAGTGGAAACATTGGCACCGGTCGCGTCCATGTTCATAGATACCGGCATGGCCGTTATGTCTGCCGGCACACTGTCCTCTATTGCATAGTCCAAAAACGGGCCGTCATCACAACGCGCATGCCCCAGCATTGCCGTATAAACCCCAAATATGCAAAATAACAGTTTTTTCATAGCCTATTTGTCCTGTTGTCTGCCGATGGCCGTAATACCAAAGCGAAAGATTGCAGCCGGGTCATAGCCATTTTCAAGATACTGCCTTATATCAATATTCTGGCGGAAGTCCATCATATATTCATCACTGATTCCCATATAAAGAACATCACGCGTTACAACCGGCTCTTCTGCCATGTCATTGGGACGGCGCCAGGTTTTCATTTCATATTCCACAGTCCAGAAATCACTGTCGGCGGGCTTCTTTATTTCACCGATAATGCGAACGGTGCGAAATGCCCCCTCTTCGGCAAGAGTTTTTATATAGGCACCCTCTTGCTGTTGCCACTGTGAAAAAACGCTTTGAGTGGACATGCGCGCCAACGGAGAAAAGGCCCCCATTCGTTTTTCAACATTTGCGGTATCGGGAATAACATAGAAATATTCAGAGAGATATTTTTCTACCAAACGACGGCGCATCTTATCCGGCCCCAAATCTGAGGGGGTTGCCGGAACGCCAACACGCTGGCCGGATAGATTGTTCGGCTGAAAAAAATAAGTTTCTATCTTTATTTTACGCGCGGTATCATATATTGCGGCCGCACCCGCAATCGCACCGAACATCAGCGCCAAAATACATAAACCGATAAAAAACGATATAAGCTTTCTCATTAATTCATTCTGTATGCGTTAAAGTCTGTGACATAATATCCCATTGTTAGCGGATAGCGACCGATGCTGCGGGCGACACGTACAAATGCAACGACATCAAAGCTTGCGTTTATATTGGACCATACCGTCGCCTGAACGCGCCAAACGCCACCTTTTTGTGCATCAATATCCCCCACAGGGATTATCTGCATTGTATCCGGCATCACACCCCATGTTTCACCGGCAGAGCTGCGACGATGATAGCCCTCCATAACATCTTCGATAAAGCGGTCATACAGCTCAGAGGATGCAGCACATGATATGGCGCATCGCCGGTCGCCATACGTCATACTTTCGCCACCGCTGCATTCTTCCGGCGGGCAAGAGCTCCATACCGAATTATTATCCGCGACAAAATCAGATATATAAAACCAGTTCTGGAAAAAATTTCCGGCAACCGCTTCCTGCATCGTCTCGGTCACAGGGACGGCGCGGCCGCGCCATGTGCTGCGCCCGATAACACTCCATGTGCCGGTAACATTGTCAATTGATATCAGGAAAGGGTCCAAGCGCATGGAACGCACACCCCACAACAGCAGACCGCATAAGCATATAATCACGAAAAACGCAGATAAAATACCAATGCCCATAGCGCGGGAAACAGCGATACGCCGCCCCGCGGGGAATGCCGGTGTGTAAAAACTCCCTGGATATTCTGGTGACATCGCCCCTCCTGCGCGGCCGGGCCGTTTATGCCTGATATACCATTATGCAGGCGCAAGGGCTAAGCTTCAGCTCATTATTATCATATCCGACACCTACAGGCTCGCGGTCATATACCTGGCCACAGCCGGCCAATGCAATCGCAACAAACAGGCCCAATATAAATTTCTTCATCACTTTTCCCCCTTTCCTATTCGGGTTTCGGCACTGCAATCCACAGATACCGCCGTTTGTTTGATTATAAGAAAATTCCGCGCGGCCCGTCAAGGCCAAAAGAAGGACGCAGCATATAAATAATTTGACAAAATCCAAAGAAACAGTACTATTACAATTCCTATTGTAAGAGAACGAATTATGTCAGATGGCAAAGATAGCAATATATCAAAAAGCTTTTTTGAACATTATCATCAGATAAATGACGGCGGAAGCCGCCCGCTGACCAACATATACTGGTCCAGGGTGCCGCGCTCGAATCCTGTATATGGTACCGTTTACCTGATTCATGGATACGGCGGCAGTCCTGTTGAGCCCTGTATGAAGGTTCCAATGCAGAAGGCGCTGGAAGGCGGGTTTGATGTTGTTGCCTTGGAGGGCGTAGACTTATCCGCCACAGCCGGCGAGCAAAAGCAAATAAGCGCAATGACACTGGCGCGCCAAAAACAAGCGCTGGAGGCGGGATTAAAATTTTGTCAGACAATTGACAACATAAACCATAGCTATAACATCGGATGGATACATTCCATTTCTTGCCGTGCCCTGTCTGATTTAATGATAGATTCAATGGAAGTTCGGCATTATTTTAACGAACTGGTGCTGAATAACCCGTATTTTCTGCCACCGCCAAAGGTCCAGATTCTGCGCGAAAAATTTATGCGCCGCGATCCGTCCGGCGCCACGTGGGATACATTGGTACATAAGGTAACAACACAAATGCGTGAGATAGAACATCACACATTTAAAATCCCAACCTGCCTGTATAATTTATACGTGCCGTTGCCAATGCAATGGACCAAGAGATTGACTTTTGAAAAACTGGCACGACGGGTTTCATACCTTATTACGCATAGACCCAAGAGCGAAAAGCTACGTCTGCGCTTTATTTTGGGTTCGGCGGACGATATGGCGGACTTTAACCAAAATATGCGCTTTTTCAAAGCGCTTACATTTCCACACAAACAAGTGGTGGCAATTGACGGCGCCAATCATGCATTTGAAAACGCATTAACCGCATATTCCGACTGTACACAGGATATTTTGGCGTCAATTAGAGAATATTTAATAAACCAAAAATAAAAAGGCCGTTTTAGGCCTTTTTATTTTTCCAGCATTAGAACTGGGTTTCAAATGACAGCAGGAATCGCTGTTCTCTATCGTATTTATTCATCTTTAGCGGCCAACCCCAGCTGAAGTTCATCGGCCCCATGGGAGTATTCCAATAAATACCGATACCATATGACGTACGGATATCATCGTCTATATGATTTGCATATTCCGGACTGTGCATATTTTGGGGATAATAATCCTCGGCCTTTGGTGGCTTGCCCAAAACACCATAGTCCATGAATACAAATCCTTTTACCTGATATTCATCGGGGATAAATATTGGGAAATTCAACTGAGTTGAACCATTAACTTTCCACATACCACCAAGAGAGTATGTCGAATAAGCCCAGTTACGACTGCCAACGCCAGCGACGTCAAACCCACGCAGGGATTCTCCACCCAAGAAATAACGGTAAACACGCGATACATAGTCACCATCCAACGGCTGAATCAAACCAAAATCAAGGGAGGAACGCAGCTGCCATCTGTCGGAAAAGAATTTTACCATTGCTGTAACATCGGCACTGTATCGCATAAATGTTTCAGTACCACCAAATCCGGTATATGCCAGACCAATATTACCAACAAGACCGGTATGGGTATTTTGTTGGAAATTTGTATCCAGATTATGATAACGGAAGTTCGTTCCCAAAGTATACAGATTGGCATCATGCCAGCCGGACAGCTGGATATCATAGTTTTGGTCAAAAGACGCAGACAGACGCAGCGTTTGGAACCAATGGTCGGTTAAACGCCAACCCATGCGTCCCGTTACAGCAAACGAGTCACGGTCATACCCAAGCGACCCCAACGACGAATAGTTATACATTGTATAAGACACATCAAATCCGGCGGACAGCGCGCGACCGAACAGGTATGGTTCTGTAAAGCTGAATAACGCCTGTTTTTGATACTCGGCGATGGAGCCGCGTAATTGTACAACCTGGCCACGGCCCATGAAATTACTTTCCGTGATACCGGCATCAACCATAAATCCGTTGATATTCGACCAACCAAAGCCCCCGGAAAGTTCACCGGTCGGCTGTTCTTCGACGCGTACATCCAGATTCATCATGTTTGCGTCCGCAATGCGGCTTGGCACCATCTGAACGTCTTTGAAATAGCGCGTACGCATCAAATTCTGGCGTCCTGTTTCAATATCCTGAAGCGAGAACGGGTCGCCGGCACGCATCGGCAGTGACTGCTCGATAACACTGTCAAATGTGCGGACGTTCCCAAGAATGTTTATTGAGTTCAGATAGATTCTGTTTGTTTTCTCTATCTTAAATTCCATATCAATCGTGCGTGTATCGTCATGCTTTACCGGGACAGGTTCTACTGTGATAAAGGCATATCCGTATTCTGCAATCGCACCGCGCAGGGATGTTATTGTCTCTTCGACCTTGTCGATGTTATAAACCTGTTTTTTCGATACTTTCAGTGCATCACGCAGCACCTTGTCCGGAACATCCGGGAACGGATTGTCAATTGTAACATCACCGATTTTATACTGCGGTCCCTCGTCCACGACAAAGGTAACGGAATAATACTCGCGGTCGGGTGTAAATACACCGTTGGCACTTTTTATCTGAAAATCCACATACCCGTTGCGAAGATAAAACTGGCGCAGCATCTGCTGGTCATATAGAATACGATCCTCGTCGAACACGTCAAACTGGGTCATTAGGCGCCACCAGGCATGCTCGCGCGATAATATTGCACCACGTAATTCTTTTGAGCGGAATTTCTTATTGCCCTCAAATTTAATATCGCGAATGTATGTCGGGTGCCCTTCTGTAATTTCATATACGATGTTCACACGATTGTCATCCAGCGCTATTTTTTTCGGGTTGATTTTTGTGCCGAAATAACCCTTGCGCTGGTACAGGGTCAGCATGCGCTGGACATCCCCGCCGATAACAGATTCATCGTATGATGTGCGCTCACGCGTTTTTACTTCTTTCTTTAAATCATCGGCCGAGATTTCATCATTCCCTTCAACCGTTACCTGGTTTACAATCGGAGCCTCGGTAATATCAATTTTCAGCACGTCCCCGGACATGCGCACATTGATTTTTGAAAAGTACCCGCTTTCCTGCAACTTTTTGGCGATTTGATTGGTACGTTCCGAAGTTATATTGTCGCCAACCTTAACATCCGCCAATATGCGTACCGATTCTGCATCCATACGCTGGTTTCCGGTAACGTCAATACGCGACAGCCCCGCAGATGCCGGCATAGCCGTCATTGCCGCAACAGTTGCAAATAATATATTTTTCGTGTTATTCATATCAGTTCAATCCAAAGACCCGCGCCAGGTCGTTCCACATAGTAAGCACAAACAGTCCGAATATCAACACCCAGCCTGCGATAATCGCAATCTCCATGCCACGCCCGCCAAGCTTGCGACGTGTTACGGCCTCTATTATCAATATCAGAAGATATCCACCATCCAAAACAGGCAACGGCAACAGGTTTATGACCCCCAGATTTACCGACAGCAGTGCGATTATGGACAATAAGGCAAACAAGCCCATCGCCATGGCCTGGCCGGAAACCTCGGCAATGGTAATGAATGAGCCCAACTGCTTTGAAGAACGTTCGCCCGTTACAATCTGTTTCAGAACCACCAGTAATGTTTTCGACTGATGATATGTTTCGCGGGCGCCGGAATAAATGGCACCGAAAAAGCCTTTCTTGCGGAATTCAGTCTTGCTGCCGTCGGCAATCAGGCCCCAGCGTTCGGCCGGCGAAAGCTTTACCTGGACCAGTTTGTCGCCACGAACCAACAGCACATTTGCATCACGATTTGCCGCGATTTCCTTGGCTATAATCAACTCGCCCCAATTTGTTATTTTCTCTTCATCAATGCGGATAACAACATCCCCCGGCTTTACCCCCGCATTAAATGCAACAGATTCCTGAATAACCTGGCCGACAACCGGTAGCTGTACCGTCTTGGGCTGAAACATAAACAGGAATGAATATATAAACCATGCCAGCAAAAAGTTCATTGTTACACCAGCCGCGATTATTATGAACTGTTTCCATGCCGGTGCAGACAGATAATGCCCTTTTTTCTTAGCCGCAGGCAACTCGTTATACTTTTTACGGTCAAACATATCTTCCTGGCCGTAAATGGATACATATCCGCCCAAAGGCAAGCAGGCCAATTTCCATGTTGTACCACGACGGTCATGCCATTTTATAATGGCCGGCCCAAATCCGATTGAAAATGTATCAACGCGAACACCGGCCCAGCGTGCCGCCAAGAAATGCCCAAGCTCGTGAACAAAAACCACGACGCCCAAAACTATCAATAATGCGACAATGGTTAACAAAGTATGCATAATTATTACCTTTCCTTCCCCTAGCTGTTAAAGACTATAGCATAACCAGCCATATTATCGGCAAAACGTAAATCCAGCCGTCAAACCTATCCAGCAGACCGCCGTGTCCCGGTAAAATATTCCCGAAATCCTTAACCCCCATGCGACGCTTTATCCAGCTGGCGGTCAAATCACCATACTGTGACATCAGCGCAACACTGATACCAATCCACATCAGCTGAGGCATGAAAGTATCCGTGCCCAGCAATCCGTACATAACGGCCGCCGCAGTCCCGCATAAAATACCGGCAATCTGACCGGACCATGTTTTGTTGGCCGATAGGCGCGCCCACATTTTATCACCGCCCAACAGATGCCCAAAGAACCATGCACCGATGTCCGCCGCGGCAATAATTAACAATAACAACAATATAATCCATGGCCGCGTGCCGACGGAATATATAGAAAACAACATCAGCACCAGCCATGCCATAAATACCGAGCAGACAATTCCATTACGATTTTGACGCAGTGCCGCACGGTTGCGTGACATCATGGCCGCCATTTCAACAATCATCATGACAACCACCGCCACCCCCAGCCATCGGACCGCCGGCAATCCAAAATATTCCCCCAGTGCCGCCAATGCCGCAACCAGCGCCAAAACAGAACCGACGATAATTCTTTGTGTTGTATTGGACATGTTATTTCACCTTTTTCTTGCCCGCGTAATTTGCCTTTTTACCGCCACCGAATCGACGGTCACGGCGTGCATATTCGTCCAGCGTATATTGCCACAGACTTTCACTGCGCACCAAATCCGGCCAGTGCCGTGGCATGAACAGTAATTCTGCATAGGCCAGTTTCCATAGCAGAAAGTTTGAGATTCTAAATTCATTACTGGTTCGAACCATCAAATCAATCGGCAACAGGTCACCCGTATCAAGATATGTTTCAAATGTATCACAATCAACCGGTTTTCCATCTGCAATCGCCGCATTTACGGCATCGATGATTTCCGCCTGGCCGCCATAGTTCAAAGCAAAGACAACCGTACCGCCGGTGTTTTCCGCGGATGTTTCCTCTAAGCTGTCGCACATATCAGCCAGCCTTTTCGGCAAGCGCGCACGACTGCCGACAATGCGGTAACGCAGGTTCTTTTCCAGCGCATGTTTCATGTTCTTTTTCAGCTCCTCATAGAACAGGTCCATAAGGAAGTTTACCTCTTCATCAGAGCGATTCCAGTTTTCAGTGGAAAATATAAAGAACGTTACGGTTGAAACACCGCGCGCAATATACCAGTCGACCAGATTTTCAAAATTTGAAATCCCCGCGCGATGGCCCATCAATGGTGGCAGTCCGCGTTTTTCCGCCCAGCGGCGATTACCATCGCATATAAACGCGATATGCGCCGGGACACGCGCCGGAATAACGGGCAAAGTTTGCTTTTTTTTGAACAGTTTGAACATATGCAAATCCAATATGTAATCGGTTATACGGATAAAATATCGGCTTCTTTCTGTTTCGCCAGAGTATCTACTTCCCCGGCACGACGTTCAAATACCTTTTGCAGGTCATCTTCATATTTACGCTGGTCGTCTTCGGAAATTTCCTTGTCTGTGACCGCACGCTTTATTTTGCCCATGGCATCCTGGCGAATGTTGCGCATGGAAATCTTGGCCTCTTCGGCATATTTTCCGGAAACCTTTACCAGTTCTTTACGGCGCTCTTCGGTAAGCGGCGGCAGGTTCAGACGAATTACCCCGCCGGCGGTCATGGGATTTAAGCCCAGACCACTGTCACGGATAGCTTTTTCAACCGCCGGAGCGTTTGTCGCATCCCATACGGTTACAGACAATGTCTGATTATCCGGTGCAGATACGGTTGCAACCTGGTTCAGGGGCATTTCCGCGCCATAAACCATTGCGCGGACACCGTCAAGCAGGTGTACCGATGCACGACCTGTGCGTAATCCTGCGAATTCATTCTTTAAAACTTCGATTGTTTGTGCTGTTTTCTGTTCAACTTCGGCCTTTAGGGCGGTATAATCCATGATAAAATCTCCTTATGTTTAAAAATCGTAGCAAATTGATTTGACATTTGGCAAGAAGAAATATAGAATAAGCGTTCGCATGGGGTTGTAGCTCAGTTGGTAGAGCACTTGCATGGCATGCAAGGGGTCGTCGGTTCGAGTCCGATCAGCTCCACCACTATTTTGAATAGGATTCATGTCCTGTTCGGAGTATGGCGGATGTAGCTCAGTTGGTTAGAGCGCCAGTTTGTGGTACTGGATGTCGCCGGTTCAAATCCGGTCATCCGCCCCATTTAAAAACCCGCCCAAATGGCGGATTTTTTTATCCCTGATAAAAGTCCCACAGATATTTAAACTGGTTTGTGAATTCTTTGCGCTGTTCCGGAAAGAACATACAGTTTTCCGCATTAGATTGTGTCGCAGACGATGTCCAGTTATAGGAACCGGTTTCGATATCCTTTTTATCAAATATTGCAAACTTATGATGCATGATTTTATGCTTTTTATTCAGTGTAACCGGCACACCCGCATCCGCCAGACGCGAGATAAGCGAATGCCGGCCAGAGGCCTGGATACGGTCGCTGATTATGCGGACACGCACACCGCGGCGATGCGCCGCCAGCAGGCTGTCTACTATCTTGTCATTGGTAATGGAATATACCGCAACATCAATCGCACGTGTGGCATCATCAATACTGGCGACAATATTATCCTCGCACTCGGGGCCGGGGGTAAAATATATGCGCGCCCATGATTTCTCCGGTATTGTCGGCATGGGCAGTGCGGCGGTGTCTATTTCATAATCATCCGTACGCTTTTCCGTCGTGCCCCACAGGCGCCGCCATAGCGATGTCTTTTCCACCGTTGGCATGGGCGCCGTTCCCAAGATAGAATAAAGCTCTTGTACATGGGACGAATCCTGTTGAACTACGACCAGGACCAGGTCGCGTTCCCTTTTACATATTACCGCAATATCACCAGCGCGCGCCGCACGCATAACATCATTTTTTTCATAATTTAGCTTGCTTGTTCCGCGACGACCTGATGATGTTTTTGAATAATAATACCATTTTGAAATACCTTGTTGCTCTTTTTTGTCTGGCCCCAGATAAACATAGTTTGTGTCAAAAACCTGCGTCTGTTTCCCCAACAGGCTAACAAATTGTTTGTTCCCATAGAACTGATTATTTCTGCTGTTTTCCGACTTATATATCGCATCTGTTACGGCCATCTTTTTTACCGCGACCGCAGAACATGTGGCCAGACTTGATATTTCAAATGCAAAACCGGCAATGGGTGCGATGCATAAACATAGAAAAGCAAATAATCTTAACATCTATAAAGTCCATACTTTATGATAGCAATATAGGATAAAAGACCCATACAGGCAAGATTATATTTTCCGCTTAATAAAAACACGCGCATAAAGACACTTGTTATTTATATATCCGCGTAATCCGTTTTTTGTAAACTCATAGTCTGCACCCAGCCATACAAATTCATTTGGATCGTATCTGTCTGCAAATGTAATGGGTACCCCCATAATGCCATAGTAATCGGCTGGAATATCTTTTACTCGATTAACATTTATTGCATCTGCATTATCATATTTAGGATACTGTGACTCATTACCAGCGTATTTCTTGACACAAACCAATTTTCTATGATGATTATGTGCCAGATTCGTATACCAGCCGGCCGGAATACCGGCTGTTTCGCCGCCGGGCGTTATAAAATATATCGCCCCCAGTTTACGGGTCCCAAGCCACAGCTTATTATCACGAATAAAATCAGACATGTATTTATGCGATATTGCATTTAAATTTCCAATTATCAAAAACTTTTTATTGTATTGCATTAACTGGTCTATAAATTCCCCAAACAAAGAAAACGGCGGATTAGTTACTACTATATCCGCCGCTTTGAGCCTTTCTAGAGATGCCAGGCAGCGAAAGTCATCGCCGCCCAGACCGCCGGAAAACCATACATCACGGATTTTCCCCGCTGCTTTTAATTCTGTAAAATATTTTACAAACGCACTGTCGGCGGTGTCACAGTTGCAATAAATAATCTTATTAAAAAAATGCGACAGGTAATTGTCGCATTCTTTTTTCACATCATCGTATTGCGTATAAAACTCGTCATTTTTGGCCGCGCGTGCGCGGTGCAACTTGGCACTGGTTGTTGGCATAAATCCCTCCCGTCATGAATGAAAAAGGCCCCGCGAATGACGCGGGGCAAACAAAAATGCGGCCCATAGGGGCCGCAGTGCATTTACTATATATTACCATAAATTACGAAAAAAATCAATAAGATAAAAAATCCCCGCGCGGGGCGGGGATGTATTTTAACCAACCAGTTTCTGCCAGAAAGTTTGTTTCTTTTCCGGTTGCTTTTTACGCCGGCGGCGCGGTGCGTTCATTGTTGTCTTTTTCGCATCCGCATGCTGGGCGTTTTTCTTTTTTGCGTCTGTTGACGGCTCGTGCGCGGCCAACAGGTCGTCCGTTTTATTCTGTTCCGGTGCAACGCGCTGTATCGAATACTGGTCGATGTTCATTAAACTGTCATCGCCGACGATTACAATTTCGGTGTCAAACTTTGCCTCCATCGCGGCCAGTTCCGCGCGCTTGTGATTCAGCAGGTATACCGCAACGTCTGTCGGCACGGTCATAATGATTTTCTGGGCCGATTTCGCCAGCAGCTTTTCCTGTAAGTGACGGAACATGATAATTGCCGCCGTTTGAATACTTGGCACCACACCGGCCCCCATACAATGCGGGCATGCAACATATGATGATTCCATAAAACTGCTGCGCAGTCTTTGACGCGACAGCATCAAAACACCAAAGTTATTTATTTTTGCAACCTGGGTACGGGCACGGTCACGCTTCATAACCTCGCGCATTTTCAGTTCCAGCTTGCGGTTATTCTTTTCCTCTTCCATATCGATAAAGTCAATTGCGACAATACCCGCCAAATCACGCAGACGCAGCTGAAGAGCGATTTCCTCCGCCGCCTCCAGATTCGTGTTCAGGGCGGTCTGTTCGATATCTTTTTCCTTTATCGCACGGGCCGAATTAACGTCGATTGTCACCATCGCCTCTGTCTGGTTTATTACCAGCGACCCACCGGATGCCAGCTGAACATACGGGCCATGCAGGCCTTCAAGCTGCTTTTCAACGCCAGCCTTTACCATTAACGGAACGGCGGCATCCTTGTAATTTATAAGCTGTTTCTTTGGTGCGCGACCGTACATCTGCTGGAAATACTGTTTCGCGGCATCAAAGGCCTCTTCGCCCTGGATAATCAGCACATCGTCTTTGTCCGCCAGGAAATCACGTACAACACGGCGCAGCAAAGAATCCTCGGTATGGATTGTCACCGGTGCGACAGATTCCAGCGTTGTCTTGCGGATTTCGTTCCACAGATTTACCAGATAATCATAATCCGCCGCGATATCCGCCGCCGCCGCACCGAATGCAGCGGTACGCAGAACAACCGTCATGCCCTTTGGAATTTTTAATCCATGAAGGATTTCACGCAGACGGGCACGCTCGGCCTTGTCAGAGATTTTCTTGGAGATGCCATAGCTGTTACGTTTGCGGGAATTTGGCATCAAAACCGCAAAACGACCGGCCAGCGACAGGTAAGTTGTCATGGACGCGCCTTTCTGACCGCGTTCTTCCTTTACCCCCTGGACCAGCAAAATCTGCTTTGGCTTTATAACATCCTGAATCTTGAACTCGCGCGCACGCTTTACAAACTCTTTGTTATCTTCACCCGCGCTGTGGTCGTCGTATTCGGCAACTTCGTCCCCTTCGTCATCGGGGTCATCATCATCATCAACAATGTTGGCATGTGCCAATTCCAACAGTTTCTTTTTCTGTTCGGCCGTTACCTGATAATAATCCGGGTGAATTTCCGAAAACGGCAAAAATCCGTTCTTGCCGGAACCGTAATCCACAAACGCCGCCTGTAGAGACGGTTCGACACGGATTACCTTGGCCAGATAAATGTTCCCTTTTATCTGTGGCTTAGTCGTTGTTTCAACGTCAAAATCAGACACACGATTCGTTGCGGTATCCACCACCACGACCCGTGTTTCCTCCGGGTGGACTGCGTCCACATATATTTTCTTTGACATATAATAATCCTTTGGTTTCAGGCGTATATGATATGGAAATAATCCGTTCCCGTGGGGCGGTCCAGCCCATGCCAAGGAATGGCGCCACGATACCCATCAGCGCACTGCGAATTAAGGAAAATATTGACAGTATAAACAGCAAATTATTTACCCCATGTCATATAAGCATATACAGCTTAGCATGTCATGGGGCATATTCGCAAGGTAATTTTATTTGCTTTTCTTCCCGCGGCGGGGCAATGTTGGAATCTGGGGCAGTTTTTGCTTTACCTGTTCTTTCCAGCGGTGCATCTGGGAACGAAGCCAGCGCTCATATATAAAGAACAGACCGCCGACCCCAATCAGTGGCAATACATAATATATTATACGAAAAGCCAGAAGTGCACCGAAAATATCCGCCTTGTCCACGGTATTGGGCAGCGCGACCAGGAAAATGGTCTCGAATACACCGATGCCGCCCGGAACCTGGCTGAATACACCCATGGTTTGTGCAATTACAAACAAGCCGATAAAGACACCAAACGGGATATCCACGAACGGAATCAGGCAAAAGTAAAGCACCAACCCGGCCAGAACACTGTCCGTCATCCCAAGCAACATTTGTGTCAACGCCATCTTTGTAGATGGAACCTGAAACTTTATCTGACCGATTTTTATGCTTTTTTTGCGAAATACAATTGTTACGGCAAAATAAGCCAGTACAGCGGCCAGACAGAATGCAAACAGTAAATTTACACCGAAACGGGCACCGGCCGCCGAGTCCAAGATATCATGCGGGATTAGGAAGTATCCGATAACAACAATCGCCGCACACCCCAGAAAATATGTAAAGCCAGATATCGTCAGCATCTTGACAATGTCGCCGCCGCGAATACGCCACCGGGTGTACAGACGGTATCTGATGGCACCACCACTGACCACGGCATGACCGGCATTATTACTGATTGCAAACCCCAGCATTCCCGCCAGCATCCATTTCCACCAGGATACCTTTTTATTTTCCCCGACGTAATTCAGCGCCAGATAGTCATACAGCGCCAGCACGAAATACCCCGCCAAGCATGCCGCGCATGCCGCCGCCAAGTTTAATACGGGAATACTGATAATCGCGCGCAAAATATCATGCAGGCTGTAATTATGCAGCTGCCAGTACAGCATACCAACAGCCAATATAAAGAAAAATATTCCCGAATAGCTTATTAACTTTTTAAACAGTCTTTTGACTTTGATAGACATCAATTATCCTTCTGTGGGCATCAGGATAGCAACATGTATGGAAAAAATCAAATCTTAAAAGTAATTGCAATACCACCGGCCGGTGGTATTATAGCGGTGATATATAAAAAGGAATAAAAATGATGCGACCATCGATGCGCAAATTCGACCAAATGCGACCCGTTTCCATGGAAACCGGCATTAACAAATGGGCCGAAGGGTCCTGTCTGATAAAGGTTGGCGGGACGCATGTTATATGCACGGCATCGGTGGATTTGAACCAACCATTATGGAAACGCCAGCAGAACAAAACAGGCGGATGGGTAACGGCGGAATATTCTATGTTGCCACGTGCAAACATCACCCGCAAGGGCCATGAACAAATGACAAAAGACCACCGCGCAACGGAAATATCACGCTTAATCGGCCGGTCATTGCGCAGTGTGGTTGATATGGATGCCCTGGGGCGTCATACGATAAACATCGACTGTGATGTTATTCAAGGCGACGGCGGTACGCGGTGCGCATCAATTACAGGCGGCTTTGTTGCCATGGCGATGGCTGTACAGTGGCTGATGGCACACGGCCGCATATATGACAACCCTATACGCGGACATGTTGCCGCGGTCAGCGCCGGATTATGGAATAAAGAACTGATTTTGGATTTGGATTATGAAGAAGACTGTGAAGCCGAACTGGATTCAAATTTTGTCGTTGCAGAAGACGGTAACTTTGTAGAAATTCAGGCAACCGGTGAACAGCACCCATTTTCGCGCGCACAATTGTCCGCTTTGATGGATATGGCCGCAGATGCCTGCGCGCGGTTAATAGAATTGCAAAAGCAGGTTTTGGAATAATTTAATTTTTTGCTGTTTTTGAAGAATTATCTATCTGATTCTGCAGGATTTTGGACAGTGCCCATATATGCCGTATCAGTAATGTGTAACCGGGATTTTTTGTCATAGCCGACACGAGTATTTGGAGTTATGACACTCCAACGACAGAAAGCCTATCGTCACTGGGTATTAATAAATTATTCGGATTGCAAATGTCACTGGATTGCCGCGGTCGTTTCACGCCCTCGCAATGACAATCGGCCCAGCCTCATTGTCACCGCGAGCGTAGCTTGGCGGTCCAGTGTGAAATTATTTCTTGTTTAAAATATCACCGGATTTTATGAATTCCGGGCTGTCATGCGGCAGGGATTTTTGCGCCTGTTTGGCATAACTGCGGGCTTTTTTGGTATTCCCCATAAGCGAATAATATTCCGCCATAGCCCAATTTGCACGCGGGTCGGAACCATATGTGCGCGCCAGTGCCCAGTATGACAGCGGCGAAGCCTCTGTCAGATTTGCCCGCAGGCATAATTCGCGTGCACGCGCCGTATCATCGGCGGCGCCACGCTCTGCCAGAACAAGCGCAAGTGCCGTCTGAATCTGGGGAGATTGGGCGGCGTATTTCAGCGCCTGTTCATATGCCGCCACCGCCGCGTCATAATGGCCGGCGGCAAATTCTATATCGCCCAGCAATTCATTGAAATAAGGATTTCTGGGACTGCGCCCTATCAGGGTTTTCACACCCGACGCGGCCGCGTCATATTTACCGCCGCGCATATCCGATATTGCACGCGCATAAACGGCCGCGGTCGACTTGTTTGAAGCCGGATACATATCCGCAATGCGGGCCGGAGTTTCCAAGTATCCAACCAATTTTGCCCGAACCAATTCATATTTATCGGCGTATGTTTCATTGGCGGATTTATATTTACCGGGGTGCGTGGCAATATATTCACGAACGTTTTTTAAACGTTCGGCAGTTAGCGGGTGATTTATCCTGTTCGGATTTATTTTCGTTTCCGCCGCACCGGTAATATCGCGCATCTGTTCAAATACCTGAACAAATGCCGCGGGGTCATATCCGGCACGACGCATTAAATCCAGCCCCATGTTATCCGCCATGCGCTCTTCGTCACGCGAAAAAGACAGCATTCCCTGGGTTGCGACACCGCCCGCCC
>JAIDLK010000077.1 GCA_029051085.1 Alphaproteobacteria bacterium | reverse complement strand
GCCACACATTTAACTGAAACAAAGGAAAAAAAATGACAACTTTTGAAAAAGTAAAAAAAATCGTAGCAGATAAGCTGGGCGTTGATGAAGCAAAAGTCACCGAAACAGCTGCGTTCGTAAACGATTTGGGTGCTGATTCTTTGGACGTTGTTGAATTCGTTATGGAAGTTGAAAAAGAATTTGATATCACGATTCCTGACGAAGAAGCCGCGAAGTTGGCCACAGTTGGCGATGCGGTTAAATACATCGAATCCCACAAAAAATAATTTTTGTCAGGGTATTTTATCGTGAGATAACAAATCCGTCGCACATGTATTTTTGTCGGCGGATTTTTTTCTGTATTTTCGGCGGTCAAAGGTTTATTATATGGCCGTATGACAAATCAAGTATAAAGGAATATAGAAAATGAGAAGAGTAGTCATAACAGGCATGGGTATTGTATCGCCGGTCGGAACCGGGATAGAACATGCGTGGAAAAATATTTTGGACGGCAAGTCGGGTGTGCGTAAGATTGATACATTTGATGCATCTGATTGTGCGTCCCAGATTGCGGGACTGCCGGTCATCGGTACAGAGCCGGGTCAGTATAATCCGGACGCTGTGGTTGAGCCGCGCGACCAGCGCAAAATGGACAAGGGTATTGTTTACGGTGTTGTCGCCGCAGACGAAGCGATGCGTGACGCAGGCCTGATTGATTATGCCGGCGATAAAGAACGCATGGGTGTTTCCATTGGTATGGGAATTGGTGGATTGAATACAATTTATGATAACTGCGTTGAATTGTACACCGGCGGGCCGCGTCGTATAAGCCCGTTCTTTATTCCGAAATCCATTATCAATATGACAGCGGGACATGTTTCCATCCGTTATGGGCTGAAGGGGCCGAATTTATCTGTTGTGACGGCATGTGCATCGGCGGCGCATTCCATTGGCGAGGCAGCACGTTTGATTCAGCACGGTGATGCGGATATTATGCTGGCCGGTGGCTCAGAGGCGGCGGTTGGTAAAATCGGTGTTGCCGGCTTTGCCGCGATGAAAGCGCTGTCTACGCGTAATGATGAACCGGAGAAAGCGTCTCGTCCATGGGACAAGGGACGTGATGGTTTTATCATGGCCGAAGGCGCAGGTATCCTGGTTCTGGAGGAATATGAACATGCCAAGGCGCGTGGTGCCAAGATTTATGCCGAGGTTGCCGGATACGGCATGTCGGGTGACGCGTATCATATCACTGCGCCGGCCGAAGGCGGCGAGGGCGGTCTGCGTGCGATGAAGGCCGCATTGAAAGACGCGGGCCTGACACCGGCGGATGTTGATTATGTAAACGCGCACGGTACATCGACCGGCCTGGGTGATATCGGTGAGTTAACGGCGGTTAAAGAACTGTTCGGTGACCTGCCGGTATCCATGTCGTCAACAAAATCCATGACGGGGCATTTGTTGGGTGCGGCCGGCGCGGTAGAGGCGATATTCTGTGCGTTGGCGATTCGTGACAGCGTGGCACCGGCGACAATCAATCTGGATGACCCGGTTGACGAGGTTGGCAACTTTGACCTGGTGCCGAACAAGGCGAAAAAGCGCAAGCTGGACGTTGCAATCAGCAACAGTTTCGGTTTCGGCGGAACAAACGCCAGCTTGGTTTTGAAAAAGGTTGCAGAATAATAAAATGAAACCGCCCGTAAAGGGCGGTTTAAATTTATGGTCGGAGTGACAGGATTCGAACCTACGACCTCTGCGACCCGAACGCAGCGCTCTACCAGACTGAGCTACACTCCGATATGGGCGGATTATGCACCTGTTTTTTATAAAATGCAACTATTTTTATTATTATTTTCCACTTGTATTTAAAGTTTTATGAACCATATTTTATTTTAAGCAGAAAGAAGGGAAAAATATGTTTGCTTTAAAATTCTTGTCAAAGCTTAAATTTGACAGTTATCAAGATTATAAGGAAAATGCAGTGCCGCATGTTCCGGACAATTTTAATTTTGCATATGATGTAATTGATGCGCTGGCGATTGAGAGTCCGGATAAGATTGCATTGATATGGAATGATGATGCCGGTGATAAAAAAACGTTCACATTTCGTGATTTGGCGCGCACATCCAATGCGGCGGCCAATTTCTTGGCGGGGCGCGGTATAAAAAAAGGCGATACTGTTTTGTTATTTATGCGTCGTCGCTGGGAATATTGGATTTTAATGTTGGCGATGCATAAACTGGGGGCGATTCCTATTCCGTCAACGAATCAGTTAAAGGCAGAGGATATCAAATACCGCATCCAGACCGCAGATGTAAAAAACATTATTGCGTTTGATGACGGTTACATTGTAAACGAGATAAAAAACGCCATCGGTGATGATGAGATACAGTTGATATCTTGTGCTGAGGTTGCGGCCGGGATTGAGGCGTCATCAACAACATTTGCGCGTGTGCCGAATGAAACCGGTGACACCATGGTATTATATTTTACCAGCGGCACAACGGATTTGCCAAAAATGGTTGCCCATAATTTTTCTTATCCGTTGGGGCATATAAATACGGCCGTATTCTGGCAGCGTCTGCATGATGGGGATATTCATTTCACTTTGTCCGAATCGGGTTGGGCGAAATGCAGTTGGGGAAAAATGTACGGCCAGTGGCTGGCCGGGGCGGCTGTGTTTGTGTTTGACTTTTCCGGCCGCTTTACCGCGCACGACCTGCTAGCCGCGATTGCGGATAATCATGTTACGTCGTTCTGCGCGCCGCCAACGGTTTATAAAATGCTGCTGCATGCGGATTTGACCAAATACGACTTGTCCGCACTGGCCAAGGCGGATATTGCAGGCGAGGCCCTAAACCCCGAAGTGTATGAGCGCTTTTTGCGTGCGACGGGTATAAAAATGCGCGAAGGATTCGGCCAGACAGAAACATGTGTCATGCTGTTTAATAACGAATGGATTGAGCCTAAGCCCGGCAGTATGGGAATGCCGGCGGCCGGCTGGAATATAGAACTGTTGGACGAGCGCGGTCGTCCCGTACCGGATGGAACGGTCGGCGAAATATGCGTATGCTTAAAAGAGCATCGCCCGGTCGGTCTGTTTTGGGGATATCATAAGAATGAAAAGCAAACTGCGGCCGTTTACCGTGACGGATATTATCATACAGGTGATGTTGCATATCGCGATTCGGACGGATATTTTTGGTTCGTGGGCCGCAATGATGATTTGATAAAAAGCAGCGGATATCGTATCAGCCCGTTTGAGGTTGAAAGTGTTCTGCTGGAGCACCCGGCCGTACGCGAAGTGGCCGTTACCGGCATTCCCGACCCATCACGCGGTCAGGCGGTAAAGGCAACAATCGTTTTAAACAAATATTTTCAACCGGGTGATGTTTTAATCCGCCAACTACAAGACCATGTCCGGGGGCGTACGGCTTCGTATAAGTATCCGCGCGTGATTGAATTTGTGGATTCTCTTCCTATGACAATCAGCGGAAAAATTCGTCGTGCGCTAATACGAACACTCGACAGTGCCAAAACCGCAATAGTAGAACCTGTAAAAGATACATTGGGTATAAGCAAGGAAGACAAATAAAATTGATAAACGAACACCGCCCGTTACGGGCGGTGTTTTTTATTAGCATTTGCAAAATGATTTTTATCTGCAATAATGCGCTGGTTATGAAAAGCAGAAATTTTAAGCAAAAAAAATTCTTGATTTTTTTCTCGCTGGGGCTGTTTGCCGCGCTTAGCGTAATGGTGTATGCAATCGGCATTAGGTCACCGCTAAATGATACCGTTGTGATAACTGTGCCGCGTGGTGCCAGTGTTTCATCCGTTGCGCGTCAGCTGGAAGCCCGCGGTGCGATAGATTCCGTTTCCATGTTTAAAATGTGCGTTCGTGCATCCGGGGGGCGTGTGCAAAGTGGCGAATATGAATTTGCACCCCGGACCAGCGTATGGCGCATTGCGCATATGTTGGCAACGGGTGATGTCGCCGCAACAACCGTCGTAATTCCGGAAGGGTTGACCATACGTCAGATAAAGCAGTTGTTGCTGCAGGTTCATGGATTAACAGGGCCGGTGGAATGTGATAAGCCGGGCGATATTGCGGTGTGTAATTTGAAAGACGGTGATATTTTCCCCGATACTTATCGTATTGCGCGCGGGACGTCGCGTTTGGCGCTATTGGATTTGGCCCGTAAAAAAATGGATGCCATACATGATGCCTGGCGCAGGGCGGGGCGTATTGCGCCGTCGCCGTTATCGTCATGGAATGATGTGATAACCTTGGCGTCTATTGTGCAGAAAGAGACGCCGCGTGCCGAAGAAATGCCGGTTGTGGCAAGTGTTTATATTAACCGCCTGCGCCAGAATATGCGTCTGCAGGCGGATCCGACGGTGGTATATGCTTTGACCGATGGCCTGGGGGATATGCGGGGCGAGCCGCTGCTGCGTGGGCACTTAAAGACGGAAAGCCCGTATAATACATATATGCATAAAGGCCTGCCGCCGGCGCCGATTGCAAATGTAGGGCAGGCTGCAATTCGTGCGGTATTAAAGCCGGCGGATACAAATTACTTGTTTTTTGTCGCCGATGGTCGTGGCGGACATCATTTTTCCAAATCTTATGAGCAACATATGCGGCATCATGCTGACTGGCGAGAAATAAAAAAAAGTAGAAATTAAAATCTCATAAGCGTAAATTCATTAAAAATCATAATTATTTTGCATGTTTGTGATTTTTGAGTCTAATAATAAAAAAAGCCTGAAAAACCGGGCTTTTTCTTTAGTCTTATGGGAATCATCTCCGATTCGCGGACCGCATGAGCATAACATATTTTTGGTCATTTTGCAAAAATCTTTTCCCTTGCGGGCGGGTTGAGGCGGATAGTAAAATATTCTTAAGAACTAGAAACGATGTCTAGTTGTTAACCTAAAGAAAGGATAGAGTATGAAAAAATTAGCTTTGACTTCTTTGATGGCCGTATTTGCTGTTTCCGGCGCGCATGCGGCAAATGTTATAAATGATAATCCGTTGTATCGTCCGGAAGCGGGTAAGTTTTACAGCATGACGTCTGTTGCTTCTCATACCAAGAACAGCAAAACTGTCGGTCTGACAGAAGATTTTGGTTATGGTATCACGGACCGTTTGGCGGTTGCTGTTTCGACAACAGCGGCTCAGTCCGACTGGTTTGATATGTCTTCATGGAATGATTTTGCATTTGGCGTAAATTATCGTGCGCTGGATATGGGCAACTGGAAAGGTGATGTCTTTGGGGCATATACTGTAAATTCCATTTTGCCGTACCGTGGTTCTTTCCTGGACAAGGATGTAACATGGTATAACTGGACGGTTGGTGCACGCGCCGGTTATGAAATGGCGGGTTGGTCGGTCGCCGGTCATATCGCGTTTGACTATGCGAATTCAGAATCCTTTAACTGGAATGACGAAGGAATTCATTCACTGCGTGCCGGTTTGACAGGGTTGTTGGCGCTGAACTCTAACTGGAGTCTGGTTGCCGGTGTTGAATATAGCACAATCTTGGATGATGAAATCAATCATGTAAAGATTGAACATCCGGGCCAGTGGGATGGTACTTTTGGTGTGAACTATAACATTGACTCTGACAAATTCGTCGGTGCATATATTTCCAAGACAATGGATCATGATGCCGCCGGTGATTGGGATGTTGAAGACGGCTTTGGTTTTGGTGCCAAGTTCGGTATTCAGTTCTAATTTGGCTGTCAAAAAAATACCCCCGACCATGTGGCCGGGGGTATTTTATACAAATTGAAAAATAGTGCGCGTTTCCTTCTGTACCAAATGCTTTTTTGTGTGTTTGGCGTAATTGGGAAATCCCCCAAAATTCTGGGCTTTTGTATTTATTCCTTTATTATTTTTTCCTAGATTTTTCTTGACAATATCGGGGGGGGCGGTTATAGTATGTTCACTTTCCGTGTAAATAAGGAAAGAAAAAACACAGAAATCTGCACGGTTGACGGATTTATAATCACGGGGCATGCCTGGTGAAATAAGTCTGGCGGGCAGTTTTTGTGCGGACAAAAAAGGTATAAGGAAAACAAAGAGATTTTGAATGCCAACAGTAAACCAACTGATTCGGAAACCGCGTAAAAAGGTTGTCGTAAAATCTACGGCGCCTGATATGGTCGAGTGTCCGCAGAAGCGTGGCGTTTGCACACGCGTTTATACAACCACGCCTAAGAAACCTAACTCGGCGCAGCGTAAGGTTGCCCGTGTAAAGCTGGCGAATGGTCGTGAAGTGACCGCATATATCCCAGGCGAAGGCCACAACCTGCAGGAACATAGCGTTGTTATGATCCGTGGCGGCCGCGTAAAGGACTTGCCCGGTGTAAAATATCACATTATCCGTGGTGTCTTGGATACCAAGGGTGTTGATAGCCGCAAACAGGGTCGTTCTTTGTATGGTGCAAAGGTAAAGAAATAATAACAGCATGCGGAAAGTACGCATGAGTAATCCGGTATACGGGTGAAGAACAAAAGGAAAAACAAAAATGTCAAGACGTAAAGGCGCAGCGAAACGTGAAATTCTGCCAGATTCCAAATATAATAATCTGGTTGTTGCTAAATTGATTAACGTTGTTATGTGGGATGGCAAAAAAGAAGTTGCCGAAAATATCGTTTACGGTGCGATGGATGAACTGAAGAAAATCGCCAAAGATGGTGATGAACTGACCACATTGTTGGAAGTGGTTGATGCTTTGAAGCCGGCTGTTGAAGTAAAAGGTCGCCGTGTTGGTGGTGCGACATATCAGGTTCCGGTTGAAGTTCGTCCGGCTCGTCAGCAGACATTGGCGTTGCGTTGGCTGGTTATGTTTGCCCGCAAACGTGGTGAGCGTAATATGAAAGACCGCCTGTTTGGTGAAATGCGTGATGCGATGAACAGCCAGGGTGGCGCGTTCAAGAAAAAGATTGATACGCATAAGATGGCCGAAGCGAACAAGGCGTTTGCACACTTCCGCTGGTAATTTAAACAAAGAAAGACAATTTAAACTAAGGAAAGACACATGTCTGTTGGAAAAACCGCTCCTCTACATATGTACCGCAATATCGGCATTATGGCCCATATTGACGCTGGTAAAACCACAACTTCTGAACGTATCTTGTTCTATACCGGTAAAAGCTATAAAATCGGTGAAGTGCATGATGGGGCCGCAACAATGGACTGGATGGCCCAGGAACAGGAACGCGGTATTACAATTACTTCTGCTGCGACGACATGTTTTTGGCGCGATCATCGTATTAACCTGATTGATACCCCGGGGCACGTTGACTTTACAATGGAAGTGGAACGTTCTTTGCGCGTATTGGACGGTGCTGTTGCGGTTTTTGAATCCGTATCCGGTGTTCAGCCGCAGACAGAAACCGTATGGCGTCAGGCTGACCGTTATAATGTTCCGCGTATTTGCTTTATTAACAAGATGGATCGTATCGGTGGAAATTTCTTCCGTTGTGTTGATATGATTCGTGAACGTTTGGGTGCGAATCCGTTGGTTCTGAATTTCCCGATTGGTGCGGAATCTGATTTCAAAGGCGTTGTTGACGTTCTGGAAATGAGGGGCATTGTTTGGGAAGATGAAAACGGCAGCAACCCTGTTATTGTTGATATTCCCGAAGATTTGAAGGCAAAGGCCGAAGAGCTGCACAATCGTTTGATTGAAGAAGTTGTGACATTGGATGACGCCGCAATGGAAGCGTATATGGAAGGTAACACACCGGACCATGACACAATCAAGAAATTGCTGCGCAAGGGTACAATTGCTCAGAACTTTGTTCCTGTAATGTGCGGTTCCGCATTTAAAAACAAGGGTGTTCAGCCGTTGTTGGATGCGATTGTCGACTATTTGCCGAGCCCGCTGGATATCCCGGCCATTAAGGGTACAAAAATGGACGGTGAAACGGCTGCGGAACGTAAGCCTGATGTAAAGGAACCGTTCAGCGCGCTGGCGTTTAAGGTTGCAAATGACCCGTTCGTTGGAAATCTGATGTTTATCCGTATTTATTCGGGTAAGTTGACATCCGGTTCATATGTATATAACTCCAACCGTGACAAACGTGAACGTGTTGGCCGTATGTTGCTGATGCATGCCAATAATCGTGAAGAAATCAAAGAAGCGACAGCGGGTGATATCGTTACATTGGTCGGTATGAAAGAAACGATTACCGGTGATACGCTGTGTGATGAATCAAATCCGATTATTTTGGAAAACATTCATGTGCCAGAGCCGGTTATCAGTATCGCAGTTGAGCCGAAAACCAAGGCTGATATTGAAAAGATGTCGCTGGGGTTGCAGGCGCTGGCCAAGGAAGATCCTTCTTTCCGTGTATCTGTTGACGAAGAGTCCGGTCAGACGATTTTGGCGGGTGTTGGTGAATTGCATCTGGAAATTCTGGTCGACCGTCTGTTGCGTGAATTTAAGGTTGATGTTGCAGTTGGCGAACCGCGTATTGCATATCGTGAAACATTCCGCAAGCCGATTACTGAAGAATATACCCATAAAAAGCAGTCGGGTGGTTCCGGTCAGTATGCTCAGGTTAAGATTGAATTCGAACCTGTTGAACCGGGTGAAGGATATACATTTGAAAACAAAATTGTTGGTGGTGCTATTCCGAAAGAATATATCCCCGGCGTTGAAAAGGGTTTGAAGATAGCGCAGCAGACTGGTGTTCTGATTGGCTATCCTACTGTGGATTTCAAGGCGACATTGGTAGATGGTAAGTATCATGAAGTCGACTCCAATGTATTGTGCTTTGAAATTGCGGCGCGTGCCTGCTTCCGCGAAGCGATGAAAAAGGCCTCGCCAAAATTGTTGGAACCGATTATGAAGCTTTCGGTAAATACTCCGGAAGAATATGTCGGTGACATCATCGGGGACCTGAACAGTCGCCGCGGTCAGATTAACGGTATTGAAACCCAGTTCGGCAATCAGCTGATTTCGGCTTTCGTGCCGCTGGCTAATCTGTTCGGATACGTTAAGACACTGCGTTCTTTGTCGCAGGGGCGTGCAAATCCGTATATGGAATTGTCGCACTATGCCGAAGTTCCGCAGAACGTTGCAGACGAAGTTATAAAAAAGCTGACAAAATAAAAATAGAGTTTTAAACTAAACAAGCCAAGCCTAAGGAGAAAACTATGGCAAAAGAAAAGTACGTAAGAACCAAGCCGCATGTTAACATCGGTACCATTGGTCACGTTGACCACGGTAAAACGACGACAACTGCAGCTATTGTACAATGTTATGGTGTTGGTGCTGATAAATCGAAGGGCGTTAATGAAATTGACAACGCTCCGGAAGAAAAGGCACGCGGTATAACAATTAACACAGCCCACGTTGAATATGAAACGGATACACGCCATTATGCTCACGTAGACTGCCCGGGACACGCCGACTATGTTAAAAACATGATTACCGGTGCCGCGCAGATGGACGGTGCTATCTTGGTGGTTGCTGCGACAGACGGTCCTATGCCCCAGACACGCGAACACATTCTGTTGGCACGTCAGGTTGGTATTCCGAAAATCGTTGTTTTCCTGAACAAGTGCGATTTGGCGAATGATCCGGAACTGTTGGAATTGGTTGAAATGGAAATCCGCGAACTGCTGTCCGCTAACGATTTCGATGGCGACAATGCTCCGATTATCCGTGGTTCCGCTATATCCGCTCTGGAAGGCAAGAACGACGGTCTGGGCAAAGAAGCGATTGACGCTCTGTTAAAGGCTTGCGATGAATACATCCCGATGCCGGAACGTCCGGTTGACAAGCCGTTCTTGATGCCGATTGAAGACGTATTCTCTATCACAGGTCGTGGTACCGTGGTAACAGGCCGTATTGAATCCGGTGTTATCAAGGTTGGTGACGAATGCGAAATCGTTGGTCTGCGTCCGACACAGAAAACAACTGTTACCGGTGTTGAAATGTTCCGCAAATTGCTGGATCAGGGTGAAGCTGGTGACAACGTAGGTCTGTTGTTGCGTGGTACAAAGAAAGAAGATGTTGAACGTGGTCAGATTATCTGCAAACCGGGTTCCATCACACCGCACACAGAATTCGAAGCTGAAGTTTATATCTTGACGAAAGATGAAGGTGGTCGTCATACGGCGTTCTTCTCCAACTATCGTCCGCAGTTCTACTTCAGCACAACAGACGTAACTGGTACAATCACATTGCCGGCTGATAAAGAAATGGTTCTGCCGGGTGACAACGTTCGTATCACAGTGCAGCTGATTGCACCGATTGCTATGAGCGAAGGTCGTCGCTTTGCTATCCGCGAAGGCGGTCGCACGGTTGGCGCCGGTGTTGTATCGAAGATTATCAAATAATACAACCAACGGGTCGGTGTAACTGGCTGAGATACTGCCAGTGATTACCGGCCCGGATAAAAATAAGGAAACGAACAAATGGTACCTGCATCTAAAATTCGCATCAAGTTGACGGCTTTTGACCACAGAGTCTTGATGGAATCTGTTGAAGAAATTGTCAAAACTGCAAAGCGCACCGGCGCGGATGTCGTTGGACCCGTTCGCTTGCCAACTTTGATTCAGAAATTTACGGTGAACCGTTCGCCGCACGTTGACAAGAAGTCGCGTGAGCAGTTCGAAATCCGCAATCATAAGGCGGTAATCGACATTGTTAATCCAACCCCTCAGACGGTTGATGCTTTGATGAAGTTGGATTTGGCGTCAGGTGTAGACGTAAAGATTAAATTGTAAGGCTGTTAGGTTGGGCGGCGAAAAGGATATGCACAGTCCAACCTCTGACATAAAAATAAGGCAACAAAAATGAAACGTAGCGGATTAATTACAACAAAAATAGGAATGACGCGTCTGTATGACGACGCGGGGGCGGCCCATGCGGTGACGGTCCTGGCGGTCGGCGATTGTACAGTTATCGGAAATCGTACGGCGGACAAGAACGGTTATATCGCAAATATCGTGGGTATGCGCGAGGCCAAGGCAAAACATATTGCAAAACCCCAAGCGGTCGCAGCAGAAAAAGCGGGTGTTAAACCATTCCGCAAAGTTGTTGAATTCCGCGTATCCGAAGATTGCGTTATCCCGGTGGGAACAGCGCTGAATGCGGAACATTTTGTTGCCGGCCAATTTGTTGATGTTCAGGCGACAAGCAAGGGTAAGGGATTCCAGGGCGCGATGAAGCGTCATAATTTCGGCGGTAAAGAAGCGACTCACGGTGTTTTGAAGGCGCATCGTTCCATCGGTGGTACGGGTATGCGTGAATGGCCGGGTCGTGTTTTGAAAGGTAAAAAGATGGCCGGTCAGATGGGTAATGAAACCGTTACGGTTCAGAACCTGAAAGTCTTTGGCACAGATGCGGCGGATAACTTGATTTTCGTCGAAGGTGCAGTTCCGGGTGCAAACGGCACATTCGTATTGGTAACCGATGCGATTAAAAAGGAACATAAAGACCTGCCGATGCCGACAAAAATGGCTGAAACAGCAAAAGCAACCGAAACAGAAGCTGTTGCGGAATAATAACAGCGACAGAAGAGTAAGGTGAATAAAATGCAAATAGATATCGTAAATTTTGATGGAAAATCGGTCGGCAAAGTTGAACTGTCAGACCAGATATTCGGTTTGGAACCCCGTGCGGACATCTTGCATCGCGTTGTTACATGGCAGCGTGCTAAGTCTCGCGCTGGTACACATGCGGTAAAGACCGTATCCGATGTAGAAGGCAGCGGTAAGAAAGCTTTCAAGCAGAAGAAAACGGGTAATGCTCGTCAGGGTGAAAAATATAATGTTCACATGCGTGGCGGTGGTGTTGTTCATGGACCGGTTGTCCGTGATCATTCAATCGATTTGCCGAAGAAAGTGCGTGCACTGGGTTTGAAAATGGCTTTGTCGTCCAAGGCAAAAGAGGGCAGTCTGATAGTTATTGATTCTGAAAAGCTGTCTGCTGCCAAAACAGGCGCATTCGCGAAGCAGTTAAAGAACTTGGGCTTGACATCCGCATTGTTTGTCGGTGCAGATACTTTGGATGAAAACTTTAAGAAGTCTGCGGCAAATATCGCGAACGTTGATGCGTTGCCGACAATTGGTCTGAATGTTTTGGATATTCTGAAACATGAAAAATTGGTTTTGACAGCCGATGCAGTCAAAGCGGTTGAAGCAAGATTGGCATAATTAAAGAAAGGTCAACGAAATGGCAGAAAAAAAAGTTAATACAGAGAAAAAAATCGTTGCGACCGCCGGTACTTATGGTATACTGCGTCGTCCGATAATCTCGGAAAAGGCAGCAAAACTGTCTGAAAACAACAGTGTAGCCTTCGAAGTTGCAATTGATGCGACCAAGGAGGACGTTGCTCGTGCCGTTCAGGCCATCTACAATGTAAAGCCGACAAAGGTTAACATTGTGGTTACAAAAGGTAAGGTAAAAACTTTCCGCGGCCGCAGCACAGGAACACAGCGCACTGTAAAAAAGGCATATGTATCATTGCCGGCAGATGCAAAATTGGATTTGTCCGCAAACATATAATGAACGAAACGTTCTGGCAGAGAATCCGGATTTTCGGACGTTAGTGTCAGAGCAGAAACAAAGGTAAGAAAAAAATGGCATTAAAGCATTATAAGCCAAATACGCCGGGTATGCGTGGGTTGACTCAGGTTGACCGTAGCGAATTGCACCGCGGCGCACCGGAAAAATCGCTGACTGTTGGTTTGAAATCCAAGGGTGGTCGCAATAATTTCGGTCATGTGACAGTTATGCACCAAGGTGGCGGTCACAAACGTAAATATCGTTTGATTGATTTTAATCGTAAAAAGACAGGGATTCCTGCGACAGTTGTTCGCTTGGAATATGACCCCAATCGTACAGCATTTATTGCGTTGATTGAATACACGGATGGTGTTCGCTCTTATATCTTGGCGCCTCGTGATTTGAAGGCGGGGGATACGGTTATCTCCGGTACGCGTGAAGATATTAAGCCGGGTAATGCAATGCCGTTGAAAAATATGCCGATTGGTACAATCGTGCACAACGTTGAACTGAAGCCGGGTGCCGGCGGTCAGTTGGCGCGCAGTGCAGGTTGCTATGCTCAGTTGATGGGTAAAGACGGTGTGTATGCCCAGATTAAAATGAACAGCGGCGAACTGCGCAAGGTTCATTCTGACTGTTTGGCGACAGTAGGCAGCGTTTCCAATCCGGAACAGCGTAACGTTAACCTGGGTAAGGCAGGTCGTGCACGCTGGTTGGGTATTCGTCCGTCCGTTCGTGGTATGGCGATGAACCCGAATGATCACCCGATGGGTGGTGGTAACGGTCACTCTAAGGGTCACGAGCCTGTATCTCGTACAGGTATCCCGGCCAAGGGTTATCGCACTCGTAGCAACAAGCGCACTGCAAAGATGATTATCCGTAGCAGACATTTGGCAAAGAAGAAATAATAAATAGCCGGGGCGTCTATATGGCGCCCGGCAGAGAAATAAAAAACGGAGTTATTTAATGTCTCGTTCAGTTTGGAAAGGTCCTTATGTTCATCCTTCCGTCTTGAAGAAGACGGCTGTGGCGAACGAAAAGAATGACCACAAGCCGATTAAAACCTGGTCTCGTGGCAGCACAATTGTTCCCCCGATGGTTGGGTTGACCTTTGAAGTTCACAATGGTAATAAATTTATCCCGGTTGCAATCAGTGAAGATATGATTGGCCACAAATTGGGTGAATTTGCACCGACGCGTACATTCAAGGGCCATGCCGCAAATAAAAAAGCCGCGGCAGGCAAGAAATAATGTTTGTTGATTCCAATGGAATCATAAATATAAGGTAAGCAGTTATGACAACGACAAGATATGGAATTAAAGATAATCAGGTTCGCGCCTTTAATAAAATGATTCGCGTCAGCCACCAGAAACTGAATTTGGTGTGTGATTTGGTTCGCGGATTGCCGGTTGAGCGTGCGGTTGATGTCTTGAAATTTTCGAAAAAGCGCGTTTCAGGTGAAGTCTTGAAGACTTTGCTGTCCGCCGTCGCCAATGCAGAACATAACAAGAATCTGCCGGTTGACAGCCTGTTCGTCAAAGAAATTTGGTGTGGCAAGGCGCTGACAATGAAGCGCATTATGCCCGGACCGCGTGGCAGCGCACGTCCGATTTTGAAGCCGTTCTCGAACCTGACTATTGTTCTGGAATCGGGTGTGGCTCCGACGAAAAAAGCAAAAAAAGAAACAAAAGCAAAATAATAAAGCCAGGGCAAGTGGTATGGAGCAATCCTGAATAAAACCTATATGGTTTCAAGAACACGAGCCCTTAAAATAAGGAAAAAAGAAAATGGGACAGAAAGTATCGCCAATTTCACAGCGTCTGGGTATTAATAAAATTACAGACTCACGCTGGATTGCGGGTAAAAAAGATTATGCCGCATTGGTTGCCGAGGATATTAAAATCCGTAAATTTATTGAAAAGAAACTGAAGAAAGCCGGTCTGGCCAAAGTGGTTGTTGAACGCTTTGCAAAAAAAGTTGTTGTTACAATTCACACCTCCCGTCCGGGTATGATTATCGGTAAAAACGGTGCGGATATCGAAGCGTTGCGCAATGATATCAAGAAATTGGTTAAAAACGATCAGGTTGTCGTAAACATTTATGAAGTACGTCGTCCTGATTTGAACGCCCAGTTGGTCGCGCAGAACATGGCTCAGCAGATTGAAGGTCGTGTATCGCCGAAGCGCGCCATGAAGAAGGCTGTTCAGAATGCTCAGAAAGCGGGTGCCCAGGGTATTAAGGTTATGTGCTCGGGCCGTCTGAACGGTGCGGAAATCGCGCGTAGCGAACAAATCCGCGAAGGCCGTATTCCGCTGCACACATTGCGTGCGGATATTGACTATGCGTCTATCCAGGCAAAGACGACATACGGTGTTATCGGTGTGAAAGTTTGGATTTATACCGGTGATGTCGTAAACAAGGAAAAGCTGGCATCTGAAATGGCAAGACCCGCCGAATATGCCGGCAGCAGCGAAAGAAAAAGCAAATAATTTTTGTCGGCATCTATATGGTGCCGGGGGAAACAAAAATTGGAAAAGTAATAAAAGGTAGTTAATTATGTTGATGCCAACAAAAACAAAATTTCGCAAACAGCACAAAGGTCGCATTCATGGTGCGACCAAAGGTGGTAGCGAATTGGCGTTCGGTTCTTTTGGATTGAAGGCCATGACTCCGGAACGTGTGACTGCTCGCCAGATTGAAGCGGCGCGTCGTGCGATTACACGCCATATGAAACGTATGGGTAAATTGTGGATTCGCGTATTTCCTGATGTTCCGGTTACAAAGAAACCTGCCGAAGTTCGTATGGGTAAGGGTAAAGGTGCGGTTGAATATTGGATTTGCCGTGTAAAGCCTGGCCGTATCATGTTCGAATTGGACGGTGTAAAACCTGAAATTGCATACGAAGCGTTCGCTTTGGCGGCTGCAAAATTGCCGGTAAAGACAAAGATTGTTGAACGTAAGGTTAACTAACAAAAGGTTGCATTTTCTATAAGGGGATGCAAAAAAGGTAGCTAAGATGGCAGACAAGAAAGTTGAAAAAGAATCTTTGACGGTGGAAGCTTTGCAGAGCAAACTGGTTGATTTGAAAAAAGAACAGATGAACCAGCGCTTCCAGCATGCCGCGGGCCAGATGCCGAAGACACACGTTATTCGTCAGACCCGTCGTGAAATTGCACGCGTCAAAACAAAGCTGAATGCAGCAAAAAAATAAAAATTGCTGATTTTGGTTGATATTTTTAATTTTTTAGATATCATATGCCGAAATTGGTTAAAAAAACAAGTAAATTGACCGTCGGGTCCGGCTGTGTGGTGTATGCCATAATGGCCGGAAACTGGGGGTTAAAACAGGTAAGGGACATAAGTTATGCCAAGACGTATACTGCAGGGAACAGTTAAAAGTACAGCAAACGACAAAACGGTTGTTGTTGAAGTGGAACGTCGTTTCCGCCATCCGCTGTACGGTAAGTTCGTGAAGCAGAATAAAAAGTACAAGGCGCACGATGAAAACAACGAATTCAAAGTTGGTGACATTGTTGCGATTGAAGAACATCGTCCGATTTCCAAGACGAAGTCTTGGGTCGTAAAGGGACGCGTTGGTGTTTCCAAGAACGATGAAGTTGAAGTAGTGGACTAAAACAGCTCACGGGTTCTTTGAGGTTACGTTGCCAAGGAATGGGGGCATTGTGACAGTCGGGACCCATAACAAAGCGGCGGGGGATTGCCCTGCTTGCAGGATATAGGGTAAAAAAATGATTCAGAATGAAACAGTTATGACGGTTGCAGATAACTCTGGTGCGCGTAAAGCGATGTGCATCAAAGTTTTGGGCGGTTCTCATCGTCGTTATGCAACGGTTGGCGACAAAATCGTCGTTGCCATCAAGGAAGCGATTCCGCGTGGTAAGGTTCAGAAAGGTACGGTTCAGCGTGCGATTATTGTTCGTACAAAGTTCCCGGTAAAGCGTCCGGACGGTTCTATTATCCGTTTTGATGACAATGCGGTTGTTTTGATTAACAAAAACAACTTTGAGCCGATTGGAACCCGTATTTTTGGGCCGATTGCCCGTGAAGTTCGTCGTAAATACGATGTTCAGAAGATTGTCTCCTTGGCCCCAGAGGTAATATAAATATTGGCCGACAGGTGAATAAAAGATAAAAGGCGAGTAAAATGAAAATAAAGAAAGGCGACGAAGTCGTAGTTATCTCCGGGAAATACAAGGGCGTCAAAGGCAAAGTGCTGGAGGCGCGTCCGACAGAATCCCGCGTTGTTGTAGAGGGTGTGAACCGCCGTAAATGGCATATCAAGCCCACGCAAGAACAGCCCGGCCACATTATTGACCGTGAAGCACCAGTTCATGTATCCAATGTTGCGCTGATTGACCCGAAAACCAAAAAGGCCACGCGTGTCGGATATAAAATCGAACAGGGTAAAAAAGTTCGCGTTGCAAAAAAATCCGGGGCTGAAATATAAGAATGGTTTCCCGCTGTTACGGGAAATAAACTGTAAGGAATAAAAAAATGCAAAGCAGATTGCGTGAAATTTATGAAAAAAATATCGTGCCGGAACTGGTAAAAGAATTTGGATATAAAAATCCTATGGAAGTTCCGAAGCTGACGAAAATTGTTTTAAACATGGGCGTTGGTGAAGCTGTATCCGATAAAAAGAAACTGGATGCTGCTGCTGCTGATTTGACAGCAATTGCGGCTCAGAAGTCCGTTATTACACGTGCAAAGAAATCCATTGCGACATATCGTCTGCGTGAAGGTCAGCCTATTGGTACAAAGGTTACACTGCGTGGAAAAAGAATGTATGATTTCTTGGATAAACTGATTACGGTTGCATTGCCGCGCGTAAAGGACTTTCGTGGATTGTCCAAGTCTAAGTTTGATGGTCGTGGAAATTATGCCTTTGGTATCAAAGAACATTTGATTTTCCCGGAAATCTCAGTAGACAAGATTGATGCAATTCGCGGTATGGATATTGTTATCGCCACAAGTGCAAAGACAGATGACGAAGCACGTGCGTTGCTGGTAAAAATCGGTCTGCCGTTGGTATTGAAATAATAAGAGTAAGGAAAAAAAATGGCTAAGTTAGCGTTGATAAACAAACAGAAAAGACGTGAAAAACTGGTCGCGCAGTATGCCAAAAAGCATGATGCGATTAAGGCCAAGATGTCCGTCAATGCCACGCCTGATGAACGCATGGAAGCGATGAAGAAGCTGGCAAAACTGCCGCGCAATGCGAATGCTACGCGTTTGCGCAATCGTTGCTCGGTTACGGGACGTTCACGCGGTTTCAGCCGTATGTTCGGTCTGTGCCGTCAGCAGGTTCGTACAATGGCGTCCGAAGGTAAACTGCCGGGCGTACGTAAGTCGAGCTGGTAAAAAACAAGTAAGCGCAGCTGTGGACAATGCAGCTGTATGAGCCGGAATTATCCGGCACAATAGGAGTAAAAGATGTCATTATCACACCCAATAGGAGATATGGTGACCCGCATTCGCAACGGGCAGAATGCAGGTAAAGAGACCATCACCGTTCCGGCCAGCAATCTGCGCGCCGCGGTTTTGTCCGTACTGAAAGATGAAGGTTTTATTACAGATTTTCGCAAAGAAAATATTGACGAACATCGTTCCAATTTGGTCGTTGAGCTGAAGTATGTAGGCGGAAACGGCGCAATTCAGGAAATTTCCGTAGTATCCAAACCCGGCCGTCGTGTTTATTCCGGCAGTGCCAAAATGCCGAAGGTATTAAATGGTCTGGGTATTGCTATCGTATCCACTCCCAATGGCGTAATGACCGATCACAAGGCACGCTTGATGAATGTCGGCGGTGAAGTGTTGTGCAAGGTTATATAATTGAAGTGAGGAACAAGTTATGTCTCGTGCAGGAAAATATCCAGTAAAAATCCAGGATGGTGTTTCGGTTGAAATTACGAATGCCGCTCTGGTTGTAAAAGGCCCGAAGGGCGAAATCAAACTGCCGTTGGATACCAAACATGCAAATTTGGTAGATATCAAGATTGAAGACGGTCACGTTGTAATTAATCCGAAAGATGCCGAAGATAAAGCATCGCGTGCAATGTGGGGTACAATGGCCCGCAACGTTCGTGCCGCGATAGAAGGTGTATCTGCCGGTTTCCAGAAAGCCATGTATATGAAGGGTGTTGGTTATAAAGCATCCGTAAAAGGCAATGATTTGGTTTTGGTTGCAGGTTATTCCCATGACGTTGTTATGCCGATACCGGCAGGTTTGACTGTTCAGATGGGGGATGCGCCGACTGAATTTACAATCAGTGGTGTTGACAAGTGCCTGGTAGGCCAGTTTGCCGATAAGGTTCACAAGGTTCGCAAGGCGGATCCGTATAAGGGTAAAGGCATCTTCTATAAGGGCGAAAAAATCCGCCGCAAGGAAGGCAAAAAGAAATAATAAGTAGTGATTCCCGCTGTTACGGGGATTTGAAAAGAGGAAACAAAATGTTGAAACATTTGACTACAGAAGAAAGACGCACGCTGGCGAACCGCGGCGCGCTGAAGAGAAAGAATCCCGGCAAAATTCGTTTGTCGGTTAACCGCTCCGGACGTCATATTGAAATTCAGGCCATTGACGACGTTCGCGGCCATACTATTTGCGCGGCATCAAGCAAGGAAAAAGATTTCAAGGGCCAGGGCTGGAATGTTGCAGGGGCAGAAATGGTAGGCAAAGTATTTGCTGAACGCGTCCTTAAGGCAAACATTGCGGACAATTGCTATTTTGACCGTGGCGGTTATCGTTATCATGGTCGTGTAAAAGCCCTGTGCGAAGCTATTCGCGCCGGTGGCGTTAGAATTTAATGTGAAATATACGGAGTATATAAATGGCACGTTTTGATGATAAAAAATTGCAGACGGATAATTTGGTAGATAAGTTGGTTTCTATCAATCGCGTCTCGAAAACTGTTAAGGGCGGTCGCAACATGTCTTTCTCGGCATTGGTTGTGGTCGGTGACAAAGCCGGTCGTGTAGGCTTTGGAAAAGGTAAGGCGCTGGAAGTGCAGTCTGCTGTTCAGAAGGCAACCAAGGCAGCCAAAGCGAAAATGATTCGTGTACCGCTGAAAGAAGGTCGTACATTGCATCATGACAGCGCGGCCAAGTATGGTGCCAGCAAGCTGGTTGTGCGCAGTGCTGTGCCGGGTACTGGTATTATTGCTGGTGGTGCGTTGCGTGCGGTATTTGAATGCTTGGGGGTTCAGGACGTTGTTGTTAAGTCCCAGGGTTCTAATAATCCGAACAACATGATTCGTGCTGCTTTCTTGGCATTCGCTAAGATGAACTCGCCGAAGACTGTTGCGGTGCGCCGTGGCAAGTCTGTTGCAGAAATCATTGCGGGTCGTGACGGTAAAAAGCTGGAAGAAGCGGCAGAATAAAAATAACGCTAAGAAACGGAGTACTTTGTTATGTCTAAAATAATTGTAAAGCAAGTAAAAAGCCTTATCGGGCGCCCGGAATCTCAGCGCAAGGTTATTGCCGCATTGGGGTTGGGCCGTATCGGCAAGACAAAAGAACTGAATGATTCCCCGGTTGTGCGCGGCATGATTGCCAAAGTTTCACACCTGGTTGAAGTTGTTGAACAGTAAATATTTATAATAACCGAGTAGTGTGGCACTTGTCACATTGCGAAAAAAGACTATATAGATAGTCGTAGGATAAAGGATAAGAAAAATGAAACTGAATGCACTGATGGATAATTACGGCGCACGTGAAAATGCAAAGCGCGTAGGTCGTGGGATTGGTTCCGGCTTGGGCAAAACATCCGGTCGTGGTCATAAGGGTCAGAAAGCTCGCAGCGGTTCTCGCAAGCAGGCGACATTCCAGGGTGGACAGATGCCGATTTTGCGTCGCTTCCCGAAGTTTGGCTTTAACAATCCGTTTGCAAAAGAATATGTCACCATTAATCTGGGTGATATTGAAAAGTTCATTGCAGCCGGCAAGATTGATGCCAAATCTGTAATCACAATTGATTCCCTGTTGGCGGCTAAAATTATCAATCGCAAAATGTCAGGTCTGAAAGTTTTGGCAAAGGGTGAAATCAAGTCTGCGGTTAACATTGTTGCGGACAAATGGTCCAAGGCAGCTGAAGAAGCAATTGTTAAGGCAGGTGGCTCTATCAAGGCTAAATAAATGGCTATGACACCATCTCAATATTTAAAATTGGCAAGGCGGGATTTTAAACACCTGCCTGCCAATGTTTGTGATGAAATATTGGAAGGTGTTGAAAAGGCTGATTCGGGGTGTCAGTTTTTGGCGGTACCGGATTATATTCCAAAAAAATACCATTGTCATATGCAGGCGGCATGGACGACCATGGTATACAGAATATTGTTTACCAATGCGTCCCGCAAATATAGTCTGATTCAGCGTCATAAAATATTGCAGAAAAGTTTATAAGGTAGCGGAGAGATAAACGAATGAAATTCTTGAAAAGCTTTTTTGGGAACTTAAGCGATTTGCAAAAGCGCATTTTATTTACATTGGGCGCACTGGTTGTATATCGTGTCGGGTCGTTTATTCCGTTGCCGGGCGTGAATGCGTCGGCTGTGCTGCATTTGTTTAGTGGCGAGGGCAGCGGCATGATGGGCATGTTTGACATGTTCTCGGGTGGTTCTTTGTCGCGTATGTCTGTATTGGCGTTGAATATTTTCCCATATATTTCCGCATCAATTGTCTTGCAGTTGTTGACCGCGACAAGCAAGTCTTTGAATGAATTGCGGAAAGAGGGCGAGTCGGGGCGTATAAAAATTAACCAGTACACTCGTTATCTGGCGGTGTTTTTGGCGGTTGTTCAGGGCTGGGCGGTTGTTCGCGGCTTGGAAATGATGGCGCCGGTAAATGGTGTCGCAGCGGTTGTAAATCCAGGATTTGCTTTTGAACTGTCGGCGATTATCGCGCTGGTTGGTGGTACGGTATTTGTAATGTGGTTGGCCGAACAGATTACCGCCCGTGGTATCGGTCAGGGTGCATCGTTGTTGATTTTTGCAGGTATTATTGCGGAAGTGCCGGGTGGAATTGCGAAAATATTTTCATTGGGCTCTGTCGGACAGATGTCGCCGGCGATGATTGCAT
>JAIDLK010000076.1 GCA_029051085.1 Alphaproteobacteria bacterium | reverse complement strand
GTGCATATGTCGCATCATTCGTCTGTCGGCCGCCATTATGTCCATTATTTTAAATATTTCCGGTGATGCCGGGTCCATCGAAGACAGACGCAGCCGCATAATTCCGGGCTCATCTTGCAGCAATTTTCGGCATATGTCCGATATCAACAACCCGTCCCGGGCATAGCTGGCGATGTCTATCCCGGTCAGTACAATTTCTGTAAAACCGTTTCGTATTGCCGTGCGCACGTCGTTTAGTATTTCCGCATATTCAAAAGACCTGGCCGGGCCGCGTAACAGTCTCGTTACACAATACGTGCATTTGTGGTTACAGCCGTTTTGAACCTGTATAAACTGTTTGGACAGGCGCGATGACGAGTGGTTAAACTGTAAAATTTGTGGGTTTACAATTGTGCATTGTGCGCGGTTTAACGCCTCCGTATATGCGTTCAGCCGCATTTTGTCTGCATTTGGAATAACAAATGCATTTGCGATATCTGAAAATAAAGCGGGGTTCCTGGTTGCCGCACAGCCTGTCACAAAAATCGGAACATTGGGATTTTCGCGGGCAATTTTTCGCACGGCTTGACCAGACTGGCGTTCGCCTTCAGCGGTAACGGCGCAGGTATTAACTACTATGGCGGTATTTATTACGCCCGCCAGCATAGATTGAATCTTTTCCGACTCCAATGAATTAAGTCGGCAACCAAAAGACAGTGTTCGAATGTCGTTTTTATTATTTTCTGCTTGCATTTTATATATCCTTAAGGCATTATAGCGGGGTTAAAAACGATTTCAACAAAGGATTTGAAATGGCCCGTACAACGAATTCAGATACATTACCATTTGTAGAAAGCCGTTATGAGCTTGGCATGCTGGCGTCTCAGCGTGTTCGTGACTTAAACGGTGGTGCGGAATCCGTTGTGGAGAAAACACACGACAAACCGACGGTTGTTGCCCTGCGTGAAATTGCCAGTGGCAAGTTGGATGTTAACAATGTTCGTCATGAATTTATTCAGTCGTATAAAGAATCTCCGATGCCATCTGCGGACGAGGTTTCTTTGGAAATCAACAGTGAAGATCCTCTGTTGCGTGAAATAGATGCAGAATTGGAAAATGCATTGGTTGATGCGCCGGCGGATGCCGCAGAAATCGAACAGGAAGCAGAGGTTGCCGCCGACGAAGCGGAATAATTACTTCCGACACAGACCCGGAGACGTCGCATAGTTGGTCTAGTGCGCTACATTGGAAATGTAGTATACCGGCAACGGTATCAAGGGTTCGAATCCCTTCGTCTCCGCCAGGATAAAAAAGCACCCCAGTCGGGGTGTTTTTTTATCCTGTTGAAGAAGTGTGAACGAAGCGTTTGCAACGCAGTTGCGTGGTTCGAAAACAAGTAGGCGAGACAAACAAAGTGTAGTCAAGCCGTCACGGTTTCCCCGCAGGCACATAGTGCCGAGGGAATCCCTTCGTCTCCGCCAGGATAAAAAAAGCATCTCCCCGCCGTATGGCGGGTTTTATATTGATTTTTTTGATAATTTATGGTATAATCCGAAACATTGACGGCATTGGGCCGTTTTTTTATTGCCCCGCACTTGCGGGGCTTTTTTTATTTTAGGAGAAATTAGCATGCCATTATCAAGCAAAAAGCTGCACCGGGCGCGTGCGGCCAAAAATGATGAGTTTTATACACAATATGCGGATGTAAAGAAAGAATGCGACAATTATCTGTCGCATTTTTTTAATAAGATAATCTATTGCAACTGTGATACGGCCGACAGCGCGTTTGTTAAATACTTTACGGAATTAAAGGCCGCCGGCAAAATACGCGACGTATGGTTCAGCGGCGGCCTTGGCGGGGATGATTTTCGCAGTGCAGAGTCTGTTCGAAAACTGAAAGCGGCGGATATAGTTGTAACTAATCCGCCTTTTTCTTTGTTTCGCGAATTTATGGATTTGCTGATAGAAAATGATAAAAAATTTTTGGTTATCGGGAATCACAATTCTGTAATGTATAAAAAAGTATTTGCCGGGATAAAAGAAAATAAAATTTGGTTCGGTGTGCGTCGCTGGGCAGGTGGAATGTACTTTATTACTTCGCATGGAATGCGTGGGGTTTCTGCTGTATGGTTTACGAATCTGCATCATGGCATAGAACCGCCAGAACAACCATATACAGGTCCCGTAGAAATGGAGAGGTATGATAATGCTGATGCTGTAAATGTTAACAAATCGGCGCATTTACCGCCGAATTATACCGGTGTTGTTGGTGTGCCGATTACTTTTTTGCAGTGGTACAATCCAAAGAAAATTGAAATTTTAGGGTTGGATAAGGATTTTACATATGATGGCAAACCCTGTCGTATTAATGGCAAGGTGCTATATATACGCTTGTTTATTAGACGCATATTCACAAACTAATTATTGCGATAGGAATAAAAATATCATATTCTATGAAATATGAAACATTTGATAGTTTGTTTGCTTTTATTTCTGCCAATAAATGGTTATGCCTTTGATGCACGACAGCTGACGGAATGTTCTGCTGTGATGGCAAAAACTTTTACAAAAAGTGACAGCATGGATGTTAATCGTTATATCCAGGCCTCTAAAGCAATGGTTGAATTGTTTGGCGTGTCGCGTATTGATTTTAAAACTAATTATGTATACCAAGGGGATAAACTTATAGAAATTACTGGTAATTCCAGTTGGCGTTATTTCTACCCGCCATCATATGGCGGTGGTGGCAAAGGGAAATTGATTTATAATCAAAATGAGGTTATGCGCTCGGCACATGCAGGCGATGTGCTTGTTGTTGGAAAGTGTGATGATGAAATTTTACTGCTTATTGTCCAGCAGGGCAGCGCAGCCGAGCAGGAATTATATTCCGTACTTGGCATGGCCCAGCCAGAGGTAAAAAAGACATCATGGTGGAAAAAGCTCTGGTCATCATCGGATAGAACGCAAGCAGAATATAATATCGACACCGATGCAATCCCGATACCGAAAATACCCGAAAAATCATGGGCGCGTATATATTTTACGCCGGGACCGGAATGTGAAAACAATATTGTTGCCAG
>JAIDLK010000075.1 GCA_029051085.1 Alphaproteobacteria bacterium | reverse complement strand
ATATTATAGTCTTTAAGACGAATTTCCTATTTTTTATTATTGCATACCACTGTGATTATCGTCATAATTTTATCAAGACGAACGGAGAGAGATATGTCCGCTTATTTTGAAACAATGTGGTCCAGCATAGACTTTATTGCCAAAATAAAGAAAAGCTCTTGCTCAAGATTGGCAATCAATGGACGCCTGGACCCAACAACATTTAACAAGAGTAAAAGATATACAAAATACGGCCAAGAACATTGGCTTTCGTTTGGCTCTATTGTCAGCACCCTGCACGGGACAAATATGACGATGGTCGATTTTGCAGTTATCTATCAAATACTGCATATGTTCCCAAGATTTTCAGAGCCCGAACAGATGCAAGAAATCATAAATGATATAAAAAACCGACTGCAAAGTCATATGGACACAATAAGCCAACACAGCCAAGCCACATAATAAATCACCCCACCACCCCTCAGGCCTTTTTATTTGCCGTGTTCGATAATGGTCAGAAATTCACGATTTTGATTCACAAGTTATCGAACCGCGCGTGGGCCAAGGCCAGCAAAGCAAAAACCGCCCCAAGGGAGCGGTTTATAAATCTTGGCTCGGCTTATCTTGCAATTATCGAGCAGAATTTCCGGATGAGTTTGCCGAAATATTATCGGGCTATCATAAAAGGTGACACTTTGGCTGTTAGTGTGATATAATACTTATAAAGGAATAGAATATGGGAAATAAGTTTGCTCTTTTCAAGATAAAACCGAATGCAAAGACAGCCAATTTGCATGGGCGCGAAATACCCGATTTCTCTGACCCAAAGGCCACCGTTGGGCATACAGGTTTTAGAATTATGAATGAAGATATTTCTGATGTGGATTTATCCAACGCCGGCGATAAATTGCCATACATACGCTTTGATAACCGTGTTGTATTCCCCGCCACCGATAAGTTGCCGGCCGGCTTTAACCCAACCAGGGTATTCGAGGACGGTAAAGACCCTGGCCTTAGAATCAAAGAATTACACAAGCGCGGTATCACGGGGCGCGGAATTCGTGTCGCGATAATAGACCAACCACTGGACACGGAACACATCGAATACAAAGATAATTTGATTCATTATGAACAAATAGGACATGACGATAAAGAGATGGTATCAATGCACGGTCCTGCGGTGGCATCATTGCTGTGCGGCAAAACAACCGGTGTCGCACCGGATATTCAACTGATTTATTTTGCCGCAAACAACCTAAAACCAGCCGATGACAAGGATCAACCGTTGCCAGGCAATTCTGAGAGAAAGGTGTACGCCGGAAACTATGCCAAGGCACTGCGCAAAATACTGTTTATGAACACCGCATTGCCAGACGGCGAAAAAATAGACGCGGTTTCAATCAGCTGGGGGCAATTGCATGACAATCCCGAAACGTCCGATCTGTTGCGAAAACTAGCAGAAAGCGGTGTAATGGTTTTGACCACTGATTCCAAAAGAACATATGGCAAAGATGCGCGGTTTACAACAATCGACAGGCAAATGAACGCCGATGCAGATAATCCGGAATCATATGATCCGGGCTTCTGGCGCGATTTTAAAGATTATGCCCCTGAACAAATATTGGTCCCGGCCGGCGGCCGAACAATCGCAGGATTTGGCGGCCATGATAACTACGTTTATTATGGCGCAAACAGTGGCATGTCGTGGGCGACACCGTATTTGGTCGGGGTATATGCGCTGGCTAAACAGACAAACCCACAACTAACGCCACAAAAGTTTTTTGAATTGGCGCATCAGACTGGCTCCGCCATGAATATCAATGATGTGCAGCGTGGCTTGATAATCCAACCACAAAAGATAATAGAGGCCCTGCAACGTGAAATGCTGTTGCAAAAGCAGATGGCAGGTCATGGCATGGAATAAAAAGCATCGGGACAAGTTGGATTTGAATATATAAAGGAATGCCGCATTGTACGTAAAATTTGCATTTCTTACAGTGTGTGGTAGAATGTAATTAAACCAAAAGGATCAGTTATGAGGGATAATTCAAATAAATTCACAAAATATGATTTCAAGATTCTGGCAAAAATATTGACACCCATCGTCGCGTTATTTATAGCGGCTGGGGTTGGGGAGTACACTGATTCCGAAAAGGCAGATGAAGAAAAAAAAGATGAGCGCACGGAACAGCGCGCACAGCAGTTTGCTGAATATATAGTTGCCGAAGCAACTAAGACAGCAAAAAATCCGACACTTTCTGATTGGGCCATTGAATACTACAAACGAGATCCCAATGCCGCAGAAGAATTAATCAAAGGGTTAGAGGCGGATTCCACAAAATATGCAAATGCTATATTTCGGGACGCTCGTGATGTTTTAAATATTTTAGAAAGACGTACCGACAAGACAATATCATTTCAAGAAGCCGCTGCCCATATACAAAAAGAACCTGCTGTGACATATGGCCCAAAATATACAATGCAAACAGAATATGTAGAACAATCGGATGGTGATATGGTCGCAATCGGCGCACGTGCGGTTCCGACCGGTCAAACAGAATCAAAAGGTGCCAGTAAAGTTCGCAAGATGGCAATAAACAAAAAGCACTTACAAAAGATTTCTACCGATCTGTCCGTGATGCGTAAAGCCAAAAGTATTGTTGATTAATGAATAATAAAAAGGCTGGATTTTCAGCCTTTTTTGTTCGCAGTGTTCGATAATTCGGAAAAATCCGCGATTTTGATTCATAAATTATCGAACCGTGTGCAAGGTATGCAAACCCAGCAAAAAACCGCCCCAATGGGGCGGTATGTAAATCTTGGCTCGGGCAGCTGGACTCGAACCAGCGACATACGGATTAACAGTGAATCCAGACAATTTTGCGTCGCCATTTTTATCGCCATAAACCTCGCATAAATCCGCCACTTTTATGTTGTGCGCCGTGTATCGATTGCCGCACCCACAAATTACATATAGCCCCTGTGTAGAAATCAAAATGTATCCTGGTGTACCCAAACCATACCCAAAGCAACCTTCATCCAAATCGACATACGGATGAGAGCTAAAAATCTATATTGAAAAAACTGTATAATTTGACTACGATAAAGGCAACAGACAAGGACGGATATCCATATGGCGTATTTCACAGAGTATAAAAAACAAAGTGAACCAGGTAAACGCGCACGGGCGCAGAACTGGGCCGTCGCCATTGGTCTGCAAATGGTTGATAATCTGACCCCGTCCAAATACTTGATTGATGTCGCACGTGATAATATAGAGGGCAAGATATCCATCGACGATGCCCAGCGTGAAATCAATCACTATTATCGCCAGAATATTGCTATAACCCCCAAAGAGCAGGATGAGCAACAGGCCGACATGGTTTCTGCGCGTATTGCGAAACTGCTCGGCGAAAAAACATTTTCGTTCAGCCCGGCCGAGTATAAATCCATTCACGGTGCGTTGTTTGATGGCGTGCTGGATGCGGACACAGTCGGCAAGTTCCGCACGTATAACATTACCAAGAAAGAGCCTGTATTAAACGGCGACACGGTTGTGTACGGTCGCGCCGACAGCATTGCAGAAACCCTGGAATATGATTTTGAAAGGGAACGAAACTTTGACTATTCGCGTCTGACACGGGAACAGCGCGTGGCGCATGTCGCGAAATTTATGTCTGGAATCTGGCAGATACATCCGTTTGCCGAGGGTAACACTCGCGCCACGGTTGTATTTATCATCAAATATCTGGACACACTGGGTATGCATACAAACAATGATTTGTTTGAGCGCCATGCAAAATATTTCCGAAATGCGCTGGTTCGGGCAAATTATCAGAACCTGGACCGGCAGATACCATATACGACCGAGTTTTTGGATAAATTCTTTGGCAACCTGTTACTGGGTGAGAACAACCGCCTGGACAACCGCGAAATGCAGATAAAAACTACCCAGAAAAAAACACGAAACACTACCCAGAAAACTGCCCAGAAAATTCTAGATGTTTTGTCCAAGAACCCCAAGGCCACACGCTCAGAATTGGCCGGTGCGCTGGGCTTGTCTGCGGACGGCATAAAATGGAATCTGGACAAACTGAAAAAGTCCGGGCAAATCCGCCGCATTGGACCAGACAAAGGCGGCCATTGGGAAGTTATAAAGAAATAGCATGACAGAAGTTGTGCATAAAGGCGGTCAGTTTATAATTCAGGATGATTGCCAATTTTATGTATTATGAGCGTATAAGATATAAGGGAAATCCTAAATGAATAACACCGAATTGAACAAAAAACTAAAAAAATTGGCCCGATTGGCCACAAAAGCTATTAAATTACGCGCTAAAACAAAGGGGGCGCACGACGGCAAATTTTTACAAGCAATTTTTCAAGATAAAGCCTATAAAGATGCAGATTTGATGCTAAAAGTGGAGATGTTGGCTAAAATATATTCTGTTGCACGTATAATAGGGACAACGAAAGATGAAATAAAAAATGAGGAGCTAAGAAATAATTTACGCAATATATTAGAAGACCCAAAAACGACAACTCTATTTAGTGAATATCAAAAAGATAATTATGAAATTAAAGAACCGCTAAAAGAGATTCTTTTAGATACAACATGCGGTTCTCGCGAAAAAGACGGCAAAACAAATACAATTATATCGTTATTGTCAAAGTATGGGTACTATATTACCAACTTTCAATTTCCGATATACGATAATTTTGCCAGGGATGGAATAACAAAATTGTTTAAACAAAAAGAATTCAAAGAATTATTGAAAACTTCGCGTCCACATATAGAGCTTGGATCTTCATTAGTGTTTTTCTATAAATATGGCACATTGCTAAAAGCGTGCACTTATTTGCCAAGAAAGCGAAGAATCGATGCTCTTGATGCCTTCTTTTGGCTATATGGTGTTATGAAAGCAACCCAAACACATGAGGGAGCAAACAAAACGTTCTGGTGGAGTGGTACCTGTGGTTATGTCGGCGATAAAAAGTTTAGAGACTGGTATGACGCAGTACAAGAATTTATGGGCGAAAAACAATCATAAAACAAGACACGCTTATCGTTGAGTCAACGTATATTACTCCAACAATATGCGTTGTTAGACATGCGATGACAAGAGTGTTGGTGTTGACTTGTCCTTGTCTCCTTGTGCTTTATAGTTATAGAAAATGCAAACTATAAAGTAAAAGATTATATTTCTGGCACAGTTATTGCTGACGTTTTTTTGTGTCAGAAAAGAAATCCAATGCCAGCGATAATGTCGTCTGTGCTCCCAGGATGTTTTGTTTGATTGCCTGGTTCGTTGTCATTTGTTCTGATATGGCGCCAAAAACTTCCACGGCATAGCCAATTTCATCTAACTTGCCGTGTTTGTTGGACAGTAATAATTCCAATCCTTTTAATGCTGTGGTTGCCTGACGAGCTTTGCTGGTATCTACGCCGGTTATCAATTGTACGCATGACAAGGCACGGCCGACAAGTTTAAGCAAATCGGATGTCGTCAAAACTCCATTGTTTGAGTAATATAATACCGTATCGGCTTCAAAATGTTTTATGTTTTGCAATCTTTCAATAGCAATAAAATTAACGCGTGGCATACCAATGTGCGTTTCGTCCCATAATGCCTGACAATAGGCACGCAAATTATCAGTTACGCATTCAGAGCGCAATTGATTTATTGGAACGACCTCAACGCAAGTATATATGTTTTTGATATAAGTTAAAGCAGCACTTTTTGTTGTAGAAAAAACATTTGCCTCAATATACGCTAACGCCCGTCGTTGTATATCTATATCCCCAGACGCAAGTGCTTCACAGCCAATACGATATAAATTTGCGATATTGTTCATATTGTTACTACCTTCTTGTTAGTATTCCAGTCACTTTGCTTCAGTGGTTTTCATCTGTCGGACTCTTTTTGGTAATTTGGCGGCTTCGATAGATAGACCGATCTGGTCATATCTGATATCTGCTATTTCGCCAAGTTTTTCGTGCAAGTTTAGGACAAACAGCACCTTTGCATAAATGCCCATAGAGGTCATCGGATCACCACGCTCAACCTTAGCTAATGTGGGGCGTGTTATGCCAGCACGCTCACACATCATCGCAGTAGTGATTCTTCTACGAATTCTGGCCTCTTTGATTTCTGTCCCCAGCTTCTTTAATTCTCTGTTGACGGGTATGGGGAATATAGTCGTTTTTCTCATGGAACTTACACTTCTGTAAATTATTATTTGCCTTATATCGTTACAATGTAAAAGATAATTTTAACTTTGTCAAATTATGCGCTGGCCCAGACTGTGCATTTATAAGAAATGACGATATTTTCCATTATCTGGTAATTATCTGGGAACTTTTGTATTCTGAAATCAGAACCACACATTTAACACTTTTGGAAATTTTTGGATATTTCTGCCATGACTGTGCGCCTTTGGTGGGCTATAAAACATATATGCAACCAAAGGAGCAAACAATGGATGATAAAATTTTTACCCCAAAACAGTTGGCCAAATATCTGGAAACGTCGGTATCGGCGCTTAGTCAATATCGTGCGCTGGGGATTGGGCCGGTTTATCTGAAAATCGGGCGCATGGTGCGATATCGTCTGTCAGACGTGGACGAATGGCTGCGCCAAAAGGCAAGTCGTAAAAACTGATTGTTTTCACTGGATAAATGATTCTTTTCGTGCATTGTGTACCTAAATACAGAGGTGAGCCATGGAAAAACAATGGAAATGTTATACTCAGGCGTTTCGCGATACTTGGATTCGGACGCTGCGGTCGGATATAAATCTGCAGATAAGCGATGGCACCATTCCGGGGCTGTTTCTGCGGTATTCGGCGGCAACCCGGCATATCAGATTCTATCTGGGCTGTAAAATCAAAGATAAAAAGCGCAATATCCTGCTGGGGCAATATGGCGACTTTACAATTCGGGACATCCGCGACCGCGCCTGGGCCTTGCGGCATGAAATTGCGCTGGGACACGACCCGATACAGGATAAAAAGGATCAGGCCGCCCAGCAGGAAAAAGACCGTGGGGAATTGTTCTGCGACCTGTTTCCGCAGTATATGGATAAATACGCCAAGATTTACAAAAAGCCCAAGACACAGATTGCCAACCACGCGCAATACAGGCTTTATATCGGCCCGATATTCGGCAAAATGCACATGCGCGAGATAGAAGAACGGCATATCATGGACGCCTATGCCAAATGGGCTAAAAAGACGTCGTTTGCGACCGCGAACAAGGCCTTGTCGCTGGTGTCCAGTTTCTGGGACTGGTGCGAGTCGTATAAGTACGTCGATCGCAATTCCAACCCGTGCAAATATGTCCGCAAAGGCGCGAATAAAACATACAAACCACAAATCCTGGACCAGAATGGCTATCGCGCATTGTCGCATGCGCTGGACGTTGGACCGCGTGTCACCGATATGCATCCACGCCTGTTTAACGCGCTGCGCGTGCTGATGCTGACCGGATGCCGCGCGTCTGAGATTACAGGACTGGAGGTAGACGAAGTCGTCTTGATGCATAAGGTAATACATCTGAAAGACAGCAAAACCGGTGCCCGGGATGTGAAACTGTCGGACGCGGTGATACCGTATCTGGAAACTGCGCTGGCCGAGGCCGCCGAACTGGGCAGTCAATATGTGTTCCCAGGCGTCGGAAATATCACAAAACCAATCAATAACATTCGCAAACCGTTTGAATGGGCCTTAAAATATGCAAAACTGCCGCATATGCGCATACACGACCTGCGACACTCGTTCATCAGCATGGGCGCGAACATCGGTGAAAATATGGCGGCTATGAAAGAGGCGGCCGGCCACAGTCGCATCACCACGACCGAGGGCTATACCCACATCATGGACAGCAGCACCTACCGCGCCATCAACAATGTGGCAAATGCGATTTGTGGCTAAAATCAAATAATTAAAAATAAATAGGTTCTGTGACAGGATTTTCCTAATGCGGGTAAAGGCGACCGCAAAACCTTTCTACACGCTGCACAAAAAGATGGTGCGCAGGTGCGCATTTTGACACTTTTTTGGCGGATTTCTGGGATTTTTGGGTGCGCACCAGGTGCGCACCTGATTTAACGCACAAAAATATTATATAGTAAAAACAAACCACTAAGTGCGCACCATGGGTGCGCACTTGCCTGAATCTGCGGGTTGGCCTACCAAACATTCGACGCTATGATTTAAACTCTGAAATCAGAATAGAAATCAGCTCTGAAATCAAGTCTGAATTCAGAACTGAAATCGGCGGTAAGAATAAGTGAAAGTGTAAGAAAAAGAAAATATAAAATAAAAGAAAAAAGTAAAAGTAGTGAAAGTAGTAATGCAAAAAATTTTGTTGAAAACTTGTTGAGAAATTACGTCAGGCGGTTTAAATAACTCTTGGTCCAAAAATTTCCAAAAAACTCACCCTAAAACAACCCTAACCAATCTAAAACACTCAATATCCAAAACCACCAAAAATCGGGCCTTTACAAAGATAAATATACAGTGCAGAATGAAATAACCAGGAAAGGATTCTGAAATGAAAGTAACCGCCGCGATTTTTAGAGATAAGGATAAAGTTTTGCTGATGCGTCGTGCATCCGATCAACCATTGGCAGGGACCTGGGAGTATCCTGGCGGCAAGTTCGAGGATGGCGAAGACGGTCCAGCCTGCCTGCATCGCGAATTGTATGAAGAACTTGGCATTGATGCGAAAATTGGCGAATTGGTCATTATTGCGAAACATACAACAGAATCAGGCAAGGTCATCGAACTGCATGCTTATGAAATTGCACAATATACAGGCGACATACAGTTGCGGGTTCATGACAAAATGCATTGGGTGCCGTTGTCAGAATTGTTATCACATCCGCAACTGCCGGCAGATAAAATCGTCTCTCAAAAATTGGTAACCATGGAAAAGTAAAATGAGCGCGGCATTCTACAAAAACAGTATTCAAAACTTTTTAGTTCAGACTGAAGACGAAATATTCGGCATAATTGCTTATGGTGACAGGTATGATACTGTGGCGACACAAAAAGACGCCTGGATTGAACAAATTCGCTTGTTAAAGCGGGCATTGGCGCATTCGCCGTGCGGCAGCATTTTGTTTGAATATACGTTGCCGCGCGTGGGCGGTCGCATAGATAACATTTTGCTGATAAAAAATACTATTTTTGTATTGGAATTCAAAGTTGGGGCCACTTCATATTCCGGTGATGCAATGCGTCAGGTGCGCACATATGCGTTTGATTTAGAAAACTATCACGAAGAAAGCCGTGGGTGTAAAATTGTGCCCGTTCTGATAGCAACTAATGTTCAAGATGACTATCGTAAACCAGGTGCACCAGAAGACGTGATTTTAACCAACGGTGACGATTTGCGCGATATAATCATTCGTAATACAGACGCGTCTTGTAAATCACTTGATGTTGACGCCTGGGCTAATTCCAGATATGCCCCGACACCAACAATTATTGAAGCCGCCAAAAACTTATACATAAACCACTCTGTTGATAATATTGCGCGAAACACCGCAGCAGAGAACTTAACCAAGACATCTGATGCAGTTCAACAAATCATAGAGAAGTCTAAACATAATCAGCAAAAATCAATTTGTTTTATAACCGGTGTTCCTGGTGCGGGAAAAACACTGGCAGGTCTAAATATTGCAATAGAAAATCAGAAAACAACCGGCCAAAGTGGCGCATGTCTGTTAACAGGAAACCAACCGTTGGTTTCTGTTTTACGTGAAGCGTTGGCGGCAGACGACCACAGCCAGCACGGAACGCCGTTGGCCAAAGCGCGCGAAAGCACGAAGTCCTTTATCCAAATTATTCATGGGTTTCGGGATGCGTCCTTGAATAATACGCAAAATTCACCGGTTGAGAATGTTGTTATATTTGATGAGGCACAACGCGCTTGGAATCAGCCTATGCTATCTAATTTTATGCAGAAAAAGAAGGGACAGGTTCTTAGCAGACTAACTGATGAGCAGTGCGCACATTTCCTGGCGATGAGCGAGCCGGAGCTGCTGATTGATTATATGAATCGCCACCAGGATTGGGCTGTGATCGTGTGCCTGGTCGGCGGTGGCCAGGACATAAATACTGGCGAGGCCGGAATCCAAGAATGGTTTGCATCGTTGCGACGTTCTTTCCCCGATTGGAACGTTTATGTATCAGGTGATATGACCACCAAAGACTATCTGGGCAACCAATCGTTTATGGAACTAACAAATGGGTTAAAATGCGAAACCGTAAAAGAATTGCATCTGTCTGTGTCTGTGCGTGCGCATAGAACACAAGACGTGGCCGGATTTGTTGACTCCTTACTGGATGGAGATGCCGCCACGGCCGCAGAGAAATATAAACGACTGTCCAGTATTTACCCTATTTATATAACGCGTGATCTGGCACGAGCAAAGCGGTGGGCGCATGAACAAACGGCTGGAAAAACATTGCGACACGGTTTAATTGCCAGCTCAAAAGGTACCAGACTTCGCGCAGATGGAATATGGGTTGAAAGTAAGTGTAAGCCTGAAAAATGGTTTCTAGGTGACCGCGATGATATTAAATCATCCTATTTCATGGAAGAAGTAGCCAGTGAATTTGACACCCAAGGACTTGAAATAGATTACGCCGTGGTTGCATGGGATGCCGATTATCGGTATGAAGATGGTCAGTTTCAGTACTATAAAACCAGAGGTTCTCATTGGGTGTCGATCAGAAATGAAGATGAACGCCGCTATTTGAAAAATGCTTATCGTGTACTTCTGACCCGCTCACGTGAAGGTTTTGTGATATTTGTCCCTTGTGGCGATGACGCAGACGCAACCAGACAGCGTACCTTCTATGACAAACTATGGAACTACCTGACCGATGTAGGGATAGAAGAGCTAGAATAAGAACTACAAGAGATAATGATAGACAGGTGTTTCTGGGCGGCGCTTATAGTGATGCACCGCAAAATGTTTTTATAGAATAGCGTATAAAAAAACGCACATTGACGAGGTAAGTTATTAAAAGGATATATTGGAGCTATGCATGACGAAGAAGCGTTGAGTGTGTTGGTGTGCTCGCTATACCAAATTCAAGGTGGCCAAAGCTGTCTGCAAGACTATTGGATTAGATGTGCCGTGGATTTAGCTAGATAATGAAGCTCGAAACTATGTGGTGCATAATAATATATAATAAAAGGCTATTGAAAAATCAATTGATTTTGTTATACTAAATCAAGAGAAGGGGTAGAAATAATGAGACATTTGCAACGTGTGGTAAAAAATCTTAAGTGTTGTTTTCGGCATATAGGATGTGCTACAGCTTGGGTGGCAATTTGTTGCATTTTTATAACTGGCGGTTCGGTCGCATCAAGAGCATTTTTCTCCAATAGATACGCAGATAGCTATGTTATTATAGAAACAGATTTTAACACAATCACAGATGATGAGCACGCAGCTATACAACATCTTATACAGAGAAATAAAATTATCCCGGTGTCCCTTGTTTATGAAGATACGCTTAGATATTATGATATAATAATAACAATTTTGATTGCGTTGTTGGGGTTCTTTGCCGTTGTGTCTTGGTTCGTTCTCGGTGGTCGGATGAGAGATAGTCTACATAAAGAACTTCAAGCAAATTGGTTTGATATATGCGTGGAAGATAAACTTTCAAAATTTCTGAAAAACAATGTATCAGATTATTTAGCCGAAGAACTTGACGAAGAGAAAATACGCAGTATTGCGCGAGAAGAATATGAGACTATGAGAAATAAGTTATCCGATGAAATACAAGAAGCTAATCAGGCAGTATTAAATGTTGTGCCGGCTGCAAAACGCGTAGTACGCAAAAACAAGGGAGGTAAATAATGGCTACAGATTTATCTAACTGGTCAAATTTTATTTCCAATAAACAACAGCATTCTGTAAAGCCAGAGGTTTTGGGTCCAACAAAATATCCATCCATTAAAGAAGTATGGAGTATGGCTCAAAAAGAAAAAAAGACAGAGCCCCTTGATATAAAGTGGGTTGTAGAAAATCTATTTAGTCTGAAAATAATGGAACGAGATCTGGGAGAAAAAGCCTCTGGCTTTTTAAACATCCTCGATGATCGGTGGTGTATTTTTGTAAATAAGTTTGAAAATGAGCGCCGGAAACGTTTTACAATCGCCCATGAACTAGGACATTTTTTACTTCATAAAGACAAGCAAAGCATACCGAAAGATATAATATTTTTTAGAGATGAAAATACCGATCAAGTAGAGCAAGAGGCAAATAACTTTGCGTCAGAATTTCTTATGCCAGAGCATAAAATATATGAATATATAAATGAAGGATATAATACGATATCTGCGTTGGCCGATAAGTTTTGTTTATCGACACCAGCAGTTCGCTATAGACTTTATAAGCTAGGTCTAATATCGGAGTATTAAATATGTCAAGATACTGTTATTTCCCTATATTGAAGACGCGACCATCTGAGGTAAACGCCTATGATTTATTAGACGATACTGTTAAAGATGAAATATTGCCTATTATTGAAATGACGGGTGAACTTGGTTATACCTACTCTAAAAATTGTAAAGACGAAAGTCGGAGAGGCACTAAACGTCCAGGAGATATAAATAAGAAAATAACAAAGATTTTAACACTTATGGGCAATAGAAGATTTATTTTAGATATAACAGATGATAAATCTTTAAAATATGACGGTCTTGGAAGTACTGGAAGTGGTTTGCTAAACCCAGAAAATGGATACAAAAATTGGGTGGACTTTCTCAAAAGGGACGATGATTTTAAGCGCTTGGTTATTCCAACTATTCAATTTGATACCACCTATAGAGAAGACGTACAAAAACAGATAATAGAGTTAAATGCGCAATTTGATTATTTAGCAGTAAAATTGCCCAAAACAGAGCCAGAAATAATCAATCAAATTATTGCTTTTATTGTCGACATTGTAGGCCAAGACAAGCTTTTTGTGATATTAGATTTTGATTATGTTAAGAAGTTTGATGAAGCAAATATATTGCAATATGTAGATGGTATAAACGTGTCTAAAATAAAGGGCCTTATCCCAGTCTCATCGAGTTTTCCCGCATCTGTCATAGAAATAGATCGAATTCAGGGGAGTATAGATATAACGGAAAATCGGATTGTTGACTCTATAAAGCAAAAATTAGGTTCAAAAGTTTTTCACGGAGATTTTGCATCTATCTATCCTAGTCGATATGAAATGGGCGGCGGCGGCTGGTATCCAAGAATAGATTTTATAGAACGAGATTTAAGAACAAAAAAGCCTGTTAAATATCATTTTTTAAGGGGAACGGGGCGTAACACCAGTTCAGAATATGTAGGTTTGGCAAAAAAAGTATTGCTTTCTAGACAATATGTTCGTATAAGCGAACTAAATGCAGATGGTGACAAAAAAATAGAAGCAAAAGCACTAGGCGGCACAGAAGGTAAAGCTCCTTCTTATTGGATTGCTGTACGCTCCAATCTGTATTTGACGATGCAATATTTATATCTTAAAAGGCAACAAGGTGCTTTTTTGTACTTGTGATATAGCTCAAATCTTCTATTATTACTCTTTGACCCTTTTCTTTGAGCAATAATTCATAACCTTCTCCGTAGCGTTCATATAGAGAGAATGCAATTTGTTTTTGTATTCTTTTTATTGTGCATTGCCTGGTGACCATTTCTTTAAGTTGCTCAAAATCTAAATTCCTATTCTGTTTGACTAACTTTTCAAGATCTTTTCTCCATAACACAGATATCATAGCAGATTTATCCAAAGAAATTTTAGAGATTGCCTTCCTCTTTAATATTAAGCCATTTGCATCATCTACCATTATTAGCCCTACAGCTTTAGGAATATGCTTTATTTCGATAGAATTTATGAATTTGTGAGAATAAACCAAATAAACAGAATTAAATATTTTTTGATAATCTGCAATCTGAGCCAACATTGTCCGCAAATTATCAACTTTGCTTTTAATTTCAAAGCCAATCAAATTACCATCTTTTATTGCTGCAAGATCTGCAGCTCTCTTGCAGGATAAAAATGGTAATTCATTTATAATGAGTTCTGCACCATTAGTGTCTAACAAAAAGTTGACAAGCGCTGTTTTGATAACGTTTGCTTCCCCATAATCGCCATTTTTTAATCCCATGGTTTACCCTCATATAGTTATTACACAACAATCTAATTATATTTTGGTACGGGCAACCCGAATTTTTGTAATGGGATATATTCAAAATAGTACGAACAACCCACCGAAACGATGTAATCTAATACATCTTGATAGCACGGTTGTTTGAACCAGTCACTGAGCAGGTAGATATATTCCACCTCCATATTCAACTGTGCCAACAGTTTCTTATATTGCTTTTTCTTAAAATCACAGGTTTGCAGTTTTTCATCCACAGAACCGGCGACCTGTTGGAACTTACATTCAATTATAAAGAACGTGTTGTTGATGACGACATATATGGAATCGTCCGGCAACAGGCGTTTGGATAAAATAGAACGCCAATCAATTCCGCGATATTCTAAAAATTTATATAATGCTGTTTTCTTGAAAATGAATGCAACATCTTCGCCTTTATACAAAACGGTGACCCAACCTTGTTTGTTATCCTCACAACTATATCCAGGCTGAGAACATAAAAAAGTGCGCAAATCAGTCTTGCCTTCAAAGACTAACCCTGTTTTCGTGTTCGCGCCGCCAATACCATTTGCCTTCATTTTTTATCCTTCTTTTCAGATGCATCATATAATCTTTTTTCAGCCAATTCAATAAATTGTGATACCGTGTCTATGCCGACAAAACGCCGTCCGTGTTTAAGTGCCGCGACACCGGTTGTACCACTGCCCATAAAGGGGTCTAAAATCAAATCGCCCGGATTCGTGGATGCCAGAACGATACGTTCCAATAGTTCAACCGGTTTCTGGGTCGGGTGTTTACCATATATCTTTTCAGACTTGGTCGGCGTTCCGATTGCCCAGACACTGCGCATTTGGCAATCTGGCTTTTTTATAAAATCCTTTGGGAAATAGCCGCTTTTCATCGCCTCATAATTGAACGTGTGTTTGGCGTTTTTTGACTTTCGCGCCCACAGCAGTGTTTCATGACTGGCGGTGAAATAGCGGCATGACATATTCGGGCTGGCGTTCGGCTTGAACCATGCAATGTCGTTCAATATATGAAACCCCAGCAACTGCATCGCAAAGCCACATGAATATATGCTGTGATATGTGCCACTAACCCACAAGGTTCCATTTGGCTTCAATACGCGATGACATGCGCAAAGCCATCTTTTATGAAACTCAAAATCCTCGCTTAGGCCATGCGATTTATCCCAATCGCCTTTGTTCACAGAAACAACGCAACCATTTTTACACGTAATACCGCCGTTGGACAGCAGGTACGGCGGGTCTGCAAAAATCATATCAAATGTATTTTCTGGGATTTCTGCCAATTTTTCCAAGCAATCGGCACAATAAAGACGGTATTGTTTTTTAGTCATAATTCGTAATCAACAACTCGTGAATTTCACCGCGGCCATCCGCCTTGGCATTTATCATACGCTTGGCCAGAATCCGATTTATGTTATAGTCCTGGTACAAATCGTCAAAGAACGGGTCATTAGCATAATTTGTTGGGTCTGAGTTGCTTAGCATTTGCAATGCGCCGGCATGATGGCATTTATCAAATATGGTTTTCAGGCGTATTTGCTCGTCATCATCAAAATCGCCAACCGCATACGAATTAAATGATGATGTTTCACGGATTGGGCGATACGGTGGGTCATAGTATATAAATGTGTCCGGTGTCACAAAGTCCGCCGCACGCGCAAAATCGCATTGTATAACAGTTGCTATTTGCAGTGCATCAGACACATTGCGTAAGTTATCTTCGTCCAAAATGCGCGGATTTGTATATTTGCCCATTGGCACATTAAACTGATTCTTGCTATTTACGCGGAACAACCCATTAAAACAAGTCCGGTTCAAGAATATGGTTAACGCCGCCCGGCGAACGAATGACGTCCGATAAGTGTTCGCATCGATGTTTTTATCAAGGGCGTTATATTCATCACGTCTGGTGTAATAATAAGCCTTGGTATCTTCGGTCAAACGATATTCTGTTTGGATCTTGTTTAGTTCCAATATCAGACTTTCAACATCGCGCTTTATGACGTTATATAGAATGACCAGTTCCGGGTTTACGTCAAACAGAAATGCTTCTTGGATTTGATAATTGTTATAGATATCAAAGAATACGGCACCGCCACCAACAAAAGGCTCTATGTATCGTTTGATTCCGCCCATTTTTAGTTTTAATGGCAATTTTTGTTCGATTTGGTCCAGTAATTGACCCTTGCCGCCGGCCCATTTTAATACGGGCTTGCAATCTGAATATTCCGGCAATCGCGCTGGTATAGCAATCAATCCAAATCCTTTCCTTACGATGATTGTAGAAAAAAAGACCGATATAAATCAAGGCATTTTACGAGAGAAAATTACATATCAAACGGTGTTTTCTGTTTGTCTACTTCTTCTGTAGGGCGCAGTTTGTAACCTCTGCAATTCCAGAAAGACTCGCAACCAACAATGTTTTTTTAGGCTCAAATAAGGCATATGCTTGATATCTGTCTGGAATTGCCCGATATCGATAGCGCATATCTCTAAGAGGGCATTTCTTATTGGCACACATTGTTATGTCTGGCATTTTAATTACTCCTTATATTTATTTTGTTGCGATTTCCAGGCTGCAACCATCTGGGTAAATTTGTGCTGGATGTGGAGCAAGAGGCCGGCCTGGCGGCCGGTAAGACAGCCGGTATTGGTTTTACGGATGGCGGCCTCTAATTTACGCATGGTGCGCATAGCGGCAAAGTACAGCATCGCAAAGTCTGTGCGTGTGCGGTTGTTTGGTGCGATATCATCAAAATGCGTGTATTTCATAGGCAATCCTTTTGGTTGTCGCATTTGTGCTTAATAAAACGCCGTCGTCCAGTAGTTTATTCTGCGCTGGTCGTCCGGGGACGCCGGGGCGTCATGTTCTTTCTGTGTAGCTGCTGTGTAGAAATATGTGTATTTCCGGGTGTATCGTGGTGTGTTTAAAACAACCAAAATCGAAAGTGTTAAATCAAAAAATACCGCAAAATCAAACGATTTTGCGGTCTAATCCTTGGCTCGGGCAGCTGGACTCGAACCAGCGACATACGGATTAACAGTCCGTTGTTCTACCGACTGAACTATGCCCGAATTGCCTGTGTATGTTATACTATCATTCCCATCAAGTCAAGATGTTTTTGCGGATTTGTAATTTGGCTTGTTTTTCAGTTTATATAGATATATAAATTTATTAAAAGAGGTGTCACATATGCCAACAAATTCTGATAGCTACAGGGAATATTTTGCGCAACAACACTTTTGTGCTGTTAAATTAAACGGATTAAGATTAGGAGAGGTTCCGACGGACGAAATATCACACGCTTTATGCTGTGCGGCCGTCAAAAACGAGCCGAGAGCGATTAAGTTTGTGCCGGCTGAATTTCGTGATGAAAACTTAGCGCTTGTTATTGCAAATATTGGCAAGGCTACCAAGGATTTGGATGATGACGATTGGGAATTAATGTCGCCAACGTTGCAGTATGTTCCGGAAACGCTGCGGACATATGACGTGTGTCGAACAGCGGTGTCAAGAGACGAACGCAACCTGGAATTTGTCCCCAAGCAAATGCAGCTTGCGCATCCTGATTTATGTGTAACTGCTGTAAATCAGTCACGCAGCATGCTAAAGCATGTGGATGCCGAGGTTTTTATTGCGCACCCCGATATTTGGCATCAACTGTCGATTATGAAGCGCAAGACCTCTTGTATGGGATTGAAATATCAGGTCACACACCCTGACTTGTTAAAAAAATTGGTCGAAAACGATCCTTCGGAATTACATGGCATTTCCAAAATCGTTTTAAAGAAGCATCCACAAATTTATCAAAATACATTGGCGTTATTAAAGGAATCGCCAGAGAACATTGTTGCACTCCCCATATCCGCGCAAAAACAGCACTTGGATATATGGCGGCAATATCTGGAAATGAAACCCACCTCGTCCGGGTTGGAATCAATGAATCCGGCAATTCAAAAGATGATCCCAGATGCGGTAATTCGTGAAATTAGAAGACGCCCTGCATTAATAAAATATTTGTGCGCGGATATTGGGATGCATAATCCCGGATTATATGAGTTTGTGGTAGCATATGATGCATCACTTTTAAAATATGTTCCGGCCCCAATCAGGGCTGCAAATCCGCAAATATTGCGGGCTGCGATTGCAAATAATCCGGATGTTGCCTATGAAAATATTAATGCGACCGAATTTGCCGCGGACCCATCTTTGTATGATGATTTGTTGAACAAAAATCCGCGTTTGATTTCAAAAATTCCAGAACACGCAAAAACACCCCGGTTATGCAGGTTCGTTTTAATGCGTGCACCGGAATTAATACGCTATATCCCCTTGCAATATTGGACGCTTCCAGATTTTATGAACGCGGTATCAGCGGATGAAAGCATAATACGTATGGCGCCCGCAAGGCTCCTGACGTATAAACTGTGCTTGGATTTGATTAATCAAAAGGCCTACAACTACAAATATCTGCCAGAATGGGCGCGATTAAAATATCCGGAACTGGGCCGCATTGCCATTGATAAAGATCCGGAGGCATTTACAGCATTTCCAAGTTCACTGCAAATGCAATATGTTGACGTATGTTGCAGCGTGGTAGCTTACCATCCCTCCTATATTCAACATGTAGATCCTGCGGTTCAGATGGCACATCCCCAAGTGTGCCAGTGTCTGTTCCACGCCTACCCCAAACACATTGGTAGTATAAATAAGGCGGCTTTGAAAAAACATTGGGATTTTATTCATTCAACACCATCTGAATCTTTGCAGGCGACAATAAAGGCTGTGCAATCGCAATCATGGTATTATAAAAATTATAGGGACCTTATAAATTCGCGCTGATAAAATCCGCGGCATCACCACGGCCCATAGAAGATTTTCATTTATTGATTTTCGCGTTTTTTGGTGCTATATTTTTTACGTCCAATATCATGAAAAAGGATTTAAAAATGTTATTGAAAGGGAAAAAGATTCTGATTACAGGCGTGGCCAACGATTGGTCCATGGCATGGGCTATTGCAAAGCGCGCGCATGAAATGGGTGCGGAAATCGCCATGCCTTATGCCATGCCAAATCTGGAAAAACGCGTTCGACCGTTGGCCGAATCCATCAATGCAAAGTTTGTGCAGGAATGCAATGTTCAAAATGATGAGCAAATGGACGCTCTGTTTGCCGCAATCGAGAAAGAATGGGGACATCTGGACGGCGTTTTGCATGCAATTGCATTTTCCGATAAAAATGAACTGACCGGCCGTTATGCCGACACAAGCCGCGACAACTTTAAGAATACAATGGATATTTCCGTATATTCGCTGGTTGATTTGACACGTCGCGCGGCGCCGCTGATGAAAGACGGCGGTTCTATTGTCGCCCTGACCTATTTCGGCGGCGAAAAATCTGTTCCGAACTACAATGTTATGGGTGTTGCGAAATCCGCCCTGGACAGCAGTGTTCGTTATCTGGCATCCGACCTGGGACGCGACAAAATCCGCGTTAACGCCATCAGCGCCGGGCCGATTATGACACTGGCGTCAAGCGGCGTCGGCGGCTTTAAAGCCATGCTGCGCCTGAATGCAGAACAGACACCGTTGCGTCGCAATATGACTCTGGACGACGTATCCGGCGCGGCCGTATATTTGTTCAGCGATTTGTCATCGGCAGTGACCGGCGAAATCCATCACGTGGACTGCGGTTATTCGACCACCGGGATGATGCCGAACGAGCTGAAAGACGTTTTGCTGAAAGGTCTGGAAGAAAAATAAAAACACCCGCCGAAAGGCGGGATTTTTTTGTACACCATTCTTTTTCCCATTGCACAGGCGGATTGGATTTTTCTATAATCAGAACATGTCTAAAATACCTGATTTATTCGTGCGCGGCGAACACGCGGAGTTGTTAAAAAAATTAAAAGAATGGGATATTGCGTACCATCAAAATGATGCGCCGATTGTAGATGACGCGACATATGACGCGGCAAAACGGCGCGCGTTGGCGATAGAGGAAGAATACCCGGAACTGGCCGCGGCGGGGGCGTCAACACACGTTGGCGCAGCGGTTGCGGAAAAATTCAAATCGCACCCGCACAGCGTGCCCATGCTGTCGATTTCCGATGTGTTTGATGAAAAAGAAGTGGCAGATTGGTTTGATAAGCTGGCCGACAAGGATTTGTTTATAGAGCTGAAAGTCGACGGGGTGTCTTATTCCGCACGCTATGAAAACGGGGTGTTTGTACGCGGCCTGACACGCGGGAGCGGTACCATTGGCGAGGATATAACGGAAAACCTGCGCACTATTCCAGATATTCCACAAAAATTGTCCGGGGATTTCCCGGAGGTTATTGAAATACGCGGCGAAGTTTACATGATGCGCGGCGACTTTATCGCATTAAACGAGGCCGCGGGCGCGCGCGGCGATAAAGTGTTTGCAAATCCGCGAAATGCCGCGGCGGGCAGCCTGCGTCAGCTTAACCCGGAAGTAACTGCAACGCGCCGACTGTCGGCATTTGGGTATACATATGGAGAATTATCATCACGCGACTGGGAAACGCAAAGTGAATTTTTCGACCGATTGGAATCATGGGGATTTAAAACAACTAAAAAGTGGGCGCACAAGGCACATACTTTAGAGCAAATTCAAGCGGCATATAACGACATTATGATGCAGCGCGCGGATATCCCGTTTGATATAGACGGGCTGGTGCTGAAAGTTAACAACGTTGATTTACAGGAACGCATGGGGGCCCGCGCCAACAGCCCGCGATGGGAGGTTGCCTACAAATTCCCGGCGGCGCGTGCGATTACGGCACTAAACGCGATAACGGTTCAGGTGGGCCGCACAGGCGTTTTAACCCCGGTGGCCGAGTTGGAGCCCATAAATATCGGTGGCGTGGTGGTATCACGCGCAACCCTGCATAATGCCGATGAGATAACGCGTCTGGGCGTACGGGTTGGCGACCGTGTTACTGTTCAGCGCGCGGGGGATGTAATTCCCCAGATTGTCGCGGTTGCGGAATCCGCCGGCGGCACGGAATTTGAATTTCCGGCCACATGTCCCGTATGCGGCGGCGCGGTTGTCCAAGAAGCCGGCCAGGTTGCGCGCCGCTGCATAAATACACTGGGGTGCCCGGCACAAAGAATTGGCGAGCTGGAGCACTTTGTGTCACGCAAGGGATTTGATATTGAAGGACTGGGGACGCGCCAGTTGGAACAATTTATAGAACGCGGCTGGATTGAAACGCCGGCCGATATATTCACACTGATTGCGCGACATGGCGATGATATAAAAAAGCTGGACGGGTTTGGGGATAAATCGGTGGCAAATTTGAACACTTCGATTGAGCGGGCACGCGATATTGACCTGAACCGTTTTATATATGCAATCGGCATCCCGGAGGTCGGTCAGGCAACCGCAAAAATACTGGCGAATGCATTCGGCACACTGGGGGCGGTACGAGCGGCACCGGTATGGAAGCTGAAGCAAATCGACGGTATTGGCGACATTATGGCCGATGAAATATCGTCTTTCTTTGCAGACGACCATAATGCAAGCGTGCTGGATGCGCTGTTGGCGCAAGTTCGCGTTCGCGACGTTAAAATAGTCACGGAACCGGCGGACGGGCCACTGGCGGGCAAAAAAATTGTTCTGACGGGGACACTGTCCAAATATACACGCGACGAAGCCAAAGAGATTCTGGAGCGCATGGGCGCCAAAGTCCAAGGAAGTGTTTCCGCCAAGACTGATGTTGTTCTGGCCGGGGCCGAGGCCGGCAGCAAGCTGGCAAAAGCAGAAGAACTGGGGATTACAGTCTGGGATGAAGCAGAATTTGAGCGCACAATTTCCAATCAATAAATCACTGGTAAAAATCCATAATCTATGACATAATCGTTTTGACATCGGGCATTCCGATGTTGAGGCGTCGAAACCTCTCTTAAAGCGTCATACGGACGTTAAACGTCTCCTGTCTGTTCAGGCAGGAGGGGTGTATTATATATTGAAAGTACACCGCTATTCTTTAAGATAGTTTCGAACCTCCTGCCACCAGAATTTCCGGTGGTTTTTTGTTTACAAAAACAACAGGAGAACGAAATATGATAAAAATAATAGCCGCCGCAGGCATACTAAGCCTTGTAACCGGCGGCGCAAATGCAGTGACCTCGGCATGTATGGCATCAGCATGTGGCGTTTCAGCCACATCGTATGCAGAAATAGATTTAACGTCCAACTGCTTAAGCAAGATATCTACATGTTATGGCGATAACAAGGTCTATTCATGCATGAACTGTCCAACCGGATATACCAGAACGGAGAGAACAACGGGAAGATTGGCAGGCTGTTCAAACGAGGCCTCCTTTTATACATGCATTGAAAACTGTAATGGATGCACAAATTGTACCAGCGATACCATCTGGTCCGCAGCGAATACAGGATATCAAAAAAAGACTACGCGCACATGTAATTGCAACACATGCTATGAAACAGTGGCATACCAATGTGCGCCCGGGTATTACGGAAAGTCTACGAACGGAACATCGGGGTGTACAAGATGCCCTGCATCAGGGGGAATATATGGAACAACCGTTGCGGGCGCGACCGAGATTACATCATGCCATATACCCGCAAATACCACCATGTCAGATGATACCGGGGCATATACATTTACATCAGATTGTTTTTATACAAACTAATAAATCCGGGACATCCCGGATTTAAAACTTTACGTTCAGAAGCCGAAATTTTACCTCAAGATTATCAATCGGATAAGATTCCAAAAACGGCAGAACAATACCGGACGGGCGCAGCATCGGGTCTGATAATTCCATGGCACCGGTCCAGCTCATGTCCAAGACATCGGTATTTATTGACACCAGCGGCGTCTGGGGCGGAACAGCCGGATGCGACGCATCCGATTCATTAACATCCGGCAATTCGACCGTATCACCGATGGCGATACCGGCATAAATCGGTGATGCGGGCGGTACATCTTCGGGCGCGATGACAGGGGCCGCCAATAAAGAAAAAACAAAAATTCCGGCAATCATTTGCGCTAATTATACCACATACAAAAGTGGTACGCATTATGAATCTGAGAGGTTCATTATCACATAATTGGCAAGCGTTAGCCCAAAAGCGCCGGTTACGGTTATCAACGAGCCAAACGTACGGCCGGCAGCGGTTGCGGCAATGGCAGGCTGGGTGGAATATACCACATCAAAATCAGCCAGCCCTGCATCCCGAACCAAGCGCCGCATTCGTGCCGCCAGCGGGCATACCGTCGTTTTTGACAGCGGCCCGACACATATCCGGGATATATCCGTCTTGCGTGCCGCGCCCATGCTGGAAACCATGGGGATGCCGGCATTCTGGGCCCAGCGCGCCAATGCAACCTTTGACTCGGTGGTATCGATTGCATCAATGATATAATCAGGGCGGCAATCCAAATTCGTCTTTTCGTCAAAAAACAGCCGCAATGCATCAACGCGTATATCCGGATTTATATCATGAATACGCGCCGCGGCAACATCCACCTTTGGTTGGCCAACAGTGGAGTCCAGCGCAAACAGCTGGCGGTTTATATTTGACTCTTCAACAACATCGGCATCAACTAGAATCAGATGCCCGATGCCACTGCGCGCCAAACTTTCCACAGCAAATGAGCCGACCGCACCGACGCCCACAACCATAACAGTCGAATTGCGTAAACGCTCGACACCGGAGTCCCCCAATAACATTCTTGTTCTATGCAGTCTGTCCATTGTTTATCACCCGTAAAGAATTATCATATATAATATCTGCCATATCTGTGAAGGTTTTGCCATGAATTTGTGCAATGTTAGATATGGCATCACGTATCTTTTCCATATCGGGGGCGGCCCCGTCCGTCTCAACCAGAATTCTGTCCATGGGTGTTTGCGCAACAACATGCCCCAGGCGCGCGGCATCAACATCACGGTATGAAAAATAAATACTGTCAGAAATTGCACAGGCGGACGCCAATATATTGGCATTACCGGAAAAGCGATGCGCGACCACCACCGGTGGTGTCGGCAGCGCCTTGAAAAAGTGCAACATTTTATCCCATGCACGCACGCAATGCGTATGCGCCGACCGTTTCATTTCGGCCGCAATCAGATACTGGGCGGCAAACATATCACATTGGACAGGCAGGTTATCCCGGGCGGCATCCAGCCCTATTTCCCCAACCATTACGGACGGATTTTCCGTTAATAATCGTCGCAATTCGTCAAGGCAACTTGAATTCGCCCCACATACATGCCATGGGTGCAAACCGATGGCGGGATGAATACACTTATCTTTGGTGGCGGCGGCGATTATAGGCCCCCAATCATCTGTGGTAACCGAATTGCATATAAAATGCCCCGGACCGCTATAGCCGGCAAATGCGGCCTGATTGAAATGACAATGCGCATCTATAAAATGTTTCATATATAAAAATATAGCGCCCCGCCCCACAATTGAAAAGAGGATTTTTATTTATAAAAAAAAGCACCCCGTCTCAGGAGTGCAAAATTGACATGAATATATTTGCGGTTTTATCGTTCGCCGCGGATTGGTTTGTCAACAAACATGACTATCAGCCACAGCAAAGCCGCGATACCAATTATGCAGTAAACAATGCTGCTGGCAACGGTTGCCGGTCCGAACAAAAATGTCACAAAATTGAAACCGAACAAGCCAACCAGCCCCCAGTTCAAAGCGCCGATGAATGTCAACGGTTTCAAAATATAGTTTGTCAATCCTCTCATCTGTTTTTTCTCCTTTCAAGGTTTGTAATGTCTTAAAGATTAAAGACAGACGAATTATAACCTGTTTAATATTCAGTTTCAATGTGAATACTGCATTTGAGAAAAGGTTCTTATTTAGGATTTCCTCCATATTACACGAACATATTGCCGCATTTTTAACCGCCAAAAAACATTGTTACAATCAATGGTGCGGCCACAGCCGTCATCAAGCCCGAGATAACGATGGCAAGACTGCTCATCGCACCTTCGACCGGGCCCATTTCCATCGCCTTGGTCGTACCCGCCGCATGCGATGCATTCCCAATAGCCAGGCCACGCGCAATCGGATTGGTAAGCCCGAACCTGCGACAGACCATGTCACTGACCGATGCGCCCAGAATGCCTGTGACAATCACAGACGATACGGTCAGCGCAACCACCCCACCCAGTTTTTCTGTAATACCAATCGCAATTGCGGTAGTAACCGATATTGCCGCCAAGGACCGCGCAACAATATCCCCCAGCCCCAAGAATATGCACATCAGGCATACGGCAAATACGGAGGATGCAACACCAATTGCCATCGCAAGCAATATTGCCGGCGCATGCTTTTTAAGCAGCGGCATCTGGCGATACATAGGTACGGCAAAGCAGACCGTAACCGGGACCAAAAAGTATGTTATATACTGAGCCCCCTTGTTATACGCATCATAGGAAATATCAAATACCGATAAAAATATAACAACCAAAATTGTCGCCAGAAACAAAGGTGTTGTTAACGCGCCGGGAAAGCGCCGATTGATTTTTACCGCAACCAAAAACATTAACAACGTCAAGGCGACCCCAAAATAAGGAGAGGCGTTTAAAAATTCCATCATTGCCGAACCTCTTTGCTTTTTTTGTCTTTTATTAACGCCTGGGCCGTTACCCCGGTTGTTATCATTGAAACAAAGTATGTTATTACAAGCAGCAATACCAACCGCCACCAGACATCGGCCACGTCACCCCATATATTTATAATCGCCACCGCGGGCGCGACAAAAAACAGCCCCATGATGCCATGAAACCAATCCGCAACATCACAGACCCATGACAATTTAACCAGCCCCGTTGCCAGCGCACAAAACAACAGGACAAGTCCGTAAATACTGCCTGCGATTGGCAGCGGAATCAAATATTCCATCAGTTCCCCAAGCGCGACAAACACCATTATGATGCAAAACTGAAAAAGATATTTCATACTCTCCCCCGTACTTATGGGCAAGGATACAAAATTTATAGATAAAATGTCAAAAAAAATCCCCCGGTTGGGGGGGCTTTTTTATTTCGCAAACGAATAATCCATTTTTACATGATCCGGATTATATGTGCCGTTCATAATTGCAACGGTGTCTTCAACCAGAACCAGCTCTTCGTTTGTAGGTATCATAAATACCTTTACACGTGAATCAGG
>JAIDLK010000074.1 GCA_029051085.1 Alphaproteobacteria bacterium | reverse complement strand
CCAGTGTTATTGGCACGGCGTCATCTCGTATGCCGACAATGACGGCATTGATTACAAGCAGCGGCACAACCTCCACCAGTGGAACAACAACATCAACGTTGCTGGCAAATGCCGATTGTATTGAGGCGTATACATCATGTATGAAGGGTGGCGACGCCTGTGGCAGTGATTTTGAAGAGTGCACAAACAAGGTTCTGTTCCATGGCAAAATGCCACAGTGTTTATCGACATTGGCGCAATGCAGCACGGCCGGTGTTACCAGTCTGTTTGGTACGGGCACTGTAACGGCGCTGTCTACGGTTGCAACCAAGAACAGCTATGGTGAGGTAACAGATTACACATATCCGACCGATGGCAGTGTCCTGGGCCAGCTGATTACCGGTGCGGCGATATCAAATAAATACGATACATCTACATGTGTAAAGCGCTATACCTCGTGCTTAAAGAAAGACAGTGTCTGCGGAAATGATTTCGAGCTGTGTACCACGGACAAAGAGTTCAGAAAACAGCGCGTTTTCTGTGATTCCACTTTGGCCCGCTGCCAGTCTGAGGGCTTAATCGAACTGTTCGGCAGCGCCAACACAAGCGCCACGCCTTCATCCACCAGCCGTATTGGCGAAATGATTGCCGAAGGTGCCGCATTGGCGGCCGTAAATGCGGTTGCCACATGTTACAAGGTTGTGGACCAGTGTATTTTGAACGCATGTGCGACAAATCCATACAAATGTTTTGAAAACAGTACCAATGCCACGGTAAGCTTGGTTGAGGCCATCAACAGCGGCGTTGCAACAGCGGAAAGCACGGCCGCATCCACAATTGCGAACGTAACGGCCGGCATGGATATTGTAACCAAATCCAATGTTGCGTCATATATCAAAAACTCCTGCTTGGATACAATCGGCTCTAATAAATATTGCTATGCCACATTCTTGGGCAATGGCCAGATGCCGACAGCTTCTCAGTTAAGAGATGAGGATAACCAGGAAGAAATCTATGACGAGGCGTATGCTGCCCGTATGAGCACCGCCATGAAGGCCAAGATTTCCGACTTGGTCGACCAGTTTGATACCAAGGCAAAACAAAAGTGCACGGAAACAATAAAGACATGCGTAATGCGTGTTTGTGGCTCTGGTTCCGGTGCGGCATGCTATTCCCAGGTATTTGGCAATCGCGATAAGTCGATTAACAACAGTGTAACATATCCGGAACTGCAGACAGGATGTGCGGCAGTTGTTAATACCGATGCATATTGCAAATATGCCGCGGCAAATCCGAATACAACCGGTGGTTATACATATTCATATATAAACAATGATGCGTTCAGCATTTTGTTCCCGGAATACGAATCCGGTGGTAATGACCCGATTGGTGTAATTTCTGCACTGAATGCAACCCTTGCCAGCAGCTACAGCGACGCGGCCATCGCCACCATGAAGCGCCAGTGCCAGGCGGTCGCGACCAGCTGTGTAAAGTCTATGTGCGGCGCGGATTATCAGAACTGCTATCGCAATCGTACAGACGTTTATTCTTCACTTACCAGTACCGGTGATTCTTCGTTTGACAAAAGTATGAACAAGGTCGGCGGCGTTCTGGATTACACAATCGTTCTTGGCCTGTGCTTGGATACGGTTAAAAATGCATCTGTCTGCGAAGAACATTTGGCGATTGAACGTAACAAACTTAAAATTGCAAACAACAGCAGTGCGTCCGTCTGGGGCGGTGCAAACAGCACACGCGAAGGTTGGATTGACGCCGGTTCTGCAACCGCTGTGGCCGCCACAACCGAACAGGTTGCAGCCACAGATGAAAACGGTAATGCTCTGTGCACATCCAAAGGCGGCAGTGACCAGGGTACCTGCTACAGCGTTGACGCTGCGGGCAATATCTATGACCAGCCTGTCTATATATCTTATACAACATATGTAGAAACTCAGGCGGCATCGACCCTGTTCAAGGACCTGATTTACGACCTTGAAAAAGAGGCCCAGGCGAAATATAACGCAAAATTGACGAAACAGCAGAACATGTGTATGTCGTCTAACCAGGGTGGTATCTTGGGTAAAAACGACATGGGCAGCACGTTCCTGTGGGTAAAGCTGAAATCCAATACGGTGCCAAAGGCATATCCGGTATCGGGTTTAAAGCCGACCCAGTTCGCGGCCAGCAACGACCTGTACGGTTCCTTCTGCCGTGTGCGCATAACACTGCAATCTGATGACAAAAAGATTCAGGATGTTATCGCCAAGGGTACGGATTGGTCCACGGCATATTTTGCGGCGGGTGATACGTTTACCTGTGGCTCATGGATTCCGGAAAGCGCCCTTACGCAGTTGGCGAATGCGGTGGCGGCGGATGCCCGCGCAGACGAGGCTCGTGGCAACGGAAGAACCAAGGCTTGGATGGCTGTTCTTGGAACAGTTGCCGGCGGTGGCCTGGGTGCGGTTGCCGGGAACAAGATTGCCGACAGCAATTTCTTGGGCGGTCTGACAGGTCAAAGCTCTGTAAAGGATAACAACTCCAATGCAGAAAGTTGTGTAAAAGCTGGTGATAACTACGCAACCACCAAAGATACCGCATATCTGACACGTATGTTGAATTATGCACGCAAAATAGATACATCTAAGAGCGATGATAAAGAAGAGCTTACTAATGCTATATCAAATCTTAGAGAGGCTATGATGAATTTGCAAACTACGCCGTCAACAAGTTCTACTTATACGGATGTTGTTAAAGAGTATATTGATGGATATAAGCAAACAAATAGCGAATGTCCATCTGGTTATGAGGTAGAGTATGTAACCATATACTATGCTGACTGTTCTCAAACAACAGGAAAGTATACAGGCTGTGGCGACAGTACTTCATCTGAGTTCATAATAGGCGAAACAAAGCCTTTCGTAGTAAATGAAAGTACAATAAGACAGAAGTTTGCATATAAATGTTATAGAAATGTGCAGAAAACACTTAGCGGTACTACAAATACTACAAACAACACGGCTGAGTTGAACAAAAAAGTAAGCGCGTTATCAAATGCTTGTGAGGCTTATTCAAACAATAAATCGTCGCAAAAGACAAAGTCCATATCCACAGCAATTGGTACCGGTGTTGGTGCGATTGCGGGCGGTGTGCTGGCGTATCAGGCAACCAAGAGCATCCAGGATTCCAAGCTGGACGCTGCTGAAAAAGCCGCGTACGACGAATGGATGAACGAGGTTGGTAATCATATCCGTTGCTTTATCGGCGGTGACGAGGTCGGTATGTACGGCGATATGATAAGCACCTCTATGGAGTAATCGCTTGAAAAAAACGCCCCATATCGGGGCGTTTTTTATAAGAACGGCGGCGGATTATCACCACCGCCGTTCTTGTAGGTTTTAGCGCGTAACCGTACGCAATGCCTGCAGGGCCACATGGGTATATTTTAGCTTTTTTTGTGCATCATAATATGCGCCGTATGCATTTATGAATTTATTTGCCACAGATTTAAAATCTCCGCTTGGCCATATGGCTATTCCTGTGGCCAATTCGGTCAACAAACGCAAGCCGCCGATTGGTCTAAGCTCCAGCGGCATTTGCAATGCATCGCCATATCCGCGTGTGATTGCCGAATTATCACATATTTGTATCATATGTTCCAGTTCGCGTGTCGTAACTTTCATTTTTTGTCTTTCTTTGCATTATTCAGGCGCAATTGGCCACAGGCGCTGCCGATATCGGTACCACGTTCGCGACGAATGCGCGTGTGAATTCCATTTTGAATAAGTGTATCTTGGAAACGGTGGACCGCATTACCGGACGGAGATGCAAAATCACGTTCATCCACCGCGTTCCACGGTATCAGATTTACCATGCAATTTTTGCCTGCCAGCAGCATTGCCAGCTTTTCCGCATGCTCGCCCGTTGCATTATATAATTCCGTTTCTCCGTTTGAATTTTTGCGCCCCAACAGTATATATTCTATCATCAGCTGGCGATTATGCAGTCGCGTAAAATCATCGGCCGCGGCCAAAACTTCGTCCAGTTTGTATTTGTTGTTAATCGGCATGATTTGGCCGCGCAGCTCGTCCGTGGGTGCATGCAGCGATATCGCCAGATTTATCGGGCGTCCCCATTCGATAAGACGGCGAATGCCGGGCACAATTCCACATGTTGATACCGTAATTCTGCGCCAGCCAATCCCCAAATCTTTGTTTGCGCGCTCTATAAAGTCTATAACGTTTTCCGTATTCTGCAACGGCTCGCCGGTGCCCATTATAACTATATGCGATACGTCACCGTTGTTGGCGTCGCCGTTTGGCCGAACGTTTGTTTTATCGGCACGGTTGCGACGCAGTTCCCATTGTGCCACCAAAACCTGGGCGAATATTTCATTAGCCGTCAGATTGCGTTTCAGTCCCAACAGCGTACTTGCGCAAAATCTGCAACCCATCGCACAGCCCGCCTGAGAGCTTACACATACGCTGTTTCCGTATGTGGTGCGCATTAAAACGCATTCTATTTGCTCGCCGTCGGTCATTTCCAACAGGAATTTGGTTGTTTCGCCGTCACTTGAATCAAGACGCCGGATAATTTTGCATGGCAGCGTCTGTGCCGTTTCATCCAAATCATGTCGTACCGTCTCCGGCAGGTTTTTCATCGACGCAAAATCTGGTGCACCGCGTGACAGCCACTCGCGAATCTGGGCGGCGCGAAATTTCGGCAGCCCGCGCGCCGTTACAAATTCTGTCAGTTCTGTATCTGTAAAGTTAAATAAAACGGGTTTCATAATTTATACCTGTCGTCATTTATGACAATAACCGCTTTGCGACGCAGCTGTTTCAACTGCTGGTCGGCGATAAACATCGCCTGCTTGAACATGGCGTTCTGTTTTATAATTTTATCCAAGTCGCCGTATTCTTTTGTCTTTTTTGTTTCACATACCAGCAGTATGGAATTATCAACACGTGGCGACCATGTCAATTTTGGCAATGTTGCCACACGTTCGCGGATGTCGGCGGACAGTTCGTATTGCAACGACGTAAATTTTTGTGGCACGCCCCCCAGTTTTTCCGCCATTTTCATCGCCGCGTCACAGCTTTTGGGCTTACTTAGC
>JAIDLK010000073.1 GCA_029051085.1 Alphaproteobacteria bacterium | reverse complement strand
TTGCAATAATCAGTATAACCAGTGCCCCCGCCACGATATAGCGGTAATATTTCTTAATGAAACGCTGTGTCTTTTCGTTGTTTACTTCTTCCCAAACCTCGCGGTACAGGGCGTCTTCAGCGTATTCTTCACGTGTTTTTTTATGAACTTTGACGTTTTTGTTTCGCTCTAAAATAGATGCCATGGAAAATCTCCTTGTCTGTGGCGGCCCTTGATAAATCTTATTTTATTGCTATACTATAATTGTTATGAAAAAGCAAATCAAGAACGCTTTGCCGGCAGTGCACAGTGGTTCGCTTTCTGCGGGGGGCGGCGACAGTTTAACGCGCTATATCCAAGAGATTCAAAAGTTTCCCGTATTATCGGCCAGCCAGGAGTATGAATACGCCACGCGTTGGGTTCGTGATAAAGACATGTCTGCGGGCGAAGCCTTGGTCGCCAGTCATCTGCGTCTGGTTGTATCCGTTGCATATGATTTCAAAAATTATGGTGTGCCGGTTGCGGACTTGATTGCCAGTGGAAATATGGGCTTGATGCAGGCGCTTCAGAAATTCGACCCGGAAAAGGGATTTCGTTTTTCCACATATGCCATGTTCTGGATAAAGGCCGAAATATACGAGAATATATTAAACAATTGGTCGATTGTAAAAATAGGAACATCCGCCAATCAAAAGCGTGTGTTTTTTAATCTGGCGCGTGCAAAAAGGGCGCTGGGGATAATGGACGGTAATATGTCCGATGACCAGACACGTGCGGTGGCCCGATATCTGGATGTGCCGGAAGGTGATGTCCGCCGCATGGCCACACGCATCGGTGCCCGTGATGTGTCGCTAAACGCGCCGGCGCATTCCGATGATGCCGCGGGCATGGATGTGTTGGCAAATATGACGGATGGGCGCGATAGTATTGCGGATATGGTTGAAAGTTCCGAGATGCGTCGCCGCGGGTATGATTTGTTGCGTCGCCATCTGGCGGATTTAAAAGAGCGCGACCGTGAAATACTGATAGCGCGTCGTCTGTCTGATCCGGTTGTCACGCTTGAGGCTTTGTCGAAAAAATACGGCATCTCGCGCGAGCGTGTACGCCAAATAGAAGAACGCGCATATGCAAAACTGCGTGATGGAATACTACAGGAATCGGGAGAGGGAAAATGAACCCCAAAATAATTTTTCTGGCGGTCGCGATGGCGGCGGGGCCGGCATGTGCAAACGCGATTGAATGGCGCGGAAACGGGTATGGTTTAAGTGTTACGGGATACGGCACGGCCGGCATGATTGATGCAGATAAAGAAAAACCGGATTTTCTTGGCGATTGGCGCATCCGTGGCGAAGCGCGTCATGATATGCGTACGTCTCGGATTGGATTGGTATATGCCCTTGATGCCCAAACGGTTGACAGCGATGAATACATTGACGATTTGTTCTTGTTCTGGCAATCGCGCCGCTATGGGCGTATGGAAATCGGTATGACAGATTCTGCCGCCGGCAAGTTGGGGCTGGGCCTGCCGGATGTGGGGGCGCTGCGTGTCAATGACAACCCGCTGTTTTACAAAAAAATAAACCCGGACGGTCCGGTTGTTGCCGATGGTACAGTTGACAGCGGCGACCAGGTCCTGCGTCTGAACTTGGTAACAAATTCCATTGGCGGGGCGCAATATGGTGTCTCGGTTGCCACATTGGCCGACGGATACGATTATGCGATTGATGCCGGGGTCAAGGTTCGTTGGCCTTCGGGCAAGATAAAGACCGCCGTATCACTTGGGACATCGTTTATTGATAATCCGCATGATTTTGATGCCGAACCTTATGCTCCCGGTGTAACCGCCGATTGGCGTGCCCAGATGGCGGCGGGCCTTAATGTTCAATATAACAGCTGGATTTTCGGATTGAATGCGCGCGCGGTATATGACTATGACACAATATCACCCGCCGCGGATGGTCTGTCCGCCGGTGCTGGAATCAGTTATGACTTACTAAATTACAGCATGTCGCTTTCTTATATCATATCGGCGGTGGGCATATGGCATGAAGACGACCATCGTTATACAAACAATACGGTTTTGGGTTCGTTCCGATATAAGTACAGTGCAAATGTTGATGGCTGGACATCCATCGGTGTGGCAAGCAAGACACCGTTTGTATCGGCCGGTTTGCGGTTAACGTTTTAAAAAAAAACGGGGCGTTGCCCCCGTTTTTTTTACATCAGGCACGCCAACGTTGCGCCTGCGTTTTTAAGCATGAACCATCCGATTCTATAGTCCGTTATATATACCGTAATCATAAACAGAGCAAAGATTGCGATAACGGCGATTACATTTCCACGTCGACCCCGCATGCAATACAGGGCTATATTATAAAACAGAAACAATATATATGCATCAACGGCTATGCTGACAACCCATAGTGATGTGCAATTAAAAGCCATTGCGTTTAAAACCAAAACCACAGGATATACAAAAAATACCGAAGCCAGACCCTTGATTGCTATTTCCCAATCACGTTCACCGCCTGTTATTTCAGATACCAGCATCATCAGGCCGCCCATTACAAACAACAGCGCCACCGCCAGTACGGGCACAATAACTATTGCGGAAAATACGGCGCCAATTGTTACCGTCGCCCCGCCTATCAGACGCAGCGCCAATACCATTATTCCACCAATCAGGCCGTACATAAAGGCCTTAAGCATGGATTCCTCCATATTGCCGTCTGCGACAATCTTTGTAAAAAAGCACCGTGGTCGCGTAATAACATCTCGTATATGCCGGCACCATTTTTTTACTTTTGCAAACATGTAATTCACCCTTGGGTTTGATTATTTATATTTTTGCTTTATAATTGTAAAAAATCAATGGAAAAAACGATGATAAAAGTGACGATTGCAGGGCGCCCGAATACGGGAAAATCAACATTGTTCAACGGTCTGACCGGGACGCGTGACGCGTTGGTACACGACCGTCCGGGTGTTACGCGTGATACGATATCCGGAAAATTTACCGACCGCCCGTACGATTTGTTTGATACGGCGGGGCTGGAAAAGGCCAAGGATGGCATCGCATTGGATTCAACCGTGATGGCCACACGTGCAATTGCGGATGCGGATGCCGTTTTGTTTGTCGTAGACGGACGCACCGGCCTGACGGGCGAGGATTTGGAATGGGCGCGCACTGTGCGTCGTGCAACGCGTGCACCGGTACTGCTGTTGGCGAACAAGGCGGAATCTGCCCGCCGAATGGCCGATACACATGAATTTTATAAGTTGGGGTTTGGCGCGCCCGTATTGATTTCTGCCGAGCATAAGCGTGGATTTGACCAAATTTACGATTTCCTGGATAAAATTGCGGGCTTTGACCCGATGGCCGTATCGGCCCAGGAAGAGGAACCACAGCGCACAGACCCGCGTATAAAGATTGCAATATTGGGCCAGCCGAACGTTGGAAAGTCAACATTGGTTAACCGTGTTCTGGGAACGCAGCGCCAGATTGTGCGTGATGCGCCCGGTATAACGCGTGACACTGTAAAGATTCCGGCGCGTTTTTATGGGCGTGATATTGTTTTAATGGATACCGCCGGTCTTCGCCGCAAGGCTGGTGTAACAGACGATGTGGAAACTTTGTCCGCATTAAAATCTTTGGATGCGATTGAAAAATCAGATGTTGTAATCCTGGTTGTTGATGCGACACGTAATATTGAAAATCAGGCACTGGGGATTGCGGCCCGTGTGTTCAATGCCGGCAAGATTTTATGTGTTGCGCTGAATAAATGGGATTTGGTTGAGCCGGAGGTGCGTGATGAAAAACTGCTGAAATTAAAGCATCAGTTTTCAAATTCTTTCCACCAGATTATAAAGCCGATGATTCTTGCGATATCAGCGGAAAAGGGCACCGGTGTACAGAATATGTTCAAGCGTGTATACCAACAGTGGGATATTTCCGATACGGATGTTCCGACCAGTCTGCTAAACAGAATTGTTGAGCGTTTGGTTGCATCGCGTCAGCCGCCAATGTCGCGCCTTAAACGACCGATGAAAATAAAATTCGCACGTCAAACGGGGCGGCATCCGATGAAGATAACAATAAACGTAGGCGGTGCGTCCGATATCCCGGAATCTTATACCCGTTATCTGCGTCGCGGAATTGCGACAGAGCTGCACTGGGAACACTTGCCTGTTGTAATAGAATACCAAAAATCGGATAATCCATACGATTGATAGGCCTGCTATCAATCTGTGGTTGTCGCGTGCAAATTGTGCTCTATCCGATAGCCGTGTGAAAAAAAGGCGCGGGTTTATCCCGCGCCTTTTTTATTTACCTTTCGGTCTATTAAAAGCCCTTTGGCTTTTCCATTTTTACATTTGACACTTTCTTGTTCAGCGCCTCTATAACCTGGTCTGTAATGTCCAGATTTTCCGCATCTTCGCCCACGCGTGCAAAACGGCCATCAATTACCAAAGACAGCTTCTTTTTTGCAATCGTGCTTTCAATAATCGGGTCCAAATGGTTTGCCTGAACTTCATTCAGTGCCTTTTGGAATGCCATATCAATGCTCTGTGCGCGTTCTGTTAAATCCTGTTGCAGTTTTGCAACGCGGTTTTGATAATCAACCACACGGCGCTGCAGTGCATCACGTGACAAAATATCCTGTGATTTTTCGATTTCCGCCTTTTCCTTTTCCAGTGCTTTTTGGTCGCGGGTCAGTTCATCGCGCAGCTGTGTTTCATATGCTTCCTTCTGCTTGCGCAAATCTTTCAGTGCGTTTGCACCGCTTTGAATCGCGTCCATGCGAATAACCGCAATGCGCAGGTTTGCGCCGTTTGCAGCATCGGTGGAAATCGCTTCCATTGCAACGTCCAAATTGCTGGATTTTTTATTGTTAAGCGCGGATACCGCAAATATTCCGATAACGCCGACCGCTACAACCGCCGCGGCGACAATGCCGATTTTTTTATAGTTACGTACGGCCGGATTTGCCGCCGTATTAGATGTCTTATTAGCCATGTTTTTCCGTCCTTTGTTTTGTTGATGTGTTCAGTATAACAATAAAAAAATAAAATGAAAAGGCGAATTTTAACGCATCTTAGCGTGCCGGCGCGATGCGGATTTCAATCCTGCGATTGGTCAGGCGCCCTATATCATCTTGGGCGGCAATCGGGCGTGCGGCCCCGCGGCCAACAATAAACATACGGGCCGTCTTTACTTTGTTCCGGGCCAGAAATACACCCGTTCGCATGGCCATATCACCGGACAGTGCGGCGGCGGCATGCGCATCGCGCATTGCATCTGTATAGCCTGCGATTTCCATAAATGTTGCGTCGTATTTGTTCAGGATTTTTGCAATTGTACTTAATGTATCTGCGCCGTCTGCGGATATCTCGGCCACATCCATTTCCATTATCGCATCGCGCACCAGAATAACAACAACATCTGTACCCGCGCGTTGGACGGATATTCCGGGCTTTCGCAGGGCGTCATACAGCGCAAATTCCAAATTCGCCATATACTGGACGGCTGCAATATTGTCGTTTGTGATTTTATCTCCGTATTCCGATGCCGTGGGCATAGATATTGCATCATTTACCAGTCTGCCGCCCGCACCCAGATATACCGGCCGCTTGGCAACACGTGCCGCATCGGTCATGTCTGACATGCTGGCGCCGTTCAGGTATGTACGCCATGTCTCGCGCGGCGGGCTGGTATAACCTGCACATGATGCTACAACAATTGTTAAAATCAGCAGTCCCGCCAGTTTTTTCATTTATTCAACTATGAAAGAAATCTCGTTTGTTCGTGATGAAAAACAGCTGTCTGCAGTTGTATCTGCAGGCATTCCGTTTACGCGAATTTCGCTTGCCCATTTCGGGGTGGCGGTAATGAAATAATCGCATTCACCCGCAGACAATTGCGTCAGGTTGATAGAGAACGTTTTCCCATCTGCGGCGGCGGTAACAGACCATGGGCCGCCTAACGGCGAACGGTCCGATTTCAGTGCGCCCGCCTTTATAAGATAGTCGACGGAAACCCCGGAATAATCACCACGCATCCCCAATAATAGCCGCGTATCACGTGCCAGGGCTTCTAAATCGGCCGATGCGATTGCACGTATCTGATTGCCGCGTATTACATTGTATAGCGACACCGCGCTTACCGTCATTATTGCGCCGATTGCCATTATGCCGACTATTTCAATCAATGAACGTCCGGATTCTTCTCGCATGATGTATTTCTCCTACGTCTTTATTATTTGGAAACGCCGACGATTTGTGCATCTGCAAACAAATTCATTGCGCTTGCCACCAGCGGGTCCGCCTCCAGCTCTTCTTGTTTTTGTTCAGTTATTGTATGTGCGTTTTGTGACTGGCTTGCGCGTTCCAGACGCCATTCCTTGCCGGTTTTATCCGCCAGCCATGCCGCCATCCGTGGGGCAAAATCCGCATCTCCCTTGCGGTCGAAATATTTGATGCATCCGTCTGCAAAGTCGCATATTTCAATATTGCTGCTGTAATATGAATACAACAGAATTTCGCGTGCCTCCTGCAGTGCGGTCCCAAGCTGGGCGGCCGATGTAATCTGCAACATTGTTTTTTTCGGCGCCGCCGTCTGTGTGGCGTTCGGGGCGGTGTTTATGGGGGCGGCCGCTTTTTGCGCGGGTGCCGCATTTTGTGCCTGTTTCATCAAATCCGCAATCGGTGGAATTTCAGCGATATGCATGCAGCGCACAATAAGCATGTCAAAGCATTGCTTTTGATTGCCGGCGGCCTGCATCTCGGAAATTGACGCAACCAACACCTGCCAGATACGTGATAATGTATTCAGGCTGGTCTTGGCGATTATCTGTTGCATTTGTTCGCGCATGTCTGCGGTATATGGTGAATTGATACATTCTCCCGCGTGCAGTGCCGGATGCATGCGTGTGGCCCAGTGTGTCCATTCCATCATGTCGCCCAACAGCATTGCCAAATCGGCGCCATTTGTATAAATCTGGTCGGCTCGCGCCAATGCCGCCGCCACATCGCCGGATAACAGTGTGCGCATAAAATCAACAACCACGCCACGGTCTGCACGCTTTAACATGGCAAGTACGGCCGCCTCGTCAACATTACCGCCGGTTTGTGCGATTGCCTGGTCCAACAGGGACAGACCGTCGCGAACCGAGCCATCCGCCGCACGAGCCAACAGCTCATTGGCGGCATCATCCAATGTTACGCCTTCTTGGGATGCAATCCATGCAAAGTGCTTTTTTAATGTTTCGACGGGAACACGCACCAAATCAAAACGCTGGCATCTGGATAGAATTGTAACGGGAACCTTTCTAATTTCGGTGGTTGCCAAAATAAATATAACATGTGCCGGCGGCTCTTCCAGTGTCTTTAGCAGCGCATTGAACGCCGATGTAGACAGCATGTGTACTTCGTCGATAATATAAACCTTGTAGCGTCCGTTTGTAGGGCGATATTGCGCCGCATCCAGAATGTCACGCATGTTATCCACGCCGGTATGTGATGCGGCGTCTATTTCCAGAACGTCGATATGCTGGCCGGCGGCGATTGCGCGACAGTTTTCGCATGTACCGCATGGTGTCGCGGTTGCGCGCTCATCCGACAGACAATTCAGCGCTTTTGCAAGAATGCGCGCGGTACTTGTTTTTCCGGTTCCGCGAATTCCGGTAAAGATATAGGCATGTGCAATACGGCCCGTGTTAATCGCGGTGGTAAGAGTTTTTACCAGTACATCCTGGCCGATTAGAGATTGAAAATCCTGGCTGCGGTATTTGCGTGCCAAAACGGTATAGTTAGTATCCATGCAATTCTTCCTTTGGAAAAAAGCATAGCACGCATGCACCAAATTTCAACAATTAAAAAGAGCGAATTGCGGGTATTATTTCAAATTTGAAATAAAATCCGGAAAGCCGTTTTCCTCATCCGCGTCATCGGCGCTTTCGTCTGTGGCCGGTGCCGCGGCGGCTTTTTCGGATGGCCCCCGTGAAGAGTCTATCTTGCCCTGTTCGGCGGCGACAATGCGTCCGTAGTGTTCGGCGGTTTGCATCAGGCGTTCGCGTTCGATTTCATCGGCTGTCTGGCGCGCCTGGTCCATATACTGTTTGCGCTTTTGGCGCCATTTGTGACAACGCTGAATCATCAGCCCGACCGAGGATTGGTTTTTCTTATTTTGCATATAATTTTTCTTTATTATCAGGAAATGCTTGTTTTCTCTTCTGTGTCGTCGACGATAATTTTTTATCCCTGTCGTAACGACTGTCCGGGGCATAGATTAAAGCATCTGAAAACTGATTGCAATATTTTTTTTCTGTTGCTATGCTGACTTTATGTAGGAGGGACGGAATTGTCCAGGCAAAGTGGAAATTTTTTATTGCAGGCCCTGCTGGCATTGTCCCTGATTTTTGCGTTCATACCGTTTCTGGCGGGGCAGCTGGCCGCGCGTGATACCGATGCACAAATGTATTCCGCCACACGCCAGGTTGATGTTGCGGTAACCGCCGCCCGAATATTTATCCGTGAAAATTTATCAAATATTGCGTATGACAAAACGATTGTTGCCGGTGCGGATTTCGGGGATTTGCTTGAACCATACGGTCTGCCGTTGGGTTTTGTGCCACGTACCGCCCTGGGCCAGGATATCAGCCTTGTGATAAACAAAACACCATATGATATATCGGCGTATCTTGAATTGTCAGGTGGGGATTTGTCGGCGGTTCGTGCCGCCGAACTGGCGCGCCGTATCGGATTTTATGCGGCGGCGGACGGCTCGATTATAAATGTTGGCATCGCCCTGGACGAGGGGTTTTCCGATGTCGTTCGCCGTAATGAAAATAATCTTGAGGCCGGTGCGTTTTTAACAGATTTGGATATGGGGGGCTTTGTGTTTGATAATGCCGGCGCCGCCATCGCCCGAACCGGTACGTTTAATACGGCCATGACAAGTACGCTGTCGGTTGTCGGTGTTGAAAACGGCCGCAAGGTTCGCAATAGTATCACGGATTTGTCCGCAACGCGTGCAGTGTTTCAAAGCAAGAGTGGCGAGTCCGCTCTGTCGCTTGTTCGGGGAACGTTGGTCGCGGACAGTGTTGATGCCCGGACGGTTGCGCGTTTTGGTGATGCTGGTAATTTTATTGCGGACACCGCGTCATTGTATGAGTTTTCGATGACAGCGGGGCGTACAGGTTTTTCAGGGCCCGGTGCATGGAATGTTCGCGGTAATGTCGTATCTGACAGAATAAATTTCAGCGTTGAGCGTCTGGATGTTTCGTCCTATATAAATGTGACGCGCGGCCAAGACGTTTATATAAATCCCGATGACTTGGAATACAGCTCGCGCAGTGGAATTGAAACAGACACTTTAATCGCATCAAATATTACCATGCGTGACCAGACATCCGATGCATTGTCTTCTGGTGGTACGGGGGCGGTTATTGTGGATATCCGTCCTGCCGGAACATCTTATTTGCCGGATGCATATGTTAACAATGTTGATAATGCCGGGTTTGAGATTATTGCGGCCCCTGCGGATGCGGATGGCAAGACTGTGGATTGCAAGGCTGTTATTTCAAGCCTTGACGGTGTTTATAACCAACGCAGCATGTCGCAGTACATAATCTGTCAGTATGTCTATTGGCAGCGTCTTGAGCAAAGAATGAATATAATTCAGTGTTTAAAGGAAGGGCGTGGTGGCTGTATTTAGTTCGGGGATTTTTGCAAATGATTCTCGCGGCGCCGGCTTGACCGAGGTGCTGCTGGCCTTGGCTGTTGTTGGAATTGCAACACCTTTTGTATATAACCAGGTTGTCGAGACCACCCGCAATGCCGCCGATATTCGTACCGCGGGACGTATTATTGATATGCGTGGCCCGGCGCTGAACTTTGTTCGCATGCAGGGAGATCGATGGCCCGATGTTGCCCAGATACGATTAACCCCCGAAGACTTGGCACAGATTGCAGACGGGGCTACCGCCGGCTTTATTGACAAGTATGCCGTATCCGGCGCAAGTGTAACGGATATTTATCTGGCGTTTGATTTGGGGGTATCTCGGATGCGGGCGGCCTCGGTCGCGCGTCACATCGGAATAGATGCCGCCGTTGTAGATGAGGATGGAATTGCATACGGCCAGTCATGGGCCGTTACGGCCCCGGATTTTCTGCCGGGTGATTTGATATACAAAATTTCGCGGGGTGTTGTCGGCGAAGATACGGCCAAATATCTGCATCGCGGGACATCCGGGGAAGACCAACTGAATGTGATGCAGCGCGATTTGAACATGGGTGGTCATAATGTTTATGATGTTGGTGGCGTTGTTGGAAAATCGGCGAAAATAAATGGCGCGACCGCCATGTTCATAGAAACGAAAAATGTCGCGGCCGATGCCGTGTACTTTTCCGCCGGTGCAAATATTGACGGTGGCACGGCGTCATTGGGTGCATTGCGTGTAACTGGGGATATAACCGGGTTTCGCAACATTGTCGCCGCATCTATGAACGGTTCCGGGTACACTACGGCCGGGCGTGTTATTGCGGACCGCGCAACGGTTACTAATTCCGTAAATGTTGCACGTGACCTGACGTTAAAGTCCGATGTTACCCGCACAATAAGTGGTTTTGACGGCATCTCGGCCAGTACGGTTGCCACGCCGTTCATATCTGCCGATGAAATAATTTTTTATGATAATTTCGGCTTAACCCTGTCGGGTGAGTTGCTAATGTCGACAACGGCGCCGCTAAAGATAGGCTCTTGGACATTTCCGTCAAATACGCCGCCGAAATTTTCAAAACTGACACTGTCGCGCGCCGAGTATCCGGCCGCGGTCAGAAAAACGGAATTTGCGCCGATAATGCGGCGTGGTTGGATGGATGGGCTTGCAGAAAATGAAACTACGCCGAACAATTTTTAATACCCCGCCTGAGGCTGGTGGCATGCTAGTTGAGTTAATGCTTAGCATTGCGCTGGCCATGGTTGTGATACCATTTATTTTCAGATACCAACAGCGTGCGGTTCGGCGTGCTGAAAATATTGCCGTCGCCCGCCAGATGGAGGGTGTTCAAAATGCATTGGAGCGATACATTGTGGCGCACCGCGATGAACTGCTGGCGCCTGTTGGTAAAAATATAACTCGTCTGGCGTTGTCTGATTTGGTTTCGTTTGGTGTATCCGAAGACCTTGTCGCCGATGCGGGGGACAAGTATCAGCTGCGCGTCCTAAAATCTGCAGACCTTAACAATCAGGCAACATTGCAGGGCGTTGTTGTTTTTAATGATGGTGACATCAGTCCTATGCGCACCCGCGAAATAGTAAATATTGCCGGTGACCGTGTGGGGTTCTTGGATTCGGGGCGCGCATACGGGGCGTTTGGCGCTTGGAGCAGCGCCGGTCTTGACTTGGGACTGCCCGATGCCGGCGGTATAGTGGAAACCACGACCGCTTTACGTGACAATGCAAAATATCTTTGGCGTGTTCCGTCGGCGGATTCCTCGGATGCGACCATGCTGTCCGCGCTAAGCTTGGGTGGTCATGATATAAAATCAGTTTCTTTTTTCAACAGTCGTTCGGCTCGGTTTGATGAATTGTTATCGGTGGGGGAACTTGCCGCGGGGGACTTAATATTTCAAAACAGAACATCGATTGATAAAAAGTTAAGCTCCGTATCCGCGACCGTGGCGGGCGCGTTGTCATCCGATTCCAAGAATATGGAGGTTGTCGGAAAGTTTGCCTTGTCTGATTTGGGAAAGTTTACCAATTTCTCTGTCGCGGATATGTATGTTACGAACATGACTCTGGCCGGTCTCAGCATAAGTGGCATCGGTGGCGTCTCAATGTTAAAGGTAAATCAGGCGCTGGATATGACTTCGGGGCGTATTGATGCAATGTTTGTCACCGTGGGGTTTGCCGGTTCTATAACACCGCGACTGGTCGTGCGGTATCGTATCGAAGATTCTATAAATTCCGCATATTATTGGGATGCCTCCAATGGCGTGGCGAATTTATCGGATGTATCATTCGCCGAGCTGGCACGTATGGCGCCCATGGCCCTTGCACGTGAAGGGGCGGGCACATCCGCCGCCCGTATATTTGGTGCGGTTGCCGCCAACAAGAACGCAACAGCCTCTGATTATATGAATGCAATAACGGAAATTCAGAAAGAGGTTCGTAAAAAATATAGTGGGTTGAATTTGCAGTGATATGTGGTATAAGATAGAAATATGAAAGCAACATGTGATTTTTGTAAGACGGAATACAGCATTGATACATCAACGCGCGGGCGCGTTCGCTGTGCCATATGCGGATATGAATGGATTATATCGCCGGCGGCAAATCGTGGCGCATGGCTGACATTTATTGCGGCGGCGACGGCCGCATTGGCCGCAATAGTTTTTTCTGTTGCCGTAATCACCCGCCACCAGGTGCGCGCATCCGCCGCATCGCGTCCGTTGGTCGCGACTGTTACGGATATTCGTTCTGTTATTGATGCCGCGGGCGTGCCTCATTTTGTTGTATCCGGCCGCGTAACGAACCAGTCGGCCGATATATACGGTGTTCCGGATTTGATAATTGTATCGCGTGATGAAAACGGGAACGAGATTACGCGGCAAAAGTTTATGCCGTCGGCGACATTGCTGGATTCCGGTGCGTCGGTTGATTTTTCACACACACTGTCCGCACCATGCGACGGTGTAAAAAAGATAACTGTTGAATTAAAAGACCAAATGGACCGGCAATGAAAAAAATAATAGCCTCTTTTGTTTGCTGTCTGGCGGTATGTGCCGCCGCATATGGTGCGACCACCAACACAACCGCCGCACCGCGCGTCAGCATTTTTTCCACCAGTACAGACTGGGAGGCTGTTACAGGTCTGTATTTGCATGAATACCGTGGAAAGTTCAAATATTCCGCTAACAGCAAACTTATCGGCAAGGGTTTGGTTTTATATTATTTGGATGGTTTTCCGTGCTATGGCCTGGGCGAAGGGGTGCGTGTATGGCTGGGGCCGCGTAACACACACGATGGCGACCTGCGCATTGCATGCGTGCATACTCCGACCGAGGTTAAATTTGCCTGGCGTAACGCCACACGTGATGCAGACCAGGCTGTAACCGAAGGGATTTTAACATGTCCCGTTACCGGTGACCGTGATTTTACAATTGATTTGGACCGCTGTACGCGCGGGCCTGACTGGGAAAGTTATAAATAATGACACAAATACGCGAATTTATTGTTGATGAGGCGTCTGCAGGCGTCCGATTGGATAAATTTCTTGCAACCTCAATGCCGGAATTTTCACGTGCCCAAATTCAGGGCTTTGCCACATTTCTTGCCGGGCGCCCGGCCAAGGGTTCAACGCGCCTGCGTGCCGGTGATGCGGTATCGGTAGAGGTGGTGTCCGCGCCATGTCCGGGGGATACGGCGGCGGATAATATATCCTGTGACTTTGATTTGGATATTTTGTTTGAAGATGATGATATTATCGTCGTAAACAAGCCGCGCGGTGTTGTTATGTACCCGTCGGCCGGCAATAAAACCGGTACATTGGTTCAGAATATTTTGGCGCATACGCATTTGTCCGCGCTGGGCGGGGCGACGCGTCCCGGGGTTGTTCACCGTTTGGACAAGGATACCAGTGGTGTAATGGTTTTTGCAAAATCAGATGCGGCGTTTCGTGGTCTTGTTCAGACTTTTTCAACGCATGATTTAACACGCAAATATGTCGCGTTTGTCTGGGGAGTGCCGAATTGGACCGGTGCCGATATTACCGGAAATATCGCGCGTTCATCGCGGAATCGCCAAAAGATGAGCATGGTAAAGACTGGTGGTCGCCCGGCGCATACGATTGTCAATGTCATGGATGTGTGGGGGCGTGTCGGTGTATCCGCACTGCGCTGTACTTTGATGACAGGGCGCACGCACCAGATACGCGTTCACTTGTCGGCGCACGGCTTTCCCGTATTATGCGACCCTGTCTATGGCCGTGGCAGTTCTCGCCTGGGCAGTGTGCGCAACCGTGATTTACTGGACTTTATAAAGACACACGACGGCCAGATGTTGCATGCCGAGGTTTTGGAATTTATTCACCCCGTAACCGGTGCGCAGATGCATTTCCGTGCCCCGCTGCCGGACGATATGGCGCAATTGCGCTGTATTTTGGACGAAGCGTAAGCTTTTCGGCATCCTGTTCCTTATTTTACATATATTCTTATCTGACAATATAAAGGCATAAGTTTTTGTTTGTCTGATGTTATTTGTTGTGATATAATAAAATATAAAATATGGAGCGAGCAGAATGAGTCTCTTTACAAAATCAATTAGTTTTCTGGCTGTTTTGGCGGTATTTCCTGCGTCATATGCATTGACGGCACGGCCCAGTGTTATTGGCACGGCGTCATCTCGTATGCCGACAATGACGGCATTGATTACAAGCAGCGGCACAACCTCCACATGTGGCACAAGAGAATCCAGGTTGCTTGGAAATGCCGATTGTGTTGCGGCG
>JAIDLK010000072.1 GCA_029051085.1 Alphaproteobacteria bacterium | reverse complement strand
TTTCTCCGGTGATTATGACTGGACCAAGAAAAGGACTACCTTTAATCTGAATCTGGAGGCGGGGCGAATCAATCTGATGGAGCTGTTTCCGGAACTTTATTATTCAAAGCGGCGGGCGCGCGCCAATCGCGAGCTGAACGTTTTCAAAGATATTCCGCTGTTCGGTAAAGAGTTTCTAAAGCTGGATATGAATCTGCGTGCCGATATTGACAAGCTGATAGTTTATCGGGAGCTGGAATTGTCCGATATCGATTTGCGAGCACATCTTGCGGGGGGCACAGGGCGCGTGGATTTGCATGTCGGAATCGCCGGTGGCGATGCAACCGCGGCGGCGGATGTGGAAATAGAACGTGATGGCACCTTAAATGTAATTGCGGCCGGATATGGTGAAAATATCAGGGTCGGCGATATATTGGAGCAGGTGCGCGCCTCTGATTTAATATCGGGTTTGCCAATGGGGCTGCGTTTTTATCTGCGCGGTCACGGTGCGGATTTGGCGGAATTGATAAGTACGGCGACAGGACCGGTTCAGATATTTTCAAACGGGTCCGGGTATGCGCATTCGGCATTGGTTGCAAATATTTACGGCACGGATTTCTTAACCAGTCTGCGCCACGGGATTCAGGATTTGTTCCGTTCGGAGAAAAAGCATAATCAGATAAAGATATCGTGTGCGGCGGTTTCGGCAAAAGTTCGCAACGGACGTATTGAAACGGAAAACGGGGTTGCCGTCGAGACAAACGCGATAAACTTGCGACTGGCGGGCAATATGGATTTCGGCCAGGAAAGCATGCGTCTGGCGTTGACGACGGTGCCGGTTCGCGGACTGAAATTATCATTGACTGGAAATGTGATGAATTCTATAGAAATTACTGGAAATTTGGCCGAACCTGATATAAAAATAAGTGGTGCGGCGGTTGCTGGCAAGGTGGCGTCGGCCACCGGTATCGGACTGCTGTTGGCACCGTTTACGGGTGGAATAAGCCTGGCGGCGGGGGCCGGGATAGGATTGTTGGCGGGGGACTTGCTGGAAAACTGGTTGGCGGATGATCAGCCATGCAAGACCGCGCTGCAACGTGGTGCACCGGACAGGCGCGATGACCCTGAGTGGTTGGGGGCGCCGGTTGAGGATTTAATCGGCACCATTATGGACAACGAATAAAAGAAACAAAAGGAAAGCGTATATGTTTAACTGGGTTGGATTGATTCAGATAATAATTATTGCGGCGATGGTCTTGCTGTTTTATCGCAGCTTTATCCAGAATACACAGTCTGAAAAATTGGTCCGCGGTCTGTTGGGGCTGGCGGTGTTGTGGATAGCAAGTTTTATAATGTCTTGGGCACATTTGGATTTGCTGGGTGGATTTTTGCATTGGACGGCGCTGTTCCTGTCGCTGGGGTTGATTGTGATTTTTCAGCCGGAACTGCGCAAGTTTATGGCGCTGTTGGGCAGTGTTCAAGGGTGGTCGCGGCTGTTTCGGCGCGGTGGCGTTGTGCAAAAGGATACGCGAAATCTGGATGCAATAGTATCTGCGGTTGAATATATGTCCGCCAAGCATACCGGGGCTTTGATTGTTTTTCCATCAATGTTGGACGAAAGTGCGATTGATAAGAAAGGGGTAACAATTGACGCCGTTATTTCAAGCGAGCTGCTGTTGACAATATTCTTTAACAAGACGCCGTTACATGATGGCGCGGTTATAATCGAAAACGGGCGCATTGCATCGGCCGGTGGGATTTTGCCGCTGTCACAGAACAATTTGAACTGGAAATACGGTACGCGTCATCGTGCGGCGTTGGGATTGTCGGAACAGTCAAGTGCGACGGTTTTGGTCGTCTCTGAAGAATCGGGCGATATCTCGATTGCCGAAAAGGGCAAGTTTACAAAATACGACGATATGAAAAAGTTGCGTGCAAAGCTGGAAAAAGTGTTAAACAAATAGCAAAAGGCCCCGTAAACGGGGCTTTTTTGTCGGTGCGCCGGGTTGTGCTTTTGGTCTTGCACCGAATCGGTGTTTTTTGGTAAACTAACATTTAAGAATGTAGGCATCTTATTTAATATACAGGAGCACATAATATGGAATTTTCGGTATTTCGTCAGGTTTTGATACGTGCGCTGGGGCATATGCAGTCCATTGTGGAAAAGCGTGCGACCCTGCCGATATTGATGAATGTTAAGCTGGAGGTGGCGGATGATTTGATTTTGTCTGCGACCAATGTTGACTTGGAATTGGTTGAGCATGTGGCCGCCGATATAACACTGGGCGGAAAAACAACGGTTCCTGTTCAGATGCTGTATGATATTGTTCGCAAGCTGCCGGATGATGCCGAAATCAATTTTAAGCAAAGCGGGGACCAACTGGTTGTATCCAGTGGTCGTGCGGTATTCCGTTTGCCGACATTGCCGGCTGAAAACTTTCCGGCCATGGCGGGCAGCAATTTAACAACAAAATTCCAGATGACAACCGGTGACTTGGCTCATCTGATTAACCAGACAAAGTTTGCAATTCCGACAGATGATGTTCGCTATCACCTGGGGGGAATTTATTTCCATATCTCGGACGAGGGTAAGGAAAAAATGCTGACCGCGGTTGCGACCGATGCGCAGCGTATGGCGCTGTGCGCGATGCCGGCCCCAGAGGGCAGTGCGGAAATGCCGGCGGTTATTCTGCCGCGCCGTGTTATCGGCGAATTGTCCAAGCTGTTGGAAGATGCGACGGTTGACGACTGCATGGTTGAGCTGTCCGATACCAAGGCGCGCTTTACAGTTGGGGCGGCGACACTTACCAGCAAGCTGGTTGATGCCCAGTATCCGAACTATCGCGTTGTTATTCCAAAAGGCAATGATAAAATCGCCATATTGGACAGAAAGCAGTTTGTGAATGCGGTTGACCTGGTCTCGGTTGCCAGTGTTGATAAAACAAAATCTGTTCAGTTGACTTATTCCATGAATAAATTGGTTGTTAACGCATCCAGCCCGGATGCCGGAACGGCAACCCAGGAATTGGATATCGAATACAACAGCGATGCATCGTTCACGGTAACGTTTAATGTAAAGTTCCTGTTGGATGTCGCTGGCCAGGTAGAGGGTGAAAAATTCCAGATGGAAATGCAGGACCCGCTGTCGCCGACAATTATTAAATCGACAGACAAGAATACGGACGCATTGTTCATCTTGATGCCGATGCGCATGTAATGATGTATTCCATATTAAAAATCCCCGCCGAATGGCGGGGATTTTTTGTCCGAAATCCTTGTCGGTGTCAAATATCGGTGCTGTAATGATTTGCGATTGCAAATTGAAAAAAAAGGTGCTAAGCTGGCCGCGGTAAAAAGAGGGTAAAAATATGTCTTTAGAAGAATTGAAACCGGGCAAATTGCCGCCGAAAAAGATGACTGCGATTATAGAGGTTCCGGAAAACGGTTATGTAAAATATGAAATTGACAAAGAAACGGGCCTGTTGCGTGTGGACCGTATTCTGCACACACCGGTTGCGTATCCTGCGAACTATGGCTATTTCCCGGGAACACTGGGCGATGACGGTGACCCGTTGGACTGTGTTGTTGTATGTAATGCGCCGCTGCGTCCGGGTGTTATGATTGACGTTCATCCGATTGGCGCGCTGCTGATGGAAGACCAGGCGGGCGGTGACGAAAAAATTATCTGCGTTCCGCGCGACCGTATCGACCCGTACTATGAAAATGTTTCATATTTGGAAGAATTGCCGAAAATCTTGTTGCACAAGATTGAATATTTCTTTCAGCATTACAAAGATTTGGAACCGAATGCATGGTCGCGTATTTCCGGATGGGCGGACCGTGATGCAACAGATAAAATCATCATGGATTCTATCGAAAGATATAATAAAAAAATACATCCTGCAAAATAAGAGGTACAAACATGGCATCATATGTTGCAAACGATATGCGTGTGGGTTGGGTTATTTCCCATAACGGCCGCCGCTATTCCGTTACATCAATTACAAAGGTAAAGCCGGGCAAGGGCGGTGCGTTTGTTCAGGCCGACCTGCGCGATATTGATTCAGGTAACAAGGGCGGCGATCGCTGGCGTTCCGAAGACAAGGTTGAAAAGCTGATGGTTGAAGATTTCGACTGCCAGTATCTGTATGCCGATGGAACGGATGCGTTCTTTATGAATCTGTCGGATTACGAGCAGTTTACGATGCCGGTTGATTCCCTGGGGGATATGATGAAGTTCTTGGCGCCGGAAATGACGGTAAAGGCGAACTTTGTCGAAGGGCACCCGGTGTCAATCTCGCTGCCAAAAACGGTTATCGCAACGGTTGAAGAAACCGAACCGGCGCTGAAAGGTCAGACGGCATCATCCAGTGGTGGCAAGCCGGCCGTTCTTGACAATGGTGTTCGTGTTCAGGTCCCGCTGTTTGTAAATGCCGGTGAAAAAATCGTCGTAAACACGGAAACGTTGGAATACGTTGAACGCGCGAAATAATAAAAAATTATTGAATGGGTTAATTAAAAATCCCCGGCGGCCGCCGGGGATTTTTTTAGTTAAGCTTGTTATCGCTGCCCATGATGTTTTTGATTTCATCGATGCAGTTTTCAACAATTAACTTGCGTCCGGCGCCCAGATAGTCGCGCGGGTTAAAGCCGGCGGGCTTTTCAGCCAGGTTCCGGCGAATGCCGGCGGTAAAGGCAAGTCTGGAATCGCTGTCGACGTTAATTTTACAGATGTTCATTTCGGTTGCCATGCGCAATTGCGTCGGGTCAATACCGCGTGCGCCGGCAATATCGCCGCCGAATTCGTTGATGGTTTTTACGAAATGCTGGGGGATGGATGATGCGCCGTGCAGAACCAATGGGAACTTCGGCAGCTTTTCTGCGATTTCGGCCAAGATGTCAAAGCGCAGTTTTTCATCGTCTGTTTTACGTTTGTATGCGCCGTGGCTGGTGCCTATGGCGATTGCCAGGGAATCGCATCCGGTTTGGTCGACGAATTTAATCACGTCTGCCGGGTCGGTATAGCTGGATGTTTCGCTGTGTGTGTTTTCGTCTTCGATTCCGGCCAGTGTCCCCAGCTCGGCTTCGACAGTTACGTCGTGTGCGTGTGCCAATTCGGCAACGCGGCGGGCCAGGGCTACGTTTTCTTCGAACGGCAGTTTGCTGCCGTCAATCATTACGGATGAAAAGCCCAGTTCTATCGCATGGGCACAGGCCTCAAAGCTGCCACCGTGGTCCAGGTGTAGTGCGACGCCGCTTTCTGGTGTAAATTTTTTACCCCAAATCATACCCATTAACAAATCGTCGCCCATATATTTCATGGCGGATTCAGATACTGCCAAAATTACCGGGCTGTTTGTGGTGCGGGCCGCCTCTAAAATGGCGGACAGGGTTTCCATATTGTAAAAATTAAATGCCGGGACCGCGTATTTGCGCGCAATCGCGTCTGCAAACATTGTGCGGGTGTTGACCAGGCCGAAATCTTTATAGTTCATTGCCTTTCCTTTTTAAGTACGTGGTGAAAAGTATAACATATTTTACTGTATGTGTACATTTTTGTTTGGTTGTTGACAATGTTTCTTTTTGTGCAATAATAAAGTTAACGAATCGGAGTGTGCAGAGAGAGCGGCTTTGAAAAAGGACAAAGGTATGAAGAAAGTTCTGGTTTCTATGATTGCGTTGGTTGGTTTGGCGGGTTGTGCGTCTTATTATGATTATTATCGTGGCGATGTTCGTTATACTCAGGATGGTGAAGACTGCATTTACTACACCGGTGAACAGGGCAATCATTTCAACGGCGATATTCGCACATTGAATACTGGTAAAAAGATTGTGTATCGTAACACGCGTTGTGCGGACCTGTATAATCGTGATATGACAGGCCAGGCGCCGCGTGCCGACCGTGTTATCATGACACCGGCGGCCCAGGTGGTTTCATACAGTGCGCCGGTTGCATATGCGGCGCCGCGCTGTAATACGTGTCAGACAAACGTATCTCGTAAATATGTTTTGGTTTCCGCAATGTAATATTGCAGTTATTAAATAGCGGGCGCGATTGCGCCCGTTTTTTATTTTGAATTGTGTTAGATTTATGATAAAATTACAACTGTAAGTTGAATAATGTAAAGGGGAACCTGATGAAAAAACTGATTACTAAATTGAATATGGCAATTGTTGCGGCGCTGGCTGCGACGCCGGCAATGGCGGCGCCAAGTACAAATGGTCTGTGTGTGCTGATTCAGCAGATGCAGGGGGTGTTTAATATTTTGCGTACGCTGGCATTTGTTGGTGCGGCGTTTGTTATCGCCGGATGGGCATGGGGATATATTTCCAAGGGCGAAGTCAAAATGGACGATTTGCAGAAGAAGGGTACCGGTATGTTGGTCGGCTTTATCCTGCTGTTCGGTATCGGCGTTGTTTTGACGTTCTTTATGTCTCAGGGTGGCCAAGGTGTATTGGGCTGCGCGATTCAGGGCTGGTAATTTCGAGATAAAAACGCCCCGCGGTTTGCGGGGTGTTTTTTTATTTATTATTTCTTTTCTTCTATATTGGCCAAAGAAAACAGTACCGATGATATCAGTGACTGATAGGGGACATGCTGGGCCTCGGCCAGTTCTTTTATCTTGTCCAATATTGGGCGCGGAATGCGCATGTTTATGACGCAATCCGACTTATTAAAAGTCTTATAGGCGGCGTACTCCTTTAACAGAGTTTCCATATTCATAATAAAGAGCTGCTGCATTACATTTGGCATAGGCAATCCTCTATACTGCGGACAATACCGCCGTCTTTACAAGTGACTATAACAATGTATTGGCGAATGTCAATACAAATGTAAAGGCGGTTGTAATTACTGCTGTGATGGCGTCGGTATTGCCAGATATGTTGATTGTTGTATGGCGGATTTTTAGGGGCGGGGTGCTTGCTTTTTTTATGCGATACGGATAATATAAAAAGTGACGTGAATTTAAAGGAAACAGGGGAGCTGTCATGCTAAAGAAAATACTTTTTGCGTGTGCGATTTTTGTTGGTGCAATATCCGCAGCGCGGGCCGAGTTAAAGGTTGATATTATTGCCGGGGCGGCATCGCCGATTCCAATCGCGGTTCAAAAATTTGAAATTGGCGGCAGCGCCAATTCAAAGGATGCGGCCATGATACGCGAGGTGGTTGAGAAAGATTTGAAGTCAACGGGACTGTTTCGCATTGTAAATCATGATGCGTTTCCTGAGTATGTAAAGATGGGTCAGATGCCAAACTTTAAATCCTGGGCGGCAATAAAAACACAGGTTTTGGTTCAGGCAAAGTTAGATATTGACGACGGAAAATACAAGCTGGAATTCTATATGTGGGATATTGATGGCAAAGAGCAGATAGAGGCCCAAAGTTTGCTTGCATCGAAAAAGTCGGCACGTCGAATGGCGCATATTATGGCGGATGCGATATACGAGCGCTTAACGGGAGAGATTGGTTATTTTGATACCCAGATAGTATTTATTGCAGAAACCGGGCCTGTAAAGAAACGGGTAAAGCGTATGGCGATTATGGATCAAGACGGATATGGGCTGCGTTATCTGTCGGATGATAAAACATTTGTGATGTCGCCGCACTTTTCGCCGAATATGCAGACAGTGGTATTTTTGTCGTATCGTGATGATGACCCGATGGTTTGGAGCCTGGATTTGGATACGGGGGCGGCACGACGCTTGGGACAATTTGGCGGTATGAATTTTGCACCGCGTTTCTCGCCGGATGGGACAAAGATAGCTCTGTCTTTGGTTAAAAACGGTATTACGCATATATATGAATATGATATGGAGGCCAAGACCCTGCGCCAGTTAACGTTTGGTAATTCGCTGAATACCAGTCCGTCTTATTCACCGGATGGTAAAAAAATGGCCTTTAATTCGGACCGTTCGGGGCGCCAGCAGATTCATGTTCTGGATTTGGAAACATTGGCGGAAGAGCGTATTACTTATGGTAATGGGCGGTATGCAACGCCTGCATGGTCACCGGACGGGCAGTTTATCGCATTTACCAAAATGGCTGATGATACTTTCTTTATCGGCATTATGGATCCGCGCGGACGCAATGAAAAGATTCTTGCGGGCGGATGGTTTATGGAGGCGCCGTCCTGGGCGCCGGGCAGTCGTCGTCTGGTATATTACGAGACGGAAAAGGCCATTGATGGCGTCGAGCGCATCAGCCATATTCGCAGTGTTGATATCACCGGTCAGAATATATACGATATTGAGTTACCCGATGATGTAAACGGGCTTGAACCGACATGGTCGCCGAAACTGCCATAAAATGAAGAAAATCTTTTTATCGATTTATATGATGTTTAATGCCGGTGTGGCGGTCGCCACACCGGCGACTGTCGATTATATTTTCGACGGTGACACATTTGCCGCATATGTAAATCTTGAAGACGATATTCGTATATCCGTCCGTGTTCGCCTAATGAATGTTGATACACCGGAAATGCATGGTGAATGTGAATATGAAATAGTGCGCGCGAATATGGCACGCGACAGGCTGGCGACATTGATACCAGTCGGCAGTGTTGTTGAGTTGTCGCATATCAAAGATGATAAATATTTGGGTCGTATTGATGCGTATGTCAAGACGTCCGATGGACGGGATGTTGGTGAAATATTGATTGCGGAAAAACTTGGGCGCCCTTATTCAGGTGGGCGTCGTCGCGGTTGGTGTGATTTGTAATCATATGTAATCAATGATTATTTTTGTAATGAATTTTTGATAAGCGTGCTGCTGATATCGGCACTGCGGGGCAGGTATATTATACGGCACAGGTCTGACAAGTCGTCAAACTTTCCGCGCCAGTCATCGCCGATAACAAAAATGTCTATATTGTATTTTATTATGTCGGCACGTTTTTGTTCCCAGCTGGTTTCCGGAAAAATTAAATCAACGTATTTTACCCCGCGTAATATTTCCATGCGGCGTTCATACGAGAAATGTGAATGCTTGCCTTTGATTTTGTTAAATTCATCTGTTGATAATCCCACTGCCAGCCAGTCGCCCATTTCACGGGCGCGTTGCAACATGGACATATGTCCCCAGTGAAAAGTATCAAATGTGCCGTACGTAATTATTCGTGTCATTGGTTGTTTCCGATAAATTCGCGGACCAGAGCCACTTCTTCGTATGTGAAAGGCTCGCCATTATGACGGCCAAAATCTGGTCGCAATGTATGCCAATCACCAAAGCGTGTGGTCAGTACGGCATCCACGTTATGCGGTGCCGGAAAAGTATGTCCACAGAATTGAATTTCACCAAGTGGGAAAATATATTCGTGATGGAACGGATTGGCGTGATAAAAATGGGATGCTCTTTCGGGGAATGTTTGCCAGTCTATGCCCTCAAATATATCGCCGTTCTCAAAGTCGGGCAAGATATTGTCCATAATAATATCGTCGCGTATTTGTGCATAACTGTCATGAGTCGATGCGACAATTGCATTCGGGTTTTCGGCCAGTATTCGTTTGTCGGCCTCCAGCTGGCGGGCGGTGTTCATTGCCTGGATATATCTGTTAATGAAATTAGTTCGTTCATCATTTGTTTTGATGCGGGAATGATATGTATCCCATGGGAATAAATCCACACAAATTTTATTTGTATATAGAACTTTGAATATGTCACCGCTTAGGCCCCATGTGGTAAAAAATCCGTTGTGGTTGAATTTTTCTGTCAAAACGGTAACTGCCCGGTCAAAGTCTTTGCGCATCAGACATATGTCTATATCATCATCCCATGGGATGAATCCGCCACCGCGTGCCGCCCCAAGCAGTGTGCCATACCCCAGAAAATATTCAATTCCGGCGTCTTTTAATGTTTTATCAATCAGCCGCAGCAGCTTAAGACATCCTTTTTGTTTCATCTGCAGGTGTCCTGTTGCGGGTGGAATATCTGTTATATTTGTTCGCAGGGCGTAAAGCAGCGTGATGTGCTTTTTTAGCTGCTCGACCGATTTGGTCAGGTGGTTAAGCTTTGTATCTGTGGTACGGTAAAAATCTGATATATACGACAGCAGGTCCGGGGTATTCTGCGGATTCATTTTTGTGCCTTTTATGGTGTTTATTCCTATGGATTTATTTGTTTACTATTAAAAGGCGGCAAGCTTATATCCTATTTATTGATTTTTAACTCCAGTAACAATTGCCGTTAAATTCATATACACCCGTGGAGTCCATGTATGAATAAGAACCACCCAGGGGAGGGATATAGCATGATGTTTTTGAGCTTGTGCCGCCGCCCATTGTCCGGCCCGGTTCTTTGCTGCCTGTGCTAACATACTTGTTGTTTTCCTCGTATGCGGTGTTATCGGGACTGCTGTCACATTTGCTGCAGCCGCTGGTGCCGTTTGTGGTGCTGCCATAATAGTTTTGGGCACAGCGATATTGTGTTTCAGAAGCGCAATTGGTAGTCGTTGAGCAGTATCTGTATGTGCGTGTTTCATAACCGGTGCGAAGAGTCGTCCAGGCAGAAGACTGACAATTACTGCTGGTGCATGGTTGCAAATTGGGGTCTGTTGCCGTATATGTCCATCCGTCATAAGCAGAGCATACATAATAGCCGCCCCTATCTCCCTTGGCATAGTGACTTTCGTTACGAAAGTCTGGATTGCCGGCATACGAAGAGCATACATTATCGACACATGGTTTTTCGTCTTTCAGCCATTGATTTCTGTCTGATACGTCTATGGGAACGCAAATCTGGCACGGGGCATCTCCGTCAGAGTAATCACCGGGTGACATGCAATATGGCCGAGTGGTAAGCACTTCGCCCGCTGTATAGCCGATGTTCACATATGCATGACTTTCTTTTACTGTAATCATAAGCGTCAGTGTGGATATAAGTAAATAAAATCTGGTCTGTTTCGCCATTGTTATCTCTCCCAAACATCTAATTTTCTGTTGCCTTATGCCACAGGAAAACGGTCCTTTTTTTTGGCATATTTTTGCTTTGACTTTTGGGCTGAAAAGAGGCTAAAATCGTAGTAATAAAAGAAAGTATAAAAAAGGACCGTTTTTTTTAGTGGGCCTTTTTTGTTAAAAGTATTTAGTATTTTCAATAAAAAAATGCCCTTTTGG
>JAIDLK010000071.1 GCA_029051085.1 Alphaproteobacteria bacterium | reverse complement strand
GTTTACAGCAAGGATGGTCGCAAAAAGCTGCGGGTGGTTTTAAATTCGCCTATGTTGGAATATTTTCGCTTTATTCGGGCGGATACAGGGTTGAAGATGCCGCGCCTGCGAACGTTTGTCGGCTATCAGGCGCGCAGCTTGATTATCGGTGTTAATAATCGCTGGGTTTATAAGTTTCCTTTGCGCCGTGACAATTATCGCGAACTGGCCATGCGGGAACAACGGATAATAAAGGCCTTGTCGCCGATTTCATCCATTCCTGTGCCGGGTGTTAAGTTAATAGAGTACAAAGGAATGCTGGTTAGAAAATACGATTTTATAACCGGCGCAACGCTGCGTTCGGCCCCGCGTGATTTGATTATGAAAAATCTGCAGCCGCTGGCGGCATCCGTTGCACAATTTCTTTATGGCTTGGCCCGTGTCGACCCGGCAGAAATTCGTGATTTAAAGCCTTCGCCTGATGCGCGGCCCGGATATATGTACGGCTGGTGCCAGGGGGATGTCTGTGATAACTTTATGATTGATTTGAAAACAATGAAGATTAAGGCGTTCATAGATTGGGAAGATGCACGTTTTTGTGATTTTTCTTATATGTTTTGCTGTGAAAAGCGCAGCCCGGCCCGTGAATTTATGTCCGCTGTTCGCATAGAGTATGACCGTCTGTGGAATGCAAATAATAAATCATGATAAGAATTATTTGCAAAGCTGTGAAAAGATGTTATTATAAAAGTCACGCGGTCCCATCGTCTAGCGGTTAGGACATCGGATTCTCATTCCGGCAACACGGGTTCGATTCCCGTTGGGACTGCCAAATGATATAACCTGTCTTTCGGGACAGGTTTTTGTTTGGTTTTACAAGCCTTTCAGCCAGTTCGAAAGCATAAACTGTAAAAATACGTTTGTTGTCCAGGCTTTCGAACTTTTTAAGAAAACATCTTGATTTTGAGAATGATTATAATAGAATTAACGTGTGTAATGTAATCATAAGGATAAAACCAATGCGTATGTAGTATTGTGATTTTTAATTGGCGGGGCATAGAAATATGCACTGATTTTAATTACAATAGCATAGGTTTTTATCGTGGCTTTAATTTCTTTATCAAATATATTTTTTGGGTATGGCGACAATAATTTATTGAACGGTATTTCCATCGCTTTTTCGGACACCGACCATGTTGCAATTATTGGTGACAATGGGTGTGGCAAAACAACATTATTACGGTTGTTGGCGGGCGAAATACATCCTGATTCCGGCAATGTCATCCGGAACGCAGACGTATATATGTTGAATCAGGTAAATACATCTGATTCAAAAAGTGGCGGTGAACAGCAAATGTTCGAACTGATGCGCGCATTTGACAGCAATGCCGATATCTTATTATTGGACGAGCCGACAAATAATCTGGACACAGATGCCAAACAGGTGTTTTTTCATCAATTGAAATCCTATCCACACGGTGTGGTCATGGTTTCTCATGACCGCGAACTGTTGCAACAAATGGATAAAACAATTGAATTGCGAAATGGGCATTTGAAAGTATACGGTGGCGATTATGATTTCTATCTGACACAAAAACAGATTGAAATGGATAACATTAATTCCAGATATACAGACGCACAAAAATCCATTACTCGTTTGAACAATGCGATGCACGTGGCACAAAACACCCGCCAACATCACGAAACCAAACAGGCCAAAGAAGTCAAAAATGCCAGACGCAGCAAATTAGAGGCAAATGCCCTGAAAGGGAAAAGCCAAGAAACGGAAGGCAAAAAACGTGCACAGATTCAGAAAAAACTGCAAGAGCAAATCTTGGTACAAAAATCTTTGTCCCAACAGATGAAAAACGAAACCATTAAGATTCCGATGCGGTCCAAGCAATTTTACAGCAAAGAATTGATAAATATTTCAGGATTATGTTTTGGATACGATAACAAAACAATCTTTGATAATTTTGATTTTGCCATGTATGGAGGTGAACACGTTCGTATTGTTGGAAAGAACGGGTCTGGCAAAACAACATTGTTGAAAATTATTTGTGGTAAATTAAAAGCGCAATCTGGCAGTATAAAAACATCTGGAAAAATAGCGTACATCAACCAGGATTTATCGGTCTTGGACAAGAACAAAAATATTATTGAAAACATAATGGAGATATCGGGTTGCTTTAAGCATGACGCGCATGCGATTGCTGCAAATTTTGGCTTTCGTGGTGATACAGGTGGGCGACGCGTTGGAATGTTATCTGGCGGGGAATTATTAAAGGCAACATTGGCGGCGATACTGGGTGGCACCACGCAACCTGATTTATTGATATTGGACGAACCAACAAATAATCTGGAAATAAAAAGTATCGCAATATTAGAAGACGCCCTTAATCAATATCAGGGCGCAATATTACTGGTATCACATGATGAAATATTTGCAAAGAATATAAGAATCGACACCATTTTTCAAATTTGATTGTGGTGATGTTTGCTTGAAAATAATTTAACTTCCCGACCAAATTGCAATAAATCATGGATATCATCAGTTCGTGAATTGTTCAGTTGCGCCTGCCAAAAATGATTTACCGTCCATTTGGACGGTATTTTTATTGAAAATCCGCGGCATCCGGGCCGTTCGAAATCCA
>JAIDLK010000070.1 GCA_029051085.1 Alphaproteobacteria bacterium | reverse complement strand
ACATCCGGCACCCCCGCTGCAGATGCTGAAATTTATGTTTTGGTCCGAAATGGAAACTCGGTATGGGCAGGCCGTACCGATGAAAATGGGCGGGCGGAAATTCCCAACCTGCCATGGAGCGAATATAAAAACGAAAAAGCCCCGGTCGCCATTGTTGCGCGCATTGATAACGACGTTTCCTTTATTCCATACGACAATGCATACGACCGCCGCGTTGAATACTCCAAATTTGACATAGACGGCACATATGCATCCGCGACAACCGCATTGAACGCATTCCTGTTTACAGACCGCGGCATATACCGCCCCGGCGAAACAGCCATAATCGGCGGCATTGTAAAAAACAAAAGCTTTAAGCCTATTCCGGGCATTCCGGTAAAACTTGAAATGCGCGATGCACGCGGCCGCATTACATTTGAAAAAACTTTTTCTTTAAGCGCCGATGGTATGTTCGATATAAAATATGAAATACCATCCAATGCACCCGTCGGTGAATATAATATTCAGCTATATTCATTAAATTCAAAAAATAAAGTACAGGACATGTTGGGCTATTCCGCATTCCGCGTGGAAGAATTTACGCCCGATACAATGAAAATAAGCGCAACTGTTCCCGGCGCCGATGATACAGGATGGCTGTCGCCGGATAACTTAACCGCGACAATCGCTCTGCATAACATGTTCGGAACACCGGCATCCGACAGACGCATATCCGCACGTCTTGTACTGACGCCGACTACATTTGAATTCAAAGAATTTCCTGGTTATAAATTTACCGATAATTTCATATCGGGCACAGGATTGGCCTCAGGCGGCGCGGCCAAGGCAATCAGCCGTGAATTTGATGATATTTATACAGATGCCGAGGGCAATGCCGACATAGACATTTCCATGGCGCAAAGCATATCGGACAACACGACATACGCCATGACACTGATTGTCCGCGGATTCGAGGCCGGAACCGGTCAAAGCGTTCAAACCGCACTTAACAGTCGGATATCAAATGCCAAATATTTAATTGGCTGGCACGCAAATTCCGACATAAAATATATAAAACGCAATGCCGCACGAGCGGTGAATCTGATTGCAATAGACCATACGGCAACACCGACTACGGTCTCTGACATGACGATGCGTTTGATAAGACGCGAAAATTTAACAAGCCTGATAAAAGACGGCTCAGGATATTACAAATATCAGACCGTCACCCGCGATAAAATTGTGGCCGAGGATAATATAACAATAACCGACCGTGGAGTGCCTGTAAATCTTGATACCACAACACCGGGCAACTATCACCTCCAGATTATAAATGCGGCCGGCAACATTATGGCAAATATTGAATATTTTGTCGCAGGCGATGAAAATACTGCGCTGGAATCCGATACAAATGCGGAATTACAGATAAAGCTGAATGCCGCATCATATGCGCCGGGCGATAAAATAGAGGTCAGTATTACCGCCCCCTATACCGGATACGGCCTGATTACAATAGAGCGCGATAAAGTATATGCATATAAATGGTTCAAAACAAATTCAACCAATTCGGTTCAGAATATAACGGTTCCTGCCGGCTTTGAAGGCACCGGATATGTCAACGTATCCTTTGTCCGTGATATAAACAGCCGCGACATATTCACCACACCCTATACTTATGCTGTTGCACCGTTTATCGCCGATACCGCCCGCCATACGATTGGCGTAAAATTGTCCGGACCGGAAAAAATCACCACCGGGGACCTGACGGTAAAATACGAGACACGCAGCGATGCCCGCATAATGATTTTTGCCATAGATGAAGGAATTTTGCAGGTTGCACGCTATCAGCTGCCCCGCCCCGTCGCGCATTTCTTTAAGAAAGCCGCGCTTCAGGTTGAAACATATCAGATTTTATCCCTGATTTTGCCCGAATACAAAATACTGCGGGAATTTGCAAAAACGGGTGGCGGTGATTACAGCGATATGGACGGCGGCCTTGGTTTGGTGGCAAATCCGTTTGCCAGACGTACGGATGCCCCGGTCGCGTTCTATTCCGAAATAATCAACACACGGGCAAATGTCGCGGGCTCCGTCACATTTGATATTCCGGATTATTTCAACGGTGCACTGCGCGTATTCGCCGTCGCCGCAAATGATTCCGGCATCGGGGCCGCTGACACAACCGTACTGGTACGTCGCCCTGTGATTGTAACTGTAAACGCACCATTGGCTGTGGCACCGGGCGACTCATTCGAAATAGGCACCGTTATTTCAAATCAAACCAATGACGACGCAATTACAGAATTTAGGGCAAACGCCAGTGCCTCGGCCGGCCTAAAACTGTCTGACACAGATACGCAATTGAATATCCCTGTCGCGACCGAGCGTCTGTGGACAATTACAGCCCATGCCGACGAGATATTGGGCCCGGCGGATATCCGCGTGAACGCCCACAGCGCCACATTCGGCGCCAATGGCGTGGCGCATGCATCCGTACGCCCTGTAACACCATTCACAACCGATATTCAAATGGGTGCGCTTACCGGGAAAAAAACAGTACTAAGCCCGAAAAGCATTGATATGTTTGAAGATATGTCCATGCGTACACTATACATATCGTATGGCACAGACGCATTGGTTCGCCCATTGGTTGAATACCTGAACAATTATGAATGGACATGCACCGAACAGTTAACCTCACGCGCAATGCCGTATGCCGTACTCGGTCCAAGTGATATACTTGGCATAACATACGACACCGCGTCTGCAAAAATCGCAGAGACTGTTGCAACTTTGAAAAATCGCCAAAACGACGACGGTTCTTTTGCAATGTGGGCAGGTGGCAATGCCGGACGCGGAAATGAAGGCAACAGCCGCACTGCATATATAACCGCCTATGTCGTACAGTTCTTGAATCTGGCGAAAGCTCGTGGATTTGACGTACCGCGCGATATGACTACACGGGCTTTGGATTATCTGCGCACATATGCCGGAACAAATATAAACGATTCTTTTGATGCGCATGCACACGCATTTGCAATATATGTAATTACTGCGAACGAGTATGTTACAACGGCCTATATCTCACAATTTGAAGAATGGGCCAATGCAAATATGAAAAACTGGGAATCCGGATTATCCGCCCAATATATAGCGGCGTCATACGCAATAATGCACCAAGACGAACGCGCGGCGGCACTGGCATCAAAATACAAAACACAAGACGCAATAAAATACGTATCGGAATTCGACAACACAGTTGCAAATAATGCGATACGCGAATACCTGGCGGTCAAATATTTCGGACATGCGGCCAAAACACCATCACAAACCGAAATAAAATATATCAATGCCGGCGAATATTCCTCGTTTACCGCAGCGGCGCTTATATTGGGCAGCTCTGCCAATACCGGCAATACAAACACCATATCGGATGCGGTTTCTGTTACCATTGACGGAATGCCTGTATTATCACAATCAAAAACAGGAACATTTACGGCCTCTATTCCGACAGATGCAAAAAAAATAGACATAGCCTGCCCTGACTGCGGAACAAGTGTAAACTTGTTCTGGACCATAACCCAACAGGGTTATCCAAAAACATCTGCGCCACAGTCAAACGGCTTGGAAATCGTTCGCGAATATTATGACATGGATGGCAACCGCATAAATCATGCAAAGATAGGCGACCACGTACAAGTAAAAATATTTGCACGCGCACGCAAAGATGTTAAAAACGTAACCGACGCCGTTATCGTTGATATATTGCCGGGCGGCTTTATCGCAGACAGCGCAACCCTGACAGGCGAGTACGATTTTGCCCAGACACATGAAGACCGCGTAATAATATATACAGACATCACCCCAACAGAGGCCGTATATTCATATACGGCTCAGGTTGGCGCGGCGGGAACATTCTCTATCGCCCCCATACACGCCGCGGCGATGTACAATCCGTCTGTAAACGCCACAGGCCGCGGCGGCACATTTACTGTCACGAATGAAGAAAACAACTGATTTTATAAAGCGTCATAAATTTTGGACCGCCGCCCTTATAATTGCCGCCGCATATTTAATTATGCGGTGGCTGATTGTTCCGCCAATATTGGCCCAGACACACTTTTCACATGCATATTATGACAGAAATGGCAAATTGTTGCGCTTAACCCTTGGGGGGGATGACAAATACAGACTATATACCCCGTTAAACCAAATTGCCCCCGATGCGGCGCGGGCAATAATTTTATATGAAGACAAATACTTTTATATGCACCCGGGGGTAAATCCTATATCTTTGGTCAAAGCCGCCGCCGGCTATTTCAAAGGCAGCGCCCGCCCCGTGGGTGCATCCACGATAACGATGCAGGTTGCACGACTGCGTTATAACTTAAATACCAAGCACCCGGCGGGAAAACTGAAACAGATTGCCGCAGCAATTTATCTTGATGCATTTCATTCCAAGCGCGAAATACTTGAAGCATACTTGAACCTTGCACCATATGGCGGAAATATCGAAGGCATAGGCGCCGCATCGCTAATATTTTTTCAAAAACGCGCCGCAGACTTAACAACCATAGAATCAATCACACTGGCAACAATTCCGCAAAATCCAACAAAGCGCAATATATCCACGCCTGGCGGCCTTGCAAACGTCATGAATATGCGGGCGGAACTGGTCCGGCGTTGGATTGCGGCACATGGCAACGACGATGCGCTGCGCACAATGGCACACATGCCTCTGTTGGCGCGTGGCGTACGCGACCTTCCGTTTAACGCCCCGCATTTTGTTAATCGCGAAATATCCCGCCGGGGCAGCTATTGGCATAATATCGGCCCGCACACGACAGAAATAAAAACCACGCTGGACCTTGATTTACAGAACAAGATTTCATCCGCCCTAAAAACACAGATAGCACGCCGAAAATCAATCGGTGTATCTAACGGCGCAGCCTTACTTATAAACTATAAAACAATGGAAACATTGGCATATGTAGGTTCAGCGGATTATTTTAATAAAGATATTTTCGGCGAAAACGACGGCGTTCGCGCAAGACGCAGTCCCGGCTCAACACTAAAGCCTCTGATATATGCGGCCGCAATTGACCGGGGTATTATCCATACAATGACACTGCTAAAAGATGCCCGGGTTAATTTCGGCGTATATGCCCCGGAAAATGCGGATAATGAATTTTTTGGCCCCATACTGGCCCATGCCGCTTTAACACATTCAAGAAATATTCCGGCAATTAACTTGGTTCGTCAAATTGGCATCCGCGATTTCCATGCTCTGCTGACACGCTCCGGGGTTTCATATCTTAAAAACCCTGAATATTACGGCATATCTGTCGCACTGGGCGGCGCCGAGGTTTCGATGTGGGAACTGGCTGATATCTATTCAACAATGGCAAATCTGGGTACGCGGCGCGAAATCCGCACAAACACAAATGACGAAGATACGCATCTGGACACTCTGCTTAGCCCAGAGGCATATTTTATGACATTGGATATGTTAAGCCGCCAAGCAACACCACAACAAAACATTCCATTTGCAAAAAAACGCAACCTTCCGTTACGCCACTACTGGAAGACGGGAACATCTTCATCATTCCGTGACGCCTGGACCGCCGGAATATTCGGAGACTTTGTTCTGATTGTATGGATTGGAAATTTTGACGGCCAGCCCAACAATGCTTTTTCCGGGGCAAAAACCGCCGCCCCAATATACTTTTCCTTGGCCGATGTTGTACGTAATTATTACGCCGACCACCAGGCCCCCATACACGACAATAACTTTATGCGCGACGATTTAAACATATCACAAATAGATATGTGCGCCGGCGTCGGCGGAATTGCCGGAACACATTGCCCTCGCATACAACCCGCATATTTCATTCCCGGGAAATCCCCGATTGAAATATCCTCGGTATATCGTGCGATACCTATTGACAATCAAACCGGCCTGCGCGCCTGCTCTTCAAATCCTGCCACAACACATATGGAGGTTTTTGAATTCTGGGACGCCGAATATCTTGACATGTTTGGTCGTGCGGGCATAAAACGCAAAACACCGCCACCATATATGCCCGATTGCGATCTGGATATGGTTGCCAACACACGAACGCCCCCGATAATAACATCACCGGCAGATGGAACACGAACGGTTGTCCTGAGTACACAAGACAGCGCCACAATATCAATTCGCGCCGTCACAGACATGACCGACGCAAAAATATTCTGGTTTCTGGACGGGGATATAATCGGAACCAGCATGCCCGGCGAAACATTTACACGCGATATTGCGATTGGCACACACACACTGCGCGCGGTTGATGAAATGGGCGCCGCCACAGAAGTACGTTTTATGGTGGTAAAGTAAGCCTCATTACCTTTTTATCCTTGTTTTTAAAGCGCTTCAATACTATACTGTCCTTGAATCCTCAGGGCTGAGGATTCGGGACTTCAAAATCCCATACTTCAACAGTGTGAGCAAATCGCACTGATATCCGATGCACAAAAAACATGGCACCAGTACATATGTATTTGTGAACTGTCATGTTTTATCCCGGCTTGCGGCCGGGAAGCCGCGTTCATAAGGCCTCGCCAAAAGCCGCGGGATCATTTTGAAGTATGATTTTTGAACTTCCCGGCCACCAAAAAATATTGGTGGTTTTTGTTTAACAAAACAAGGGATGGAAAATCATGAAAAAAAACTTAACCTGTATAGCGCTGACATTCGTCATCATGCCGTACACAGCCACGGGATTAACCATTCCGGGCTTTGGAACATGTAATCCGAATGGAGGAACATGTCCAAGCGACGGCATCTACACAAACGGGAAAGTATATGGTCACTGCACAAACGGCACAACATGCGAATGCTATAACACCGATGAAACAGGCACCCCGTCAATTACTGTACAATGCGAATGCACGGACGAAGGCAACTATGAAACCATCGGATACGGATGCCTAAACGGCATATATCAAAAATGCAAAAGTTGCAGCGGCAGTAGCGGCGCATGGGGCACCCATAGCACCGGATACGAAAAACGCAGTGTCACCACATGCAGCTGTGACGGTACAAAAAGTACAAGAATAGAATACCGCTGTGCAAAGGGATATTTCGGCACGTCAACAAACGGCACCAGCGGCTGCAGCCAATGCTTCCCACCCGCCACAACCAGCAGCGCAGGGAAAACGCAGGGCACCGATTGCTATATCCCCGCAGGCACAAACATGAGTGATTCCAGCGGAATATTTACATGTTCAACAGACACTTATTACAGCAACAAATAAAACACATGGGGCGAAACGCCCCATGCAGAAAAATTGAACAAGATGTTTATTTTTCGTTCTGGCCCGGAAATCCTTCCATGCCGTCAAATGTTATCCCGTACGGCTTAAAAGCCTTGGCCAAATCATACACACGTGCCATTCCACGACGATAACCGGCCGCATTTTGCATCGCAGCACCAGCTTTGTTAAATACATTTACCTTATCAGTCATATTCAATGCCTCTTTCAAAAAACATCTCTCTGACACGCCCAGATTATACCAACAAACATTTTTTGTCAAGTACTATTGTATAAATTACTGGTCGCAACCATACATTCCACAATCAGCGGCCGAAACCTCGGTTACTTCAATTGCAACCGGTGCCGCAACCTGCTCTTTATCTGTGGAATAGACTTCTTTTACCACGCGAACGCGGCGGTTTTGAGCATTCGGCGTACCATCCGGTGTGGGTACGGCCAAATCTTCTTCGCCTGCGGACACCGCAACAATCTGGCTTGCTGGGATTCCATACTTAATCAGCATGTTTTGAACGGCCTCGGCCCGGCGCCCACCCAAAGAATAGTTATAATCTTTGGAACCGGATGTATCGGTATGCCCGACAACAGACACCTTTATATTCTTATTTGCCTGTGTCGCGCCGGCCAGTTTTTGAATTAACTCCTGATACTCCGGCTTTATTGTCGCTTTATTGAAATCGAAATGAATTTCAAAGACCTCTTCCATTATATGCTGTGATGGTTCCAGCGGAATTTGCTGAACCTTTATCATGGTTTTGTCATTCTGGGCGGCCTGAATTTTATCCAGACGTGCGTTTATCGCCTGTAATTCGGCACGCATTGCCATCATCATATTGATAAATTCATCACGGCTGACCAGCTCGTCACCAATCATTGGAATTTCTTCGGCCGAGACATTTCCACCACGGGTAGCGGTAGTCGTCGTTGTCTGCTCCTCAACAATATATGCCCTGCCTGCAGTCGCGCCGCCCGCAACAGCCGCCCCGGTCGTGTCCGCAGTCCACACCGCTTCACCGGCAGATGCCGTACGGGTAAATTCTTTTTTACTGCTGTCATTACCGTTATTGTTTAAGCTGTTGCTCATAGACTTGTCGCCGCCATAGATATTCTGGTTAAATACCATCGGCTGAACCGGCACAGGGTTAATCAAATGCTCCGGCACATTGACATTGTTTACAATAATAACCCCCTCGCGAGTACGCCCTGTCCCTGTCATAGCGCCCATATTGCGCGTTTCCGGATAATATGTTTGTGCATCTGCACGGCGCGCAGACTTTTCAACAACTGTCGTTTCGGTGGTGGTCGTAGTGGTCGCTTTTGACGGGCGCGCAGATACAATTTTGCCACCACGACAATCACGCAATGCGGTCATCGTTTTATTAAAACGCGTACGACATTCGCGGGCCGTTGATTTCTGACCGGACGCCGCCGCCGACAGCCAGCAATCAAATTTAGCCTGTGCCTCCGCCGCCAGTTCGGGATTATTTTCACTTGCATCGTTCATCAGCTCATTCATCAATTCATTATATGCAGAACTGAGTTCAAATGCCGTCTGTTCATCTTCAACCGGCCAGTTTGACAAAGTTTCCGGGAACGGCAATTCACCGGAAAATGCGGCCACTGCCTTCTGTGCAAACAATTCCCCCATATCGGCATAACCACTGGTCCGGGCATTATAAATTGCATACGAGCGATAATTCATCGCCAGTTGGTTCAGAAAAGAATCCTTGTGCGGGGCGGAATAAACATCCAAAGACTCCACATAATCAACAGTTGGTGTCGCCGCCGTTGTCATGTACTGAACATCATCGCCACGCATCCCCGCACATGCCCCAAGCATTGTTACCGACGCCAGCGCCATCATGCGCGCAATAATCCACGTTGATACGACAGATTTGTTTTTCATCCCCGTTTCCTTTGTATATTATTGCTTTTATTATACGATTTTTAGCACCATGAGTAAAGCAGAAAAAACACACAATATTACAGGCATTCGTTAAAAATATTGCGTTTAATCCGACTATGAACTATACTTTTACTTGAATCAATAGGCATGTTGGTTCGGGGACCTAGAAAATCCCGTAATACTGCAGTGCGCGGTCGCGCATTGAAATCCGCAAATGCGGGCGTGTTTTACGTTCGCAAATCCCGACCATACCAAACCGGCCGGGGATTTGTCGGCTATACCACAGCGCACACGCGTAAAGGCCGGCAAGGTCATTCAGTATTATGATTTTTCTAGTCCCCGACCGCCAGATTTTGGCGGTTTTTATTCATGCAAAAAAAACCAAAAGGGGAAATCATGAAAAAATACATTCTGGTCGGTGGAATTATAATATTATCCACACATATCTGCGAGGTACAAGCATTGGGCACCAAGACATGCACCAACATCACATGCCCGAACGGATACAGCGCGGAGCTTAGCGATTGCGCGAACGTATGTAATAATTGCCCGAATACAAAAACCTATTCTGAACAAAGCGGATATGTAGCGGTGACCGAACAGCTATTGGCAACAATTTGTCCGGAAAGCCGTCTTGGATTTCTTGATTGCAGCTGTGAAACACTACATTATAACGTGTGCCCCAAAGGATATTACGGAAAGGTGGAGAAATACGCCTCCACAATTCCGACCTGCACACGATGCCCTGCGTCCGGCGGAATATATGGCACAACCGACGCACCCGGCGCCCAGAGTATCACCGAATGCTATATGCCGGCCGGCACCGAAATAAAAGACGAAACCGGAACATTTTCATGCTCCGACAAAAGCTATTACAAAAATTAAAAAATCCGCCATTCGGCGGATTTTGTTTATTTATCCAGCAACTGAGTCGCCAATCCAGACAAGGACGATATTCCCCCGCCCAATCCGCTCTGCGAAATACTTCCCACCGACTGCATGATTGCACCGGTATTGGTTGACTGGCCGACGCCACTGATTGTGTTAACCAAAAATTCGCCCCACATGGCACGCTTGGCGGCACTAAGCTTCGCATCCGAGCACTTTTCTATTTTTGCCAGCAGCTGACTTGCCATTTTTGCCTCGCTTGCGGTATAGTCCTCAACCCCAAAATCAATTAAATTAAATACGTTATATATATTTGAAACTGTTTTCTTTTGCGAGTTGCCGCACTCGAACGACCCATCCGCACAATAAGTAGCCTTGGCCGCCATTGGATATTTTTCCCATATCATGCCGGTATTACCTGCACCATCGAACCAGTCGGTACAAATAAAATCATCCGCTTCACCGGCGTTTATTTCCACCTGTTGCGCATAACCGCCGGACGCCACTTTACAGCGTTTCATCCCCAGGGCCTTTTCAGCCTCATCCGCGGTTGACGCACCCGTCTTTGCCCATTCCTTTACAGTATTGTTTACAAACGTGATTTCTGCCGCACTTGGTATACATTCTGCGGTTAATTCCTTGGTCTTGGCGTCAAGACTTTTTACCGCACTTACCAGCCCCAATACTGTCGGCACCAAACTGCCCGTGCTTTCCACCGCCGATGTGGTCTTGGCGGCCACCGGCGCCGCTTTTTTTATCGTAACGGCCCCGCGTGCCATACCCGGACACGCCACAGCAACAGCGGAAAAAATCAGCAAAATTTTTTTCATTCTCTCTTTCTTATTTTGAATTATAACATAAAAAGCACGCCTGACAAATATAAAAATTGCTTTTTTCGCGCACAAAGTCTAAACTGAGGGCGTGCAGAAAGACAAACGTAATTTTATAATATTTAAAAAGCATCGGCGCTGGATGCGTCTGTGGCAGTTTTTCTTTACCGGTTGGGGCCTGATTATGGTCGCGGCATTGGTTGCGGGCGCCCTGTTTACCAAACAGCTGTTATGGACACCAATATCTGCAATAAACATGACGGATGTAATCAGCAACCAGTTTAAAATGTCGGGCGCATCATTTGCAGGCACAGACAAAAATGGTGCACCGTTTCGTCTGCGCGCCGCCACCGCCCGCCAAGAATATAAAAACCCGGACATTATATATATGGATACAGTATCCGGAACAATCACCCGAAAATCCGGCGGCGACACCATAACACAAAACATTACCGCCCGCACGGCACAATATAACCGGGCCCAGCGAAACATTCGTCTGATTGGCGACGTCCGCATAGACTCCAGCAACGGCGACAGAATATTAACAAAAGAATTGGTGATAAAATTATGAAACAGTCCGTCCTACGTGTTGAACACCTTTCGAAATCATATGGCAAACGCATGGTCATACGCGACATATCGCTTGAGGCACGCCAAGGCGAATCGGTCGGCCTGCTGGGCCCAAACGGCGCGGGCAAGACCACGGCATTTTATTGCATAACAGGACAAATCGGTGCGACGGGCGGCCAGATATTTTTAAATTCCCAAGATATAACCCGCCTGCCGTTTTATCAGCGGGCACGCCTGCACATCGGATACCTGCCCCAGGAAAACAGCGTATTTCGCGGCCTGTCTGTCGAGCAAAATATTATGGCCATACTTGAGGTGGTAGAGCCCAGCCGCAAAAAGCGCCAGATGAAACTGGACGCACTGCTGGAAGAGTTTTCCATATCATCCCTGCGACGCAGTCCGGCAACCGCCCTGTCGGGCGGCGAACGTCGACGCGTGGAAATTGCGCGCGCATTGGCAAACGACCCGAAATTCATCCTGCTGGACGAACCGTTTGCCGGAATTGACCCGATTGCCGTTAACGAAATTCGCAGCTTGGTATCCCAGCTAAAGAATCGCGGCCTGGGCGTAATCATTACCGACCATAATGTCCGCGAAACACTTGGCATTACCGACCGCAGCTATGTTCTGCATGACGGGAAAATTCTGAAACACGGAACAACCGCCGAAATCGTAAAAGACGAGATGGTTAAAAAAGTATATCTTGGCGAAGATTTCGTGATGTAGCCGCGAATCGGAATCTTTTTTGGTTGCACCACCCACGCGAATTATTGTAAATTATCGGCATGAGAAAAATTTTATTCATATCATTAGCAACATTATTAACCGCCTGTACATTTCAGACCAAGCATCGCGGGTACGTATTCCCATCCGACGTGGAAAGCCAGGTGGAATCCATAAAAACCACAAAGGATTTGACCGATAAAATCGGCATGCCCCAGGTAAAGACACAATACGGCGATGAAATCTGGATTTATTATGGAGCGGACGAAAATTATCGCGGCCCCCTGCCCCACACTTTTGATAATCGCACGGTTCTGCTGGCATGGGTGTCGGGCACACGCGTAACAAAGATACAGGTCCTGCATGACGACGATTTGCCGAATGTAAAAATCGCAAGTGGCGAAACAGAGATTCCGGCCGCAATAGAATTAAACGCCCTGCAGGAGCTGTTTAATAACATTGGCAGATTCTCGCCGGCGGGACTGGGTCAGTAATTAATGTTTGCGATTACGCCCTAAAAAGTGTAAAATGTATCTAACACGGATACCGAACATGAAAAAGATTATTTTCGCAATATCAACATTTGTTTTAGCGGCGGGCGCGGCAAATGCGGCGTTTACGTCATGCGGGCCGGGATATATTCTGGGAACACATAACAAAATTGACGGCATGAATGCGGCCGAATGTCAAAAGCTGTGGTGTACAGACTTGGAAAACGGCAAAAGCATGGGCAAAAACAATGCCGCGGCATCAGGCTATAAATCAACAAACACACCAGTTGAACTGTGTGATGCGAACGGAAATTGCGTTGAATGCTTTGGCGATCGCAAATGGTGCGGCGGTGAACCGGCCGGCATCTGGAATCCGGAATACGGCGCATATACGCGTGGCGGCGGTGATAACGCAACGTACCAGTCTTATCAAAAAGGCAGCTGTTTTGCATGGCGCCTGGAAAAGCCAAGCTGTCCGAACGGCCAGACAGCGGTCTTAATGAACGGCGAATGGCATTGCGCCACCAGCAGCGGCACCGACGTGGGCAGTCGTGCATCATCTGTCCGTCGAACCGGGGCGATTCGCAGACGTCTGCCATAACAGAATCAGCGCCCCAAACGGGCGCTTTCTTATTTTTTTTGGCACAGATTTGTTTTTTGCGGATTTTGTGATATAATACACACTATGTCAGAGAGAATGGCAACGTAAAAGGGTACGGCCAAATGGCAAGCAAGAAATTAGACTTTAAAACCGGACAGTATGTCGTATACCCGACCCAGGGCGTGGGCAAGCTGTTACGCGTCGAAGAACAAACTGTTGGCGACCAGAAGATAAAAATGCTGGTTATTGATTTTGAGCGCAATCATATGACATTGCGCGTACCGGTTGAACGCGCGGAAATATCGGGCCTGCGCCCGCTGACCACGGCCAAAAAGATGGATGAGGCAATCGCCTCCGCCAAGGGCAAGGCCGGCGCAAAGCGTATGATTTGGGCACGACGCGCGGCCCAGTATGAAGAGAACATAAATTCGGGCGACCCAATGAAACTGGCCGAGGTTGTACGCGACCTGCAGCGACGCAGCGCGGCCGACACAATGACCTTTTCCGCACGCCAGCTGTATCTGCGTGCACTGGAACGCATGGCCCAGGAATTTGCGGTTCTGCATAAAATCGATTTGGACGAGGCATCGGATAAAATCGAAGACATTTTGGGCATACCAAAAGAAATTGATTTAAATGCCGCCGATACAGACGACGAAGAAGAAATCGAAGAAGAATCATAATTTCTCACCCGGCCCGCCGGGTGTTTTTATAATCCCGGCAAGTAAAATGTCTAAATTTACATATTATGTCTATATTATGTTCAACAAACGAAACGGAACATTGTACATTGGCGTCACCAATGATATCGTCCGACGTGTCCAAGAACATAAAAATAAAATATTTCCGGATTCTTTCACCGCAAAATATAATTGCGACAAGCTGGGCTATTACAAAGACTGGGAATATGTAAATGATGCAATTGAACGCGAAAAAAAACTAAAATCCGGTTCCCGCAAAAAGAAAATCGCACTAATAGAATCTATAAATCCCGATTGGCAAGACCTGTCCACATTCAGTGAATTTTGGATGCAATAAAAACACTTTATCACTGGACCGCCGCGCTGCGCTCGCGGTGACAATGAATCTAGGCCGACTGTCATTGCGAGGAGGCGCCCGCGCCGACGTGGCAATCCAGGAATAAAATGGCAAAGCTCATCAATTAACTGGATTGCTTCGCTTATCACCCACGCGAATTTATTCGCGCGGGGCCCGATTACGCTCGCAATGACAATGTGGATAATCCCGGGCAATTCATCACTATTGTCACCGCGAGCGCAGCGTGGCGGTCCAGTAAATAATGAATATTACCACTTTTTCTGGATTGCCACGTCGGCGCGGGCGCCTCCTCGCAATGACAATGTAGATAATCCCGAGCAATTCATCACTATTGTCACCGCGAGCGCAGCGTGGCGGTCCAGTAAAATATATTGAAATCCAATCAAACTTATGTATAATATTCCTTGTACTGGCGTATTGCCAGTATTGGGCATCTAAACCCATTTCACAAAGCTGATTAGTTTGATAAAACTCTGGAATACTCTGGGGTTGGACAGGCGGCCGAATAACCAATAAGCTGCGCTATTGCTTTGTGATAGTTTAGACTGTCCACCCCACCCCAAAATCCAGTGGGTGTTTTTTGCATAATTTTTTATTGACCGAATCATATACTTATGATATTATACCCATGCATTAGCAACATTGTTAATGTGAGGCATCTAAACCTCTCATGAAGCTGTCATACCGGGGTATGACAAAATACTCTAACCTTATGGTTGGAGGCTGACGAATAACATAATAAGTCAGGCTACATCATGATAGTTTAGAACCTCCAACCGCTTTTATTTTGCGGTATTTTTTATTGGGCCCGTTTCTGCATTGCTGGCTTCTCATCTCCAATCAAAGGAACAGTACTGCTGTTTCTGGGCCCACCATATTTTAACGCACTATTAAAATGGCCCGGCGCGGCTATCCCCGGCTCTGGCCCATATGCCGGGCCGCATTGCCGCGCAGGCGCCTCCTCGCAATGACAATGTAGATAATCCCGAGCAATTCATCACTATTGTCACCGCGAGCGCAGCGCGGCGGTCCAGTAAAATATATTGAAATCTGCCACTATCTTATGTATAATACCACATGTACCGACGTGTTGTCGGCATTGGGTCTACAAACCCATTATAAAGGCCATCGTATTTTTGATACGATAACTCTAGATTACTGGGGCTGGTGTGCAATGAATAACCAATAAGTTGCACTATTACCTTTATAATAGTTTGTAGGCACCCGCCCCGCCTTTCCTAGAGGATGTGTTTTGCATTAAATTTTTTCTTGCGATATATTTCTATATATGATATTATTCATCTGCATTAGTAATTGCTAATGCGGGGTCTACAAACCTCACGTAAAGGTATCACGCCGGGGCGTGATAAAAATCTCTAACCTATGGTTGGAGTGGGTGATATATATGAATAAGCCCGCTATACTTTACGATAGATTGTAGCTCCAACCGCTTTTATTTTGCGGTATTTTTTATTGGGCCCGTTTCTGCATTGCTGGCTTCTCATCTCCAATCAAAGG
>JAIDLK010000007.1 GCA_029051085.1 Alphaproteobacteria bacterium | reverse complement strand
GTTCTTTGAATCTTCTTCGGATAATTCCGCCTGTTCGCAAGACTTGCCATCCTTTGATACATGCCAGCCGCGCTCGCATTCGGTTATTATGCATTGCCCTTTGCGCAGACTGCCCGACGTGGCATGCGTCACCGCAGCCAACTGGGCGGCCGTACATGGTCCATCGCTTTCTTCGCACTTTGTTCCAGCATCATCACGAACCCAACCTGGCTCGTCACACTTACTTATTATGCATTTTAACTCGCCGTTTATAATCTGATAAGAGGCAGCAACAGCATGCGCGGCTCGCGACGTGCAATCTTTGCCAACTTGATTCACACATACGCCACCCTCTAATTTATATTGCGGCTCGTTACATTTTTTTATAACACATTGGCCGTTTTCCAGTTTTGCTATCTTTGCATGCTCCGGCATGGGACTGCAATCCCGCACGTTTGTATCTATGCACTGCGAATTTACCAATATCTTCTGATTTTCATCGTCCAATTCAAATTCGCCGTCTTCATCTTTTAAGTATTCTTGGCCGCTTAGCTCATAGTTTGTGATGCATTCCGTCGGTATACACTTATTTAATGTTTGGGAAATAATGCCCTTGGTCGCATGTAATTTATCCAATACACTCTTAGCGCATATCGCAACTACAACCTCCTTTAATGCAACAGAATCCTCCTGTAACGTAATAACACTGGGCACTTTGTCAATCGAAAAAGTTTGTGATTTCATGCCCATATGAGCTATCGTAATTGATTTTGAGTCATCAAATGTTTGTAACTTAAACTTGCCATCCACATCTGCAACAGCACCTTGGTTCGTGCCGTCCAATGTTGCCGATGCGCCAATCAGTGGTTCGCCATCTGCATCAACAATTGTTGCAGTAATCTCAGACGCCTGCACCATATATGGACACACCGATACACCAATTAAAAGGATTCCCAAACATGCAATGAAACGCGCTCTCACAAAAAATTCCCTCATTTCTCAACACTGTCACCAGCACTGCCAGCATTTCCAGAGTCGCCATTGTCGCCAGCACCGCCAGCGGCTCCAGAGTCGCCATTGTCACTAGCATTGCTTGCGTCTCCGGAATCTTTGCTTGGGCTATTATCGCCTTCTGTGGTGGCGGCAGGGGTATTGTCGTCAGCGGTGTTTTCCGCACCATTAGTTTTTTCTGATTTTTTATCTTTTGAGTTGTCGGCTTTATCGGCTTTGTCTGAGGTCTGATTTTGTTTGTCGCCATAATCCGCTTCGTGCTGTTTTTCGGCTTCTTTGGCAGCTTTTTCGGCCTTTTGACGATCGATTGCGCGGTCAATTGCACCGGATGTGACCGCCCCGACACCAATGCCCAGGCCGGACCCCATAAGGGCGGATGACGCCGACGTCTGGGAGCGCGTATAACGATAGGCATTTTCTTTGAAGGTGGTAACGTCAATGCCAAACCAGTCTTGGGTGCAGTCAAATGCAGAGCCCGCATAGGCTTTTTTTGACGCCATTGGTGTTGTTGAGTTTCCGGCAAAGAAGTTTACGGTGTAGACACAAACAAGGCTGCGCTCATCAAACATGGCGCCCAGCCGTTGGCATTGCGAGCGCATTTTGTCGCGCATTTCATACAGGCGTTGCTCGTCTTTGACGATTTGTTTTTCCGCATCCTGGCGCAGGGTTGCAAATACGTTCATTGTGCGCGATGCAAGGCCGCTGTCTTGCTGGGTGCAATTTTTTGCAATTGTGCCGCATTTTGATATGGCCGCATCACCCGCCGTTTTGCCCAAGCATTTTGAATATGTGACACCGCATTCGGTAACAATACAGTCGTTATATTCATTGCCGCAATCTATAATCTTGTTATATGCCGATAATTTTGCATTCATGTCGCGGTCGGCTTTAATCTCTGCCGAGAATAGGGCGTACTGGTGCCCGGTGCATGTGACATTGCGGCGACATGCGTCCATTTTGTCGCCCCATATTGTGTCACCATCGCCGGCGCATTTTGAATAATCACTGCCGCATTTTTCTTTCATGCAATTGCGCAGGCCGATGTCACATGCGTTTTGGCCGGAGGCAAGTGATGCGGCAACGGTATCGGCGACGGCGTCGCCGGCCGCCTGGGCGTCAAGTGCCGCGCGCTGGCGACGAATCATGTCCGCCAGATTGTCGGCATTTGTATCACGGGCGCCTGCGGTCGCGGTTGCCATGCCGGCACTGAACTGGTCCGCCTTGTTTTCAATTATAATCTGTTCTTCGGGTTCTGGCTCCGGCTCCGGTGCGGGTTCCGGCTCTTGCGGTGTTTCCGCTGAAGGCTGGGGCGCGTTTGCAGCGTTTATTGCATTTGTTGTAATTGTTGGCATGCGTGATGCCGCATTGTTTGCGCGTGATACTGTCGGACGCGAGGTTGATGTACTGCTGCCGCGGGAAACGACGCCGGCTGCGTTTGCAGATGCGCTTAGTGCGACAATCACGGCCGCCATAGCGGTGCGCATTAAAGGGTGATGCGCGCGGATGGATAAATCAAAAACCGTGTCTTGTCGCTTCATCTTTATTTTCTTTACTTCAGTGTGTCGCATGCCAAATCATAAAACTTGCACAGTTGGGTTGCCATGGAACGCTCAGAAGCGTATCCGGCGCCGCATTTGTTAGCCATACTGCGTTCGCATACCGTGTTTATACAAGCCTCGCGCCCTGCGTTGTCTGTACAGTTGGACTTGACCGATGCCAGTTTTTTCTCGCGCTCTGATTTATATGACGCGACAATTGTTTCAATAATAGTGTCCGCATTCTTTATTGCGGTATCGCGTGCGGCAACCAGTTCCGTGCGAATGTCGTTAAAGTAGTCGTCACAGCCTGTGGCCTCAACACTGCAGCCCGAGAAGAATTTGTCAAAATCTGCATTTTCCGCACATGCACTGTAGTCGGGGCCACAGCGTTTTGAATCAATTATACATGCCTGAACATCGGTCTTGCAGGATGATTTTGTTTTGGTTTTCGCGGCGGCCGCGCGCAGATTGCTCATTTCTGCGGTGATGCCGGCCGCTTTGCAGGATTGCTCAATCAGTGTGTCATAATTGTCCGTGACATCGTCCGGGGTGCAGCCCGCAACTTTTTTTATACATTCCGCGGTGGCCCATGCATAACGTGCACCCGGGTCGCTTGGGGCGGCCTTTAATTCTTTGTCAGTAAACGAATATTTCGCCGATGTTCCAACCGATACGCTGCGCATGGCGTTGCCGGCCGCCGGTGTTCCGGCAGATGCGGTTCCGCAATACTGACAACGGGCCGCCGGATTAGACGACAGGTTTATTGCACATGCCGAGTCCAAGCAACGTGTCAAATTGGCCTTGGAACAGGTTGTTGCGGCATCGGCGATAAACGGTATCGCGCTTAAAACAGATATTAAAACTAAGATTTTCTTATTCATTTCTCTCTTTATAAAAAACTATATCAAAAAAGGGCGGGGCGCGCAAAGGGAAAAATATTTTTCTGATTGACAAAATAAAATAATTTGTCTATATTATAGATAAGTTTAACTCGGGAGCTAAAAATATGACTATAAGTTCTAAGACAAAAAAGATTTTGGCGGTCGCAGGTGGTGCGACATTGCTGGTGACATGTATTCTGGCGATGACACAGTGCAGCGGTAATGCCAATGCGCGTGATGAAGCACAGGATAGATTGGAAAATGCCACTGCGCGTGCGGACAGCCTGCAGCAGCTGCTGGCACAGACAGAGCAGGGGCGTCAATCATGGATGCGCTTGGCGAATGCGCGTGGTGATACTATTCAAATGCTGCGCAATGATACTGCTTGTGCCGATTCGATTGTTGTTTTGAATGATTCCATTGCGCGCCTGGTTGCGGCAAATGATTCTCTGCAGCGCAGCCTGAACGACTGTCGCGGTTCTCGTCGCTCTGTGCCGGCACGCCGCCGTCAAAACAATTCGGGGCGCAATAATAACAACAATAACAACGGTGGCAATAATGGCAATGCCAATGGTCAGTCCGGTGCCCAAAATGTAAATAATAACAATAATAATAGCAATATTATCTTTGTGCCGGCCCAGGGGGCGACCAATGTTACCGTAAACGGCGGCAATGGGAACACGGTAAATGTTAATAACGGTACGGTTAACAATTACTATGCACCTGCGCCGGCGGCTGATAACACTGTACGTATTGAGTCCAGTGCATCTGTTCGCAGAACGTATGTTGTTAAGGTTCAGCGCGAGAAAAGCCGATAATAAAAGTTGGGTTCTGTTGCAAAGTCCCGTCCCGTTGTGGCGGGGCTTTTTTTAGTTTTTTCTGGACAGGTAATTCAAACGTATGCTAATATCTGTTTACATAGAGAGATGTAACATGATGAAATGTATCAGAATATTTGCGTTGGCACTGTTTTTAATTCCGGCCGGGGCAATGGCGGCGGGTAATGATTTCATGGTTGCGGCCCAGTTGCTGTCTGCGGCACGTAATGCAGATATTCAACAGGTGCAAATCCTTGTAAATAATGGTGCAGATGTTAATTTCGTTGATTCCACCGGTTTATCTGTGGTGTGCACGGCGCTGATGAACAATGATGTTCGTGCGGCCCAGATTTTGCAGATGTATGGTGCGGATGCATCAAAATGCGACCAGCAGATAAAGCAATATAATCGTAAAAACAAGACGAAAGAGCGAAGCGGGGGCCTGTTCAGCGGGCTGTCTTCCGCCCATACTCTGACATTGGCGGCGGCGGGTGCCGCCGTTGTCGTTGGTGGTCTGCTGTTGCTGACCGATGTTTTTGATTCCGGCAGCGGCAATTCTTCGGGGGGGGGCGGTGACCGCCCAAACAATGGTGGTGACAGTGGAAACAATGGCGGAAACGCCACGGCACAAATTACGCTGCCATATGGGCCGTCAATGCCGAATGCCGAATCCGAAAGTGCAAATTATTCTTCAAATCTGAATTATTATAGTCCGTCGATAGATGGGGTGATAAAAGATACTTTTGAATTGATGACGAAATCGCGTCAGAATTATTTGTTAATGATGCACGGATATTCGCCATTGGCGCGCGGTTATATGGGAATGCGAACCTTGCGCGGGACAGGAAACGTACCGGTCGATGCGACGACATTGGGCAAGATAAACGTGAAGGGTTTAACAGTTGGCGGCGGGCGCCCGGTCGGGGTTGCGCTGGTAACGGCAAATGGCGTAAATGCCTCTGCCAAACCGGTCGGGACCGAGACCGCACAGAAAAATTCGCTGGATGACGAGCTGTTGGCATGGACCACAATAAGTGGAAATGTTGTCAATGAAAAGCCGGAAATTAGCAATCTATCCAGTAAGTATTATAACAATCTAATTGTTTTGGGTGGCGATGGGGCAGAGCTGACAAACTCTTATACTGTTGAAGACAAGGCTTTTGTTTCTGATTTTGATTTATCCGGGCTGGGGACGGCTGTAAACAATATGGCCGCGTCTGATGCGGATGATATGCTGGCCAAAGTTGTCGGGGGGGCAAACTCCGGATATGCAGCGGCGGATTATATCGGATTTATGCCGAATGGTCAGATGGGGATATTCAGAACAGGTGACGGCCGTGGTATGAAGGCGGTAAGTGGTGAGGCGGCGACCGGAACATATACCATGGCGGGTACAGCACTGGCGGTGGGTGATAAAATAAACTTGTTTGGTAAAGAGATGACTGTTTCCTCTGTTACCGGCAGCTATTTTGAAGCCCAGGATACCGGTATTGGCACGTATAAGGGATATATTGGCGCAAACGGATATTTGTATATTACAAGTACATTGGGCGGCGACATAGACCAAGCCTATTCTATGACAGGCGGTGTTTTAACACAGGTAGGCGAGTTGGGGGATATTGATTATTATAACTATAAGGCACTGCTGAAATCAGGTGCTATGTGGGCCGCCGGGGATTTGGCCGGGGGGCGTTCACGCATGGATATAATTGCGAACGCATCTGTGATAGAGCCGATGCACTCACGCACAACAAAGACAATTGATGATTTAATTGCCAATTTGTCGGCGGAGGCTTTCGCCGTATATGTAAATAGTTATTACGACCGTAATACGACGGATGGCCCGGGGGGGACGAATGCTTTGCCGGCGACAGATGCGGTGACTTTCTTCAATTCATTGGGCTCTACTTTTTCGCCCTTGGTGATTTTTTCAACCGGTGCATCCGAGACGGACAGCGCCTGGTCCGATGCGGCCCAGGTTGCCACGTTTGAAAACGCGGCCCCGTTGGTATTTTCCAATCTTGAGCATTTGTTTATGTCGGTTGTTGCAATCGGGATGACCGGAACGGGGACGTCCGGTGCAACCAGTGTTGCCGGATATACGCCGGCAAACAAGTTCGCCATTGCCCAGTGGACGGATACTAACGGGACAGACGATATAACAACAGATGACAAATATTACAAGGCGCGTGTATGTGGCATTGCCGGGCGCGGCGCAAACGGAATCGACCCGTGGTGTTTTGCCGCGACGGGTGTTACCGATGAGCTGGCGGTATCCAGTGCCGCCGGTGCCGCCGGTGCTGTAAAGTCGGCTTTTTCCTATCTTAGCAACAAAGAGCTGTTTACACTGTTGGCATTGACGGCGGACGGACCGTATCTGGGAAGTTTGACGGACGGCAGTCCTTTGACCAAGGATGCGCTGCGTGCATACTTGCAGAGTATGTATCAGATGCCGGCTGAATATCAGTATCGCTGGGAAAAGGGAAACGAAGAATATCTGGATGTTTTCAAAGAGGTTTTCGGATATGGACTTATCAATTTGGAGCGTGCAACCAAACCGGGGTCAAGTATTTATTACTATGATGCGGCCAGTGGTAAAATTGTATCTGGTTCAGGGGATGCATATTGGCGTTCAGCATCAAAGACCGCTTTTCGTGCATCGTCGGCTTTCAGCCCGCGTGTTGCATCAATAAGTGCGCCGTTCTTTGATATTTTGGAAAGCGCCGATGGTGAATTACGCTTGCCGCGTATATGGGAAAACGAGTTTTCAATAGGGGCGGGGCGTCGTCGCGGTCTGTATTTGAACGATGTTTTCGGGGATTTAAAAACACGTGATGCCTCTGTGGCGGATATGCAAATCGGCGGGCTGCATTTCTCTATGACATCGTCAGAGCGTCCATATGCGGACAATATGGGCGGGCTGGATTCCATGAGACTGGGGATGCGGCATGGAAACTGGGATATTGCGGCCGAATACCAGCATAACTTTACCGATGGGGCGGGGCTGTTTTCCGGAATGGCAAATCCGATAATGGCGCTGGCACATGATGCGCTGCTGTCGGATGTGCGCTATGATTTGGGGCGCTGGTCTTTTGGGGCGCGTGCATTTTCCGGTGCAATAACAGACAGTGAGCTGATGGAAAGTGACCCGACAATCACTGCGCAATATACGCCGGCACGCTTGGGGTTAATGCATGGTGGTGCGTTTGGGGCCGGATGGCGTGGGGAACGCTTTGGTTTGAATGCGGATATCGGTATAGCGCGCGAGACGGAAACTGTTCTGGGGGCTTTGACCGGGGGCTTGTTGAATCTTGGTGGCGGGGATACCTCTTATGTTGATGTGCATGGACGTTATACACTTATGGATAATGTCTCCTTAAATGCACGTGCGACATTTGCGCGAACAACGGCAGATGCATCGGGGCAGTATGTTATGGGCATAAGTGATATTTATTCAAACGCTTTTGCAATCGGTGTGGATATGGGGAATTTTGAATTCACACTGTCTCAGCCGTTGGCGGCGCGTGGCGGACATTTGAAGTATGCATATGCAGACTATGATACCGTCGAGGGGGGCGATGGTCGCTTTGATATTGCGGTTGGTGATATGGGGGTACGCAGTGCCGCGTTGCGCCCGGCGCGTCGTGAAAATCGCTTTTCTGCGACATATCGTCACAGTTTCGGCGAATTTACAGACGGGGCGGTCGGGTTTATTTATCGGATGAATCCGAATAATACCGATGAATTCGGGGATGAATCCGTCTTTATGTTAAAATTGTCGCATCGATTGGGTATATAGTTTAAAAGTGCTTGCTAAAAATATTTTTTGGTCTAAGATAGCTTGACAAAAATATACAAAGGCAATCATATGAAAATATATAATGGAATTCAGTTTATCAAAAGCGGCATACGTCGTATATTTAACAAGTCGCATATCGGCAGCAATGCAGACCAAGATTTAAACCTATTGTCCGCAATGTGTGTTGAAACTCATATTTTAACGGCTTCTAATGGTGGTAAGTACTGGTATTATTTTCCGAATACTATGGAAAATGTGGATGTTGCGCAATATTTGTTAGAACGTAACGGTGTTGTTCCTACATTCCGTATGTCGCGTTATATGGCCGGGTTTAGCCGTCGTAGACCTGCGTTTCGGTTAAGTCAGTCTTATCTGTTGCGCCATCCGGAAATAAACGAGTTTGTAAAAAAGATTAAAGAACGCGATTATAGAATGGTAAATGATGCAAACTTAGAATTGCAGATATTAAATATTCGCAATCAGATGCGTCAAAAATAAAAAATCCGGCATTGCCGGATTTTTTACTTCTTGTATTTGGTAATGCAACGTTATCTATTTTATGGCCCGGTGACGTGGTGTGGTGACCTGGCCTTTAAGCGTCGGACTATAAACTGGTGGCGCGCGATATGCGTCATTTTTTATTTTGCAACAACAACCATTGCTGTTCGAAGTACGGCATCACCGAACATATAGCCGGCCTGCATTTCTTCAATAATTGTATTTGCGGGGGCATCGGCATCTATGACCTGTATCGCGTTATGGAATTGTGGATTTAGAGCTTGACCCACAGAGTCTATTTTCACGATTCCGATTTGTGTAAACGCCGCCTCTATTGCACGGGCCATTGACTTGATTCCTTCGTCATCCGGCGTATGTGATAATGCCGCATCGGCTGCGTCCATAACCGGCAGAAAGTAAGATGCAATGTTCATTGCACGTCGACGTGCCGCGGATTCTGTGTCCAGTGCCGCGCGACGGCGCGTGTTTTCCAGTTCGGCCGCAATGCGCAGATATTTGTCATTCAGCTCCTTTACCTCGGCAATAAGGGAGTCTACCTGAGTTCCGCAGTCAGCGGTCTGTACAGTATCCCCCCCGGTAACGGTTGGGTGAGGGGCCGGCTCCGGTGACGTCTCAGGCTGGGCGGATGCGGCTGCCCCGTCAATGTTGACAGATACTTCTTCTACTTTGGTTTCTTTGTTTTCCATTGCTGTTGCTTCTTCCTGTTTATATAAAAGTGTGGGGGCGGCGGATAACACCCCCGTTCGCACTATATCTTTATTTTACACTGGTTATTATAGGTATGAAGTCGTCCGGTTTCAAGGATGCACCGCCGACCAGAACACCGTCAACGTGCGGAATGGACATAATTTCGGCCGCATTCCCGCCCTTTACCGAGGCACCATATAGCACCGGCGTGCCCCCCAGCCCCATTGATTCCAGTGTTTTGGCAATTAGTGTGTGTGCCTCTGCTATTTCTGTGGATGTAGGTGTCAGCCCCGCACCAATCGCCCAACGCGGCTCGTATGCGATTACGATTTTTCCGTTTGTGTCGCCGGGGATGGATTCGCGTACGCCGGATTCAATAATCGCCATTGTTTTTCCGGCCTGTTTTTCATCCATGGTTTCGCCGACGCATATAATCGGTGTCAGACCCGCCGCAATTGCCGCGGCGGCTTTTGCACGAACCGTATCATTGGTTTCGCCATGATATTGGCGGCGCTCACTGTGACCAACAATTACATATTCGGCGCCCGCATCTTTTAGCATATTAGCGGATACTTCACCCGTATATGCGCCATGGTCATGTGCACTTACATCTTGGGCGCCCAAAGAAACACCGTTTGTTTCAACACCCAGCATTGTATAAGGTACGCATAAAACAACCTTGTTTTGCGTATCTATATCGCGCAAGGCGGCGGCCATGTTTCTAAGTGCGGCGATACTTCCGTTCATTTTCCAATTCCCGGCAATAAATTTCATTTAAATTCCCCTTTTTTTCATTGATTTGTCTTACATCGTTTTGCTATGGTAGCGCAAAAGGGGATTAAATGCTAGAATATTTACGTAATGCGGCAGAGAAACCTGTTGCAAAGATTTTAATCGGAATTTTGGCCTTTTCGTTTGTTGGCTGGGGTGTTGCAGAATGGATTTTCGGCGGTGCAATCGGTGATAATTCGCTGGTACGTGTGGGGTCGGAAAAGATTACATTGACCCAGTATAATCAGGCGCGCGCGCAGGAAATGGCAAAGCTGACCCGGGAGCAGCAGCGGGCTGTTTACACCGATGCGGCAAAAGGGGCAGAGTTTTCAAATCAGATAATGGCGCGTCTTACCACGGAAACAATGGCAGAAAATCGTGCCGATGATTTGGGCTTTGTTGTTACCGACCGTCGCGTGGCGCGTGAAATTCGGGAGTTTCCGGAATTTCAGGTAAACGGTCAGTTCTCGTCATTCCTGTTTGACAACATTTTGGCAAATTCCGGATACAGCGAGGCGGACTTTGCACATTTCCTGCGGGCCCAGGTTTTGCGTTCAATGGTGCTGGGGGGGCTGAATGTGGCGGTGCCTGTTGCTGATTTTGCGGTTGATGCCGCATACAATGCCCGCTATGGCCAGCGCGAGATAGAATTTACCACGGTGAAATATTCTGATTTCAATATCGGGGCGCCGACAGATGACAACCTGCGCGAATTTTATGCGTCAAATCCCCAGATGGTGGAAGAAACACGCAAGGTATCATATGTCTTGATTCCTGCGCAAATGGATAAACCTGATGCATATGATGTCGCATTGGAACGCGCCCAGCGTGTCGAAGATGAAATTATCGGCGGCGAGACATTGTCAGCGGCGGCGGCACACAATGGTGCAAAGTATGTATCATTGGGTGAATTTGCACGTGATACCCGTCCGGTTGATTCTGTTCTGACAGATGCAATGGTTGCCAAAATTTTTGATATGGATGAAGGCATGGAAAGCGAGCTGATAGAAACCCAAAAAGGTTTCGTAATTGCACGTGTCGACAAGGTAACGCCGCGTCACAAAGCTGAATTTGACAGTGTAAAGGGACGTTTGGCGGCCGACTGGAAAAAGGCGGAGCAGCGTAAGCAGGCATATTTGCGTGCAAATGAGTTGCTCTCCTCGGTCAAGGCCGGTGATGCGTTGGCGGGTGGCAAAAAGGCGACCGTATCGCGTACATCCGGTGCGCCGCTACGTGTGCTGGTTGCGGCGTTCGGCTCTAATGTCGGTGATAACGGTATAATAGAAGACGATGATGCCTTTTATGTGATGCAGGTTCGCAATGAAATTGCGCCAAAGGCAGATGCTGTAAAGAAAGCCGCCTTGCGCAAAGAGATGGAAAGCATGTCTATGCGCACGCTTGCCGATGATTACAACTCATTCCTGATACGTGAATATCCGGTAAAAGTGAACAAGAAAGTCTATGACAAAGTGTTCGCACAATAAATGATAAGACCGCCGAACACAACGGCGGTTTTTATATATGTAAAAGATACGATGAAACTGGAGTCTGTGGGGATTTTAATAGAGCTTAGACCGCTTAGCGAGCGCGATTCGCTGGCGCGCATATTCACGTGTGATTACGGTGTTATGACAGGTGTGATGCGTGGGGCGGTTGTGGCAAAAAAGAACAGACCGTTAATAGGGCAGGTGGGAACAGTAATCTGGAACGCACGACTGGATTCTCAACTGGGTGTTTTTCACTGGGAAGGGGGGCGCAACATGGCCGCGCATGTAATGGCGGATGCGTCCCGTCTGGGGATGTTGACCGCGGCGTTTTCGCTGCTGGCGGCGCTGTTGCCAGAGCGCGAGCGCTATGACGTGCTGTATCGTGAAACCATAGATTTTTTGGAACGGTTGCCGGTCGCATCACGTGCCGCCGACATTTATCTGGAGTGGGAGGAAAACTTTTTGCGTGATATCGGATATGCGCTGGATTTAAAATCATGTGCGGGATGCGGCGGACATGATAACTTAAATTATTTGTCGCCGCGCACATGCCGGGCGGTATGCGACCGCTGTGCGGCGCCTTATATCGGGCGGCTTTATCGGCTGCCGATGACACTGGATACGGGGCGACGCTTGTTGGAGCAGATATTTGCCGCCCAAGGTGGCGTAATGCCCGCCGCACGACAAATTTTGCGTGACAAATAATGTAAAAATTGAGCCCGGCGGCAACATTTATTCCTTGTAATTTTTTTTTTGATTTGCTAGCGTTTACTTGTTCAACAGAAAAGGAGAAAGCTATGACTTGGACAATCTTGGTCTTGGTGTTGGCAATTGCTCTGTTCCTGTTTGGTGGCATGCTGCTGAAACAGAACAGCAAGAATCCCAGCACGGGCGTTGTATTGGCAAAAAAATCAATCAAATTGGTTGCCATTATCTTAATCGCGGGCAGCGTTTGCCGCCTGTTTGTTCCGTATTACCTGACATCGGTTAATCCGGCAATCCTGCAGGAAATGGTTTCCGGCATGCAGGAACAGCAGAATGCTGAAAAGAACAAGGCTGTTCGTCAGTATGTTCGCAGCAAAATGGACGTTATGGTTGCAGATGCTCCGATTTGGGGTAATGTTGATGCAAAAAAGACTATCTTCTTGTGGTCTGACTACTCCTGTCCGTATTGCCGCCGTGTTCATAACGAATTGGCACGCGTGATGGCTGATCGTGACGATGTTCGCGTTGTTCTGAAGAACTTCTCTATCCACGGTCCGTTGTCCGATGCACCGGCCAAGGCTGTTATCGCTGCAAAACTGCAGGGTAATGACAAAGCGTCTGCTTTGGATAAATTGCTGATGAACCGTGAATACTACACTCAGGATGATATGAAAGACCAGTCCAAGCTGGCTGACAAGGTTCATGCCAACGTAATGAAACTGGCCAAGGAAGCGGGTCTGGATGTGGATCAGCTGGAAAAAGACATGAAGGGTGAAGTTGTTGCACGTGAAATGGAAAATGTTCGCGACTTGGCCCAGCGTTTCGAAATCAGCGGCACACCGTACCTGATTATCGGTGAACAGGCGTTCCCGGGTGCGATTCCGTACAACCAGATTATCGATGCGTTGAAATAATTTATGCATGTTATCTGCAATCCCCGACCAAGTGGCCGGGGATTTTTTTGTTTTATATTTTTTACGCATATGTTAAAATACACATGTGAAAATATGTAGGATGGATGTTACATATGAAGAAAAATTTACTTGCTCTGTTTTTATGTATGGTATTGCCGGGATTGGCATACGGGTATGATTCGCCCAATGGAAAATGTTATGCAGAGCATGTGCCGGGCCAGACAACATACGATTTTGTTGTATATTTTGAAAACGACCGGCCCCAAAGTGGCGAAAGTGATTTGGCCGCTGTGACAGGCTTGGCCGATTGTGTAAATGAATTAAAGACAAAATTAAATGACATTGCGCTTGATGGCGATATGCGCATATTGCTGTTGGCGACAACCGATAAAAAGGCATCGCATCAATATAATGATGCATTGTCCGACAGACGTCTGGCAATTGTCAAAGGTCTGTTTGATTCAAAGTATGATTCAAAAATAATCACGCATCGTGGCGGCGAGACAAATGATAACTTTACCGGAACCGGTAATAATCGTAACCCGTCAGAGCGCGCGGTTAAAATCTTAATTGCCAATCAGCAGCAGATTGAAACACTTATTTCATCCGCGGCCGAATATAATCAAAATGTTTCTGTTACCGTTTATAAGGGTAATGCCCAAACCTCGGCCCAGCGTATTCGTAACATCGTATCAAATTTAAATGGTATGACGCGTGACCTGGGGACCAGTGTCTGGAAAACAAAGGATGGGAACTTTAATACATCGCGTCTTGTTTCGGATTCTGTGGCCGGTGTGGTTTTGGGAACGGCCGGTGGGCTGATAACCAGTAACGTAATAAAGAAAAACCAAATAAAAGGTGGTTTCGAAGACATAAAGTGCACGGTTGGCGGCCAGGTGGTGGCCGAGTTTGGCGATGACTTTATGGTTGGTATAATGTAGTTCGTCAAATCCGGCATCGCCGGATTTTTTATTACGCCTTGGCGATGTATTTTGCCATGCGCAGCATTAATTTGCGCTCTGATGCGTCCATTTTTGTGTACATTAAATCCATTGTCTGTTTAATGGTCGGCTCTTCGTTAGATTTGCATGTTGCGCGGCCGACCAGGGTATCGACGCTGATTTCAAAAAATTCGGCGATTTGGTACAGCGTTCGCGCGCCGACGCGATTTGTGCCGCATTCGTATTTTTGAACCTGTTGGAAAGTTATTCCCAAATGCTGTGCCAAGTCACGTTGTGACAGTCCGCGCATATTTCGCTGGACCGATATAGCATGCCCCAGATTTATATCAAATTCAGAGGCGTTATATTTTCGCCCGGTCATTATCCAGTAATCCCCCATTACAAGTTAACAAAAAACCACCGGAATTAAGGGTGGTTGGAGTTAGAAACGATAAGTAAGCCTATCTGTCCTTATTCATATATATCGGACACTCCAACCAAACTAATGATTGGTTGCAATAATGCCTGCACAGGCAGCTTACTTACGAGGTTTCTAAGCTCGCTTCTGTAATAGGGTTTTTCTACTACGTCTTTTATTATATCGCACGCCACAATTGATTTCCACAACAATTTGGCCATACAAAAATATAAAGACCGCCATAAAGAAGGCGGACTGGAAGTCTGTATTCACATGTACCATGTTTCACGTGGTATTCAATATATTTCCACGCTTCCAGTCCGCATATGGACTGGCTTTTTTAACGCCTGTGCAGGCGGGTACAATGGAAATACAGCTTTCCATATAATAGAACACCTATTACGATGGGTACTATATCCTAAAAACGCCTTAAAATCTAGAAGAAAAAATTCATAAAATTACTGGATTGCCACGGTCGTTTCACTTCCTCGCAATGACAATGAGCCTAGAGCAACCTCGCAATGACAATGAGCCTAGAGCTACCTTGCAATGACAATCGGGCCAGACATACTGTCATTGCAAGGCGAATGCCGAAGCAATCCAGTTTTATATATAAAAAATCCCCCATGGTGGGGGATTTTGATTTAATCGTATCTATTAAGATAAAATTATTCAGCCGTTGCTTCTTCGGATTTTTCCGCTGCCGCGTCATCTGCTGCCGGGGCTTCGACTTCTTCTTCCGCTTCGACTTTCTTGGTGCCGAATGTCAAAACCTTGCCGGCGACCAAGGCGTCAATTTCGTCCTGGGTCTGGGCGACAAAGATTTTTACCGGTACGATAACATCCGGGTGCAGTGCAATCTGGGTGTCGAATGAGCCGATGGATTTAATCGGGCTGCCCAGCATAACCTGTGCGGATGTAACCGGAACATTTGCAATTTCACCCAACATGCGTGCGATATCGCGGCTGGATACCGAGCCATACAGCTGGCCTGTGTCACCCGCCTGGCGAATCATGTGCAGTTTGGCGTTCTTTACCGCATCAACATAAGATTCGGCAGTCTTTTTCGCCGCATCAAAGCGTGCCTGCAGTTCAGCCTTTTTCGCTTCGAACAGGGCAACGTTTTCCTTGCTCCAACGCATGGCTTTGCCGTTCGGCAACAGGAAGTTGCGTGCAAAACCAGTCTTTACCTCAACCGTGTCGCCGATATTACCCAGTTTTGTGATTTTTTCTGTCAAAATAACTTTCATTTTAATCTGTCCTTATTTGTTAGCCTTTTGGCCAGACAGTCATGGAACCTTGCGAGGCAAATCAGCAATTTTTTGCAATTTTTGCAAAAAATTGGATTTTTATTCGCGCGGTTTCATTTTAATCTGTCCTTTATTTCAAGTTAGGGAATAATCCCAGATTTTATTAACCGATGTTGTTGCGAACAAACGGCATTAACCCCAAGTGGCGTGCGCGTTTGATGGCGGTTGCCAATGCGCGCTGATCTTTCTGGGATACGCCGCTGATGCGGGACGGTACGATTTTGCCGCGTTCTGTGATATAGTGCGACAGAGTTTTGATATCTTTGTAATCAATAACCTTGCCCTTTAACGGGTTTGATTTTTTACGATAAATTGCTGCACGGACTGCCATTATTCTGCCTCTTCGTTATTCTTTTTCATCATGACCGACGGAGTGGTCGCCAACGCTTCGACGCGCACGTTCAAGAAACGGATTACGTCTTCGTCAATACGGCTGCGGCGTTCCAGTTCAGTAATCTTGTCGCCCGGCAGTTCGATGTTCAGCATCACATAGTGAGCCTTGCGGTTCTTGCGAATAATGTATGCCAGATTTTTCAGGCCCCAGAATTCGGTCGATTTAACATCACCGCCCAGTTCTTTGATAATTTCAGTAAATTTAGCCGCTTTTTCTTTAACCTGCGGTTCGGTCAGGTCTTGGCGGAAAACCAAGACGCTTTCGTAATAAGCCATTTTATTTCCTTTGGTCTTATGCAGCCGATGACCCCATGTCATCAGCAGGAACATCGCCAATTATGCCCAATTTTTTAATAAAATCAAGCTTTTTGTTATGTTTCTTTAGCGAAATGGGAAACCGGTCCTTTTTATTCGGCATAATATTAGTTGTGGCAGTGCCTGTAAAATCTGATAAAATACATTCAGTAAATTGGCCAATTTAAACCACCGGTTTTATGGCAGGGGAACAAGGAGAGTTTTTTTGTCGCGATTTAAGATTTTTTTTACAGGTTCCTTGCTGTTTTTATGCCCTGTGGCCTCGGTAATGGCAGAGGGATGCAACTTTAAGAACTATACGTCCGCAAGAGTAGAAATTTTTCGTGATGGTAATATATATAATGTAGCGGGTGATAAAGTTTTAAGCTGTACAGGTAGTTGTTCTCGTGGGCATGTAATTGTTGTTCCGGCTAAGTTTAGTCGTGGTGTCCCAGGTAAAAATGTTTTTAGTACGGAGACTGCATTATGGTGTGCAACCGGCAGAGACGGAGAGAAAAGAGGTGATACCTGGCGGACCAGAGCGGTAAAGGAGTGTACCTATAGCGAATATTTGCCATTCCAAAATAAAACCAATTCTTGGAAGCATACCGATAAATATATTTTAAGATATAAGTATAACAATATTGGTGAAGGGGCTTATGCATGTACGGATACTGATTGTACAATCTGTGAGTATGATAAGGATATGATGGCCTGTGCAAAAAGTGATGCGGCTACTTTAAATTCAGATTTAACATGTACATGTAAGGCGGCCAACCAAAAGTGGCAAGGTGGTAAATGTGTGTCTGTGGGCATGGATACACAGAAAGAAGAAAACGGAAGAAGTGTTCCCCAAAAATCCAAAGAGCAAACAGATTGTGAAGCATTGGCCGCACAAAAAAGGGCTCAGTGGCAAGACGGTAAATGTATCAAAGTTGGCGATAGCTGTACCAGAGAGGGGGCAAAAAAAGCGGTTTATATTTGGAATAACGGCCTGTCGTGTGGGGCTACGGAATGTGATGTCGACAAGGGCTGGTATATGGTAAAGAAAAATGGGCGGCCCCAGGGTTGGTGCAAAAAATGTGCCAATGGTACACATGTGAATTCCACCGGTGATGGGTGTGATTCTGACTCTGTTGTGTCACCTGCGCAACAGACAACGCCTGTGACACAGGCGACAGGTGCGGATAATAGTTCTGATGCTACCTCCGCCCCAGTGGTTGGAACGGATACAGCCACGGCGTGTAGTGCAGAACAAATTGCCGCCATAGAAAACGCCGTTGCCGGTGTGATAGAGGGGGACAAATGCGTTGTTACGCAATGTAAAGATGGTTTTGGTCCCTCTGATGATAAGTTGAAATGCGAAGTTAAGAGCGGCGACAACACGGCCGTGGTTGGGGGGTCGGATGTGCCAGAGCAAACGGCCACGGTTAAGACAATAACGCCAGAGGAAGAACAGGCAAGGCAAAAGGAAGAGCAGGAAAAGATAGAGGCGGAAAAGCGTGAGCAAGAGCGCCAGAGGTCAGAGCAA
>JAIDLK010000069.1 GCA_029051085.1 Alphaproteobacteria bacterium | reverse complement strand
GCGCGGAAATTCCTGCGCATAACGACGCCAGAGGCGGCGTCGCTGTTACGCATGCCAAAGGAGCAATATAAGCGCTGCGAAATCGGGAAAGAGGTGTTTCCCGAAGAGGTGACGCGTCGCCTGATGAATGCGGCGTTTTCTTTGCTGGCATATAAATCACGCAAATAAAAAAATCCCCCAATCGGGGGATTTTTTTATTCGGATTATTTGTTCGGAATAATCTTGATTTCCACGCGACGATTCTGGGCGCGGCCTGCGGCGGTATCGTTTGACGCAATCGGGTTTGACGGGCCCATGCCCAAAATTTCAAACCGGTTGGCGGCGACGCCTTGGCCCTGAAGGTATGCGGCAACCGCCGATGCGCGATTGCGCGACAGGTTCTGGTTGTATTCCGCACTGCCCGTGCTGTCGGTATATCCGGACACCATTACGGTTGAATTGCTGTATTTATTCAAAACCTTGGCCACGGAATTCAGTGTCGCATAGAAGTTCGCATTGATATCCGATGAATCGGTTTTAAACGTGATGTTGCCCGGCATAATCAGGCGAATGCTGTCATTGGTGCGCTCGACCCCAACACCGGTCGATGCCAATTCTTGGCGAAGTTCCGCCTCTTGAACATCCAGGTAATATCCGACGCCACCACCAACAGCGGCACCGGCCAGGCCGCCAACAATTGCACCCGCGCCATGATTCTTGGATACCAAGGCACCTGTGGCCGCACCGGCCGCCGTGCCGATTGCGGTGCCCCATACGGCCTTGGACGTTTGGGATTGACCGGTATATGGATTTACCGTCGTGCACCCGGCCAAAAATGCCGTTGCGACCGCAAAAACTGCAATTTTTTTCATGTTTTCTCCTTAAACTCTTAACACGGGGATTATTTTACAATATTTTTTGCAAAAGCAAAAGCAAAACCATATTTGCCGTGATTTAGCGCGTCGGCATACCACGACGCATGCCGTCAAAAAACATTTCCTGGGCGGCACGAGCCTTGTTCATTGCCGTTATACTGTCACGCGGAACAATAGAGTCTACTTTTTCAACGATGCGCTCTATCCCATTAGACTGCATATCTTTTTCAGGCGTTGCGGGCTTGAAAAAAGAATTTATATGAAACACGACAATCCCACCGGCCGCCGCCAAGCCCAATATTTGAAACCATTCCTTGATATCTTTTTTTGTTTTTTCTTTCATTTTTATACGTCCATTTTTTTATTAAGCCGCACAACTATATACGATACGGATAAAAATCAAAGTGAAAAATTGATAAAAAAACACCCCGAACGGGGGCATATTTTTGGTGGATGTTGAGGGACTCAAACCCCCGACCCTCTCGGTGTAAACGAGATGCTCTAATCAACTGAGCTAAACATCCATAACCGTGCGGGGTGTATATTAAAGCATTTTTTTCCGTTTGTCCAGAAATATTTTAATCATTACGATTTTGCTGGCTCTGGCGATTATTGCGATTATATGCATCCTTGGCGTTGCGGATATTTGCACTGTGCGCCGTTAAACAGGTTTGTAATCCGCTGCGCTGGGACATTGCGCGCTCTTTACATTTTGTATCATCATATGCACCGCCTGTCTTGGTCGGCGCCATAGATGGCGCGGTTCCATTTTTGTTTAACAGGCCGGAGTTTTCCATTATAGCAAAATCAGCGGCAAGTTGTTTACGGGCCTCGGCTGTAACGGTCTGGCCGGAATTTGTTGCATCCATTATTACCAGATAATTGTCCGAAAGGCAGTCAATCATCGTCGACGTATCCAGCTTTGCCGAGCAATTTTGGGCACCATCCAGATATACGTTTGTAACACGGCCGTCGTTACGTGATGCACCGCCGCCAACGCCCCCGACGCCGGCATAGGTGCCGCCGCCGTTATTGGTTGTGTCTTTGCCATTGGTGCCCGCACCGGCCGCCTGAAGCTTGGTTGTAAGAACCGCCTTTTCCAGCTGAGTCTTGAAACGGCGTATCATTGCATCCATATATTCGTATTGCTTGTTCATCTGCTGGGCGATGACAGTGGTTTTCAGCGCAACCACCTCTTTCATCAGCTGCTTATTCGCACCGGATGGGTTTTCGGCAACACCAATGTTATATGCATGAACGCTGCATAATGCCAGTTCGGGTGTAATACGGTCGTTTGATTCAGTCTCGCACCCATCATTGGCGCGCGCCGGCCCGGCCAATACGGCACAGAGTAATAAAGCCATCAAAGAATAGTGTCGTTTATACATTTTTATTCCCTTATAGGGGGGCACAATTGCCATTCATCCACCGTTTTGTGCCGGTACAATCACAGCCTGTGTAAGCACCGTTTTCGATTTTTGGCGTACCAAAATGGCTTTCACATTCTTCTTTTGTAGAATACGTTGGATTATAGGAGTCTACTTCACCTTTTTTCTCAACTTCGGCATAATGCTTCTCAGCCATGTCATAATCAGCGGCGGATACCGCGCCCTTGGTTGAAAATGTCGCAGCCAGCGACTTATCACTGACGCATACGCGGGACGGCAGCTTTTTCAATGCGGCCGCCTTTTGCAACTCCATATAACTGGTCGAGTTTACCGCACAGTATTTCGGCCCATCAACCTTAGGATTCGTTGTCGCACCAAATGCGTTCGAGCCGAACATTGCAGGCGCATCCTGGGAAATGATACGTTCCAGGGTTTCGATATCAATAGTTGAGCCTTTTTTACGATTACGGAAGAATTTGCTGCTTTCCAGCGCAGACGACGCGCAACCGATACGTACATGCTCGTCCACATCGCCGGTATCGGCGAACAAGAAATTACGCTGAACCTCTTCCATATCGGTTAATGTACGGTTAAGTGTACAGGCCGGTGAATCTTCGGGTGGGATTACCGCCCCAACTTGGCATTCTATCCCCCCCTTCGTCACCGCACTTTTTGTTGATTTACCACCAATACAATTTTTCTCAAGCGGATTACCGTACGCATCTTTACTGTCTTTATCTCTGTACGTTGCCCAAGAACTGACAAACTTTGGTACACTTTCCCCTTTGTCATTCAATGTATTTACTTGTGAAGTAACGGTTCCCCCATAACACAAATATTCACCCCATACATTACAGCTGCCGTTAAGCATCATGTAAATATCTGTAATATCCACACCGACCGATTGTGCTAAAATCAATGCATCGTATAAATTATCCAACACGGCGTCATACGGCTCAAAAAAATCCATTGCTTTTTGGCGGAAAACAGATACGCGTTTGGGGCCGACGCAATTATCACCGGATCTGGTGCAGCCGGCGTATTCAAATGCGTTCTGCATTGCGACATTTGCTGTTTTTAAATTTTTCTGGGCATCTTCCAGATATGTAAGAATTTGCCCGGCGACCTGTTCGCGGGCCAAAATATCAGCCGAGACACCGGCATTTGCGGCGATGCGCTGGGCCTCGCTAAGCCCCTCCATAACCGTTGTTGGCGTGGCGCCCGACCCGGCCACAGAACCGCCATCAGACATTGTTCCGGCCGATACCGTCGCACCCGCAGGTGTTGTCGCCGCGGCAGATGCCGCAGATGCGGCGGCCGCCGCCTCGGCCCGGGCGGCCTCGGTCGCGCGCTGTTGTTCTTCCAGTGCTGATTGCAATTGAGCTATCTGCTGAGCATTTTGGGCGGCCATATCAGCCTGCATTTGCTGCATCTGGGCCTGCATCTGTTGCATTTGCATGGCGCTTTGTTCGGCCGCAGCGTTTTGGGCGGCCGCCATCTGGGCGTTTGCCGCCGCATTTGAATTCGCAACCAACTGTGCCGCAATATACTGGGTTAATTCATCCCCATACTGCTTACACGCGGCGTTTGATGCCACACATCCCGCAACAATAGGTGCTGCAACATCAATCGATGTGCATCCACCGTTTGCACACTTTGGTGATGCACAGCGCAAAATAACGGAATTACAATTTCCAAAATCCGCCGTCGCAGCCGTGCCGCCGCCACTGCGGCTGTTCATCATGGCGTTCCACTCATTATTGTTCATTGCACCGCCATTTGGGTTATAGGCGGTTAAATTACTGCCAACGGTGCCGGACAATGGCGTGGCCGCAAATGCCGCGCCACACGGCCCCAGCATCAGTGCCACCAATAAAATGTGTGTAAAAGATTTCATTTTCTCTCGCTTTCCTTAAATTTTATCATAAAAAAACGCATGGGAAAAGTCAAAATTTCCAAGAAACCGATTGACAAACAGCGACCATATGATATTTTCGGGACCTGTATGAAAAAAACAGCACACCAAGTTTTGAAAAAGCAAGATTCCGCGGCCGCATCAAGTGCGCTGTATCTGTCGTTTTGCCGTGCATTGGATAAGTATTGTGAGCAAATCGGTGTAAACAGCCGCCGTTTCAGTGCCGTACGTATTCTGCACGATGCGGCATGCAACACACTGGCCGGGATGCATATTGTCACTATCGCCCAGCGGCGACACATGGCCCGGATGGAGCGTGATATTCCCAAAATGTTTGAAGCCCTGATTAAAATTTCGGCAACGGACGGCATGCTGCATACGGTTGAGCGTATGTCTGCAATGTCCCTGGCCCAGGTCTCGAGTGCTGTTGCGGAAAAATCACGTAAACGATAGTCCCGAACGAATTTTCTTTTATTTTCTTTTTTTGCGGATATAATCACCGCATGTTTAGAATAATATTATCTCTTATCGGCCGTCCAGAGGCCACAAAAACAACCGCCGGCGAAATCGCTGAAAAGTTTGGCTTGGAATTGCGCGGCGATGCCACAACACCAATAAACGGGGTGGCGCCGATTGCCGATGCCAAGCCGGGCCAGCTGGCGTTCTATTCAACGGAACAAAACAGTGCGGCGTTTAAAATCCTGCCGATAGATGTTCTAAAGAACACACGGGCCAGTGTTATTCTGGTTCAACCCGAACAGGTAAAAAACGCCCCGGCCGGTGCAACGTTACTGGTAACAGACACGCCGCGCGGGAATATTGTAAAAATCCTGGGTGAAATATATAAGGAAAAGCCGCGATACGGCATCGACAGTCGCGCGGTTATCGACCGCACGGTATTCTTTCGCAAAAAGAAAACCGTCTATGTGGCCCAGTTTGTTACGATTGAGCGTGGCGCGGTAATAGAACCGGATGTAAAAATTTATCCCGGTGCCTATATTGGGCCGAACGTCACAATCGGCCGCGGCACAATTATTCAGACCGGCGCACATATCGAGAACGCCACAATCGGCGCGGATTGTGTTATAAATGCCGGTGCCGTTATCGGCAAAGACGGATTTGGATACACCCGCCAGGACGGGCATAACGTATTTATCCCGCATACGGGTCGCGTTGTTTTGGGCGACCGTGTATCGGTCGGGGCCAACACGTGCATTGACCGCGGTGCGATGACCGACACACGCGTCGGCGACGGCACCAAGATAGACAATCTGTGCCAGATTGCGCACGGCGTTGTTATCGGCGCGGAATGCTTTTTGGCATCCGGTGTTGGAATTGCCGGCGGTACGGTTATCGGTGACCGTGCATTATTGGGCGGGCATGTTGGAATTGCAAATGGTGTACATATCGGAAATGATGCAGAGGTTGGTGCACAGTCCGGTGTATTCCGCAATATCCCGGACGGACAACGGTATATGGGTTATCCGGCCGGTCCGGGGACCGAGTTCATGCGGCATTATGCCATTTTGCGCCGCATGGCAAAAACCACAAAATAAAGAAAGAAGGAGAGGCAATAATGTTAGGCCCCAAAGAAATAGAAAAAGTAATTCCTCATCGCGGGCATATGCGTCTTGTTGATGAGATTCGTGAATACAACGACAACAGCGGTGTCGGCATCAAATACGTGCGCGATGATGAATTCTGGTGCGCGGGGCATTTCCCGGGCAAGCCGATTATGCCGGGCGTTCTGCAGATAGAGGCACTGGCCCAGACGGCGTGCTTTATCGCCCTGAACAAACTGGGGTTCACAGACGGCAATGCATTGGGTTATTTTACCACGATGGAGAAAATCAAGTTCTCGCATATGGTGCACCCGGGCGACACACTGGAATTACATGTTGAATTGATTCAGTCAAAAATGCGCATGTTTAAATTCCACGGCATCGCCATGGTTGCCGGGAAAAAAGTGGCCGAGGCAACATTTAGCGCCATGATGGATTTCAAAGAAAAACCGGCCGAATAAAAAAATCCCCCGATTGGGGGATTTTTTATTTGCGGGATTTATATGCCAGCAAAGAAAACGCCGCATTCATCAGGCGACGCGTCACCTCTTCTGGAAACACCTCTTTCCCGATTTCACAGCGTTTATATTGCTCTTTGGGCATGCGTAGTAATGACGCCGCCTCTGGCGTCGTTATGCGCAGGAATTTCCGCGCCAGACGCATTGCATTGCCATAGTATCTTGCATCAATCAGTGTCATTGTTTTTTCCTCCATGGGTTTTTAGTTATTAAAAACACCGCCGTGATGAAGGGCGGTTGGAGGTTCAAACCTATCAAAGATAATAGTGTCACTTATTCAGTATATTCGTGACCCTCCAACCGAATGGAAGAACTTCTTCTTTGTAGAGGGTTTGAAACCTCACACCGGGTATCACCCGATGCATTGTGAATTATATCAGCAAAGTTGGAATTTGCAAATAAAAACGCCCCATCCGGGGCGTTGGTTCTTTACGGGCACTGGGCCAGCTGATTTAACACATTTTGCACATCATTATTGATAGAGACGGTAATTTCACGCTGCAGACCATCTATATATGTATAATCAAACTTTGACTGTGCAAATTCCGGCGCGGCCGCATATGCGTCACGGAACGGGGCCAGCATTGCCGTAAACCACTGGCGTCCGCGGCACAGACATCCGTTTCTAACATCCGCTGCGACGGCGGCGGTGGCGGTATTGGGGTATTTTGCATCAAATTCCGCATCCGTCATCATCAGACAGCGGTTCCCCAGACCATAAAAGTTCGCATCATCGGCCAAGAATTTATAAACCAGCCCATCGGATGCACCGGCTTTCTTTAATGAATATGCCATTCCGTCGGTACAGCATGCCTGGGCAGAACGCATCAGCATCTTATATCTGTCCAACAGCGGTGCTGCCGTCGGGTCTTTGGCGGTAATGTTTTTATTACATTTCGCTTTGGCGATAAATGCATCCAGTAATTCCGGGCGCAGTTTTGTGCTGCGCGGGGCGACTGTCTCGCGAACCATGGGCTTGCGTCGCCATATCTCGCATTCTGTTTCTGAATCAAACGGGCACCCGTCCCCGCCAAATGCAATCGCGATTACATTTGTCATATCTTGGGCGACATATTCCGGCTTTGGCGCCGGCATATTCATATTATTTACGACCAGCGTATCCGTCCACAGACTCTCGGCCGGCTTTTGCGGTGCCAATAATTCTTCAACGCGCGCGCGCGTTGTGGCCGCATCCGCCATATTTTGATTATACAGTTCAAGCACATCGACCGATTCGGTCGTTGTGGCGACCGCCGGCGGCATGCCGTATTGTGCAAATACCGATTCGGCCGGACTGTCAATCTCGCGCAGATAAATTTCCGGCGCCGGTTCCAGATACCAGTCACTGAAGTCCTTGGTCTTATAACTTACAATCGAATCGTCCCAAATTGGCACACCGTCGCGCCAATCGACCGTTTTGTCATATCCGCGGGTCTTGTAATTGCCGTGTGTGCCGTCATACAGGGCCGGCCGGGTATCTTCCGGTACGGGCTTTATACTTATTGTCTTTATATTACGCATCGGCACCGCGCCCGCATATATATATTGTGGCTGGGCCGAATAGGTCGGTACCGCCGGCACGGTATTAAGCTGGGCCGGGGCCACCGGTGTAACCGTAACGGTCTTGGTTTCTTCTATTACACCCAGTACCGTCGGTTCACCCGCCGTCGGCGCAATATCACAGCCGGCCCCCGTACATTCCGAGCACCATGCACCATTTCCCCCGCACATCAGCGCCAGGGACGTTAAAATAACAAGTCTTCCTTTCATAATACGAATCATATCACAAAAATAGGGCTTTTTAAAACATAAAAATGCCAAAAAGACGAATCGTACCCCCGAATCATCCATATTTTATGTCTTTTGGTGGTGGCTAAGAATCGGTTTTTGGGCCCCATCCGAATCATTTTTTGCAAAAAAAGACAATGTTCCAAAAAAAAATTAAAAAAAATCATCAGGTAAAAAATCCCGGATTTCCGGCGGTTTTTCCTAAAAAATGCGCGCCCGGCAAATTTTTTTGAAATTATTTTTGAAATTGCGCTTGACTTTTCCCAAGTTTGACCGCATACTGTGCGGGCTCTCAAGTTGAGATGAAACGAAAAAAGAAATCTCAACCTCTAGGAAATTCGGCGGTTTACAGGTAACTCTGAGGAAATCGCAACATTGTGAATAAAAGCAGCTCATCAAAAATTCAAGAAGGGATGTGCAGACAGTTGAATTTGGAAATATCCAAACTTTGACTAAGTCAAATGTGCATATCCTAGACAGGTAGTAGGTTTACATATTAAACCTCGTTAAAAACTTGTCTTGCGAATAATTATATGTAAAGACGAACTGATATTATATGTCAGTGTTGTTTTATGCACAGGACTTAAACCACAAGTTTTTTAGAACTTGAGAGTTTGATCCTGGCTCAGAACGAACGCTGGCGGCAGGTCTTAGGCATGCAAGTCGAACGGGTGAAGCAGTGCTTGCACTGTGGAGCTAGTGGCGCACGAGTGAGTAACGCGTGGGAAACTGCCCACCACTGGGGAATAACGTTTGGAAACGAACGCTAATACCGCATACGCCGGAAACGGGAAAGATTTATCGGTGGTGGATGTGCCCGCGTTGGATTAGCTTGTTGGTGGGGTAACGGCCTACCAAGGCGATGATCCATAGCTGGTCTGAGAGGACGATCAGCCACGCTGGAACTGAGACACGGTCCAGACTCCTACGGGAGGCAGCAGCTAAGAATATTGGGCAATGGAGGAAACTCTGACCCAGCCATGCCGCGTGAATGAAGAAGGCCTTCGGGTTGTAAAGTTCTTTTAGTCGTGAAGATGATGACAGTAGCGACAGAAAAAGCACCGGCTAACTTCGTGCCAGCAGCCGCGGTAATACGAAGGGTGCAAGCGTTGTTCGGATTTACTGGGCGTAAAGCGTCCGTAGGTGGTTTGTTAAGTCAGGGGTGAAATCCCGGGGCCCAACCCCGGAACTGCCTTTGATACTGGCAAGCTGGAGCGTGATAGAGGAAGATGGAATATCTGGTGTAGGGGTGAAATCCGTAGATATCAGATGGAACACCAATGGCGAAGGCAGTCTTCTGGATCATCGCTGACACTGAGGGACGAAAGCGTGGGTAGCAAACAGAATTAGATACTCTGGTAGTCCACGCCCTAAACGATGCATGCTTGTTGTTGGTTTCCTTCGGGGGATCAGTGACGTAGCTAACGCGTTAAGCATGCCGCCTGGGGAGTACGATCGCAAGATTAAAACTTAAAGGAATTGACGGGGACCCGCACAAGCGGTGGAGTATGTTGTTTAATTCGATGCTACGCGAGAAACCTTACCGACCCTTGACATCTTGGTCGCGACTTCCAGAGATGGTTGTCTTCAATTCGGTTGGACCAAAGACAGATGCTGCATGGCTGTCGTCAGCTCGTGTCGTGAGATGTTAGGTTAAGTCCTGCAACGAGCGCAACCCACGCCCTATGTTGCCAGCGGGTAATGCCGGGAACTCTTAGGGGACTGCCCGCGTCAAGCGGGAGGAAGGTGTGGATGACGTCAAGTCATCATGGTTCTTACGGGTCGGGCTACAAACGTACTACAATGGCGTCAACAGTGGGTCGCAATGCCGCAAGGCAAAGCCAATCCTTAAAAGACGTCTCAGTTCGGATTGTCCTCTGCAACTCGAGGGCATGAAGCTGGAATCGCTAGTAATCGCTGATCAGAATGCAGCGGTGAATACGTTCCCGGGTCTTGTACACACCGCCTGTCAAACCATGAGAGTCGATTTCACCCGAAGTCGGTAGTTTAACGCAAGAGGACGCCGCCTACGGTGGGGTTGGTGATTGGGGTTAAGTCATAACAAGGTAGCAGTACCGGAAGGTGCGGCTGGATCACCTCCTTTATAGAGAATACCGTTTCCACGAAAACGGTCAAATCCAAAGCGACTGTCTGAACATCTCTTTTTGAAAATGGGTAAAATTCTGCTGGGTCAGTAGTTCAGTTGGTTAGAATGCCGCTCTGATACAGCGGAGGTCGAAGATTCGAGTTCTTCCTGACCCACCATTATCTTGATGAGGTTGGAATCAAAAACATTTTGCGTGTTTTTGATTCCAGATATTCCAAAGAATATCCTCGGAATCTGCTTTTATTAGCAATATATTGTAAATCGGTTTTTAATGTCGTAAATTAAACTTTATGGAAACATAACTTTTAATTTATTGAACATCGTAATAATCTCAAAAATCTTTCTAAATAGAGTAATCACGAAAGTGATAATTCAATTAGAGAAGCAAGAATCAACTTAAATGCTTAAAAAACTCATTAAGTTCTTTTTAATGTTTGAAGACTTTCTCTTCAAGCATAAGATAAAAAGTAACAAAGGGTGTTTAGTGGATGCCTTGGCAATCAGAGGCGATGAAGGACGTGAAAGACTGCGATAAGTCCGGGTGAGGCGTCAATATCCTTTGACCCCGGAATTTCCGAATGGGGAAACCCAATCCTTTATGGATTATCTTTGACTGAATACATAGGTCAAAGAAGCAAACGCGGAGAAGTGAAACATCTCAGTACCCGCAGGAAAAGAAAGCAACAGCGATTCCCTTAGTAGTGGCGAGCGAAACGGGACCAGCCCAGTGGCCGAGATTTTAGTTAGCAAAATGTGATGGAAAGCACAGCGATAATAGGTGATAGCCCTGTATGCGAAAGCTAGTTTCTTGGTCCAAGAGTAGAGCCGGACACGTGAAATCCGGTTTGAATATGGGGGGACCTTCCCCCAAGGCTAAATACTCCTGATTGACCGATAGTGAACAAGTACCGTGAGGGAAAGGTGAAAAGAACCCCGAAGGGGGAGTGAAATAGACACTGAAACTGAATACCTACAAGCTGTCAGAGCCGGTTTTCCGGTGATGGCGTACCTTTTGTATAATGAGCCAACGAGTTATTATTGCATGCAAGCCTAAGCCGTTAGGTGTAAGCGAAGGGAAACCGAGTCTGAATAGGGCGAATTGAGTATGCAGTAATAGACCCGAAGCGGGGTGATCTAGGTATGAGCAGGCTGAAGGCGGCGTAACAGTCGCTGGAGGGCCGAACGCACCAATATGGCAACATTGGGCGATGACTTGTGTCTAGGGGTGAAAAGCCAATCGAACCCCGTTATAGCTGGTTCTCCGCGAAAACTATAGAGGTAGTGTCTCTTGTGTTCGTTGTTGGGGGTAAAGCACTGAAATGGCTAGGGGGAGTAAAATCTTACCAACCCATATCAAACTCTGAATACCAACAAATTATAGCAAGGGAAACAGTCCATCGGTGCTAAGGTCGGTGGACGAGAGGGCAACAGCCCAGACCGCCAACTAAGGTCCCCAAATAATGATTAAGTGGGAAAGTGAGTCGAGATTCCAAAACAACCAGGATGTTGGCTTGGAAGCAGCCATCGTTTAAAGAAAGCGTAATAGCTCACTGGTCTATTAGAGTTTCGGCAACGAAAATGTAACGGGGCTAAAATCATTTACCGAAGTTGCGGGTGTCACGTAAGTGGCGCGGTAGCGGAGCATTCTGTAAGCCTGCGAAGCCGAAGGCGCGAGCCACGGTGGAGGTATCAGAAGCGCGAATGTTGGCATGAGTAGCAGCTAATCAAGGTGAGAAACCTTGACGCCGTAAGAGCAAGGGTTCCTATCCAATGTTAATCAGGGTAGGGTGAGTCGACCCCTAAGGCGAGGCCGAAAGGCGTAGTCGATGGGAACACGGTTAATATTCCGTGACCTGCTGGAGAGTGACGAATCCCGTAAATTGTGTCGCCTTATTGGATTGGTGGCGCAGTGAAGGGGTTCCAGGAAATAGCCCCAGCGTATAGATCGTACCCAGAACCAACACAGGTGCTCGAGTCGAGTAGACTAAGGCGGTTGAGAGAACTATGTTGAAGGAACTAGGCAAAATGCATCCGTAACTTCGGGATAAGGATGACCTGTTTCAAGGCAACTTTAATCAGGTGACACAAACCAGGTGGGGGCGACTGTTTACTTAAAACCCAGGTCTCTGCTAAATCGTATAAGATGACGTATAGGGACTGACGCCTGCCCAGTGCTGGAAGGTTAAGCTGAGGTGTGCAAGCACTGATGTGAAGCCCCAGTAAACGGCGGCCGTAACTCTAACGGTCCTAAGGTAGCGAAATTCCTTGTCGGGTAAGTTCCGACCCGCATGAATGGCGTAACGATCTCCACACTGTCTCCAACATAGACTCAGCGAAATTGAATTCTCGGTGAAAATGCCGGGTACCCGCAGCTAGACGGAAAGACCCTATGAAGCTTTACTGCAGTTTCGTACTGGCACTAGGATACATTTGCGTAGGATAGGTGGGACGCTTTGAAGTGCGGATTTTGGTTCGCATGGAGCGGTTGGTGAAATACCACCCTGGTGTGTTTTAGTGTCTAACCCGCGTTCTTGAAGCAGGGCGGGGGACAGTGCGTGATGGGCAGTTTGACTGGGGTGGTCGCCTCCCAAATCGTACCGGAGGCGCGCGAAGGTTTGCTCAGGCTGGTCGGAAATCAGCCGGTGAGTGCAATGGCAAAAGCAAGCCTGACTGCAAGGGGGACACCCCGAGCAGAGACGAAAGTCGGTCATAGTGACCCGGTGGCTCCGCATGGAAGGGCCATCGCACACGGATAAAAGCTACTCTAGGGATAACAGGCTGATGCTACCCAAGCGTCCATAGCGACGGTAGTGTTTGGCACCTCGATGTCGACTCATCGCATCCTGGGGCTGGAGCAGGTCCCAAGGGTATGGCTGTTCGCCATTTAAAGCGGTACGTGAGTTGGGTTAATAACGTCGTGAGACAGTTAGGTCCCTATCTACTGTGGGCGTTGGATATTTGAGCGAACTTGACCTTAGTACGAGAGGACCGGGTCGAACGAACCTCTGGTGTACCTGTTGTCGCGCCAGCGGCACCGCAGGGTAGCTATGTTCGGAACAGATAACCGCTGAAAGCATCTAAGCGGGAAGCTGGTCGCAAGATAAGATATCCCCATGAGTTCAGTTCTAGACTAGGACATTGATAGGTGGCGTGTGTAAGCCCTGTGAGGGGTTCAGCTTAGCCATACTAATCGAACCATTGACTTTTTATCTTATCGTTTGATTCTTATCAAACGATTGCTTGAAGAGAACGTTGACATTGATTCTTGAATCATGTATTATGATGTTCGCTGGATTTATTCTGGTGATTATTGAGCGGGAGCCACCCTCTGTTCCATTCCGAACCAGACAGGGAAACCCCGTATCGCCGATGGTACTTTGGCTTAAGCCACGGAAGAGTAGGTCGTCGCCAGAGTAAATCCAGTTTTCGATATTAAAAACCGATTCCACCGCCCATTGGGCGGTTTTTTATTACATTGAAAGAGTGATATAATCTTGTACTATGTTTCGCAAAATATAAAACAAGAGTGTGTAATATGAGTAAAGGTCAATCTATTAAGTATTGTGCCGATTATTTAATTCCAACTTATAACACAAACATAAGACTGGACCATGTTATGACCTTTTCTAACGGGGACAAATGGGTGAATGTATGGGAAATCAAGGCAACGCCAGGTAACGAGAAGGAATCCATGGCGCAATCGATTGTCCAAGAGTTGGAATATTATAAAAACTGTCTGGCAACAGGTAGTAAATTTCCAGAATATAGTATAATCCAGAGCCCCGATATGCTATCGCTGGTCTAAAAAAGTTTCAAAGATGGATGCGCAAAAGCAATTGGTATAAAGAACCGGATGCGACATTAAAACAACAGGTTATTGAGAAATTAAACAAAAAGGGGTGTCGTACAGATATAAATAAAGCAATCTATCTGGAAAGAGCTGCCCGTTAAATATTCACTTAAGAAATGTCCGGGCGTATATCATCATTGTCGTGTAAATAATACGGTGGATTACAATGGGGCGATAAAGTGCTTTAATCGCTATCGTGGAATATTACAGCGTCGCGAGACCATAAGCCGCACGCGGGGGAAATAATTTTATTGCAATCCATGTAATCTGTAATACACTTTGGGGCCAGAGGGGGAATGCAACAAAAGGTAATTTGTTATGAAAAAAATATTCCTTGTCTCTGTTATTTCAATTTTTTGTGCGGGCGTCGCGTTGGCGTCGGATATGTTGCCGGCGGGCGGATATTATGAAACGCACAGTGAAAACTGTGACGTGGCTGCTATGCGCGAAACTTTGGATCGTGCAACGGCGGATCGGCGCGCCGTTATTACCGTGGTAAAGTGTACGCCGCGTTTCGCATCCGCGGGGCAGGCTGATTACCAGGCAGAATATGCGGCATCTGATGCCGCCGCGGGCTGTGGTGACGCCGAGGTAGAACAAGTAGTGGCCCGCCGCGTTTATGTTGAGGAAACTGTTCAGAAATATCGGCCGATTGTTCATTATATTCCGGCCGGAACATATACCCGCACTCATATTGTATGCGGTGAATGTGACATATAAAAATCCTTGCGCGGATGGCGCAAAAGCGCTACACTTTGCATATAAACATATGCCTAATTAAAACCACCGATAAAACCGGCGGTTTTTAATTTATGAAAAATTCCTGAATTCTGCATTTTTTATTCCCCCTGTTATGCCTAAGGAAAACGGTCCTTTTTTCGCGGCGTTATTTGCCACCGGTGTTGTCCATGGTGCATATTTAGACTGTGCCGAGTGCTATAGATGTGTGCAATATTCCGGTCCAAGTTGCGTAAGGTGTGTATATGATGAAAATTATTGTGCAATAGAAGAATTTGAGTGCGACTCTGGTAAAGAGTGGAGTCAAGAGAAACAGAAATGCGTTTGTGAGAGCCAAGATTTTGCAATAGAATGTGCTCCGTGGAGCTATTATGAAAACGAGGATGTATGCGACTGTGTTCCTTCTGTATGTTTGTCGGGAACATACCCAACAGGTTTATCCGGTTGTGCTTTTTGCCAAGAACCGGATTTTACGCTGTCTTCTTGTACTGTGGAAAGTGACTCCATGCATGCGACATCTGGGCAGCTGTTAGGTGGCAGAAATGGTTGTTATATACCTGCCGGTTGTGAGGCGGTTGATGATACCGGTACATTCGAGTTAATTGCCGATTGTTCATATGAGTTGCCCGGTCTGGAGTCCTTATAATTATATTTGCACGCCCATAAAATATTTTGCCAGCATTCCGATTATAAAAGAAGCGACAGACACCCCGGTGCATATAATCAGCATTTCACCAAAGCGTTTCATAAACGGTCGGTTCATTGCATGACCGACCGCACAGTTAAATCCAAATATTATCAGCACTGCAATCAGTCCCATCATACCCAGTGCCCAGAATCTGTTTTGGATTAGTGCAAAGGGAAAAATCAAAGCGGCGCTTGTGCCTATATACATTGCGCCCGTATACAGTGCCGCAGTCAAAGCATATGGGTTTTCATCCGCGCGCTGGGCCTGATAATTGGCGGCGGCCATCGACAGACTGGCCGCAACGGCGGCAATTGCACCGGTCATGATAATGATTTTTCTATCGGCGATTGCAAAAGTCAGGCCTGCAATAATCCCGCTTATTTCGACCAAGGCATCATGCATTCCCAATACCAAGGCGCCGGTGTATTTAAATCTGTTATCGGTTTTCATTTTGATGATTTTATCATGACGGATTTTCATATTCCCCAAGATTGATATCCTTGCTTTTTGTGTTAACATAAAAGATATGAAATTAACGCGTGATTTTTTTACCGCCGGTCCGATGGATGTTGCGCGCGGGCTTGTCGGGGCATATCTGTGTCGTGTTACGCCGGATGGGGCCGTTTTTCGGGCTCGTGTATCGGAACTGGAATTATATACCCAGGACGAGCGTGGCTGTCACGCATTTAACGGATGCACAGCCAGAAATGATGCAATGTTTATGGCCGGCGGACATGCGTATGTATATTTATGCTATGGATTGCATAATATGCTAAATATTGTTGTTGGGCCCCGTGATTATGCGGCGGCGGTATTGGTTCGTTCGCTGGAGCTGGCGGGATGTACGGGACCGGGAAAGTTAACCAAAGTTCTGGGGATAACGCGTGGCGATAACAAGATGGATTTATGTGCTTTAAATTCACCCATATGGCTGGAGGCGGGCGAGCCTGTAAAAAATATAGTTTGCGGTCCGCGTATCGGGATTGATTATGCCGGCCCCGATGCCGCATTGCCATGGAGGTTTGGAATCGCAGACAGTCTGTATCTCAGCCGTCCCTTTTAAACCGGTTTTACGGCGCCCTGACGTGCGATGGTTATTTTATTGCCGTCCAATATTGCAACAGTACTTGGCCGGCCGCCCATTGGTTCATATGCATTGTCAATTACGATGATATTCGGAAAAGTTTTACGTATTTCATCTGCGGTCCCCAACGGGGGCATACCCGATATATTTGCCGATGATGTCGCCAGACAGTGTCCGTCTATAACCCGGCATAAATCTTGGAACGGTCGATATGCGGGCACACGTACGCCGCCGAAAATAAAAGTATCCGCCCCGGATACCGGAGTCCCTAAGGTCAGCGCGCCAGGCCAATACTTTTTTGCCAAATCAAACGCCGCCGCCGGATAGTTCTGCATATACGGGCGAATATGTTCCGTGCTGTCCGACATTATAATCAGATGTTTTTCATGCGGGCGTTGTTTAATTTGAAACAGTGCATCGGCCCCTTCGCGTGTCGGCAGCGCCCCCAATCCCCACACCGTGTCGGTTGGAAATGCGATAACACCGCCCGCCTTTAAATGGTTGTTTAAACACTTTATAAATTCATAATCATTCAAATTTTGTTTCATTTTAAAAACTATAGCTAACGGCCAGGCCTGTAAAGTTAAACCCGCGGTTAATTTCTGTAAAATCACCGTTTGAGAAATGCAGCGTAAAAAATTCCCCGCGCCATCTGTCGGATATATTTTTTCCAATAAAGAACTTTTCGCCGAACACCAAACGGCTTGCGACATACCGGTCATGGGAATCGCGCATGTATGGCCCGATGCCGCCACCTATATAGAATCCGCACCAAGATATCGGAACCACATCCCACGAGATTCCAACCCCCAAAAACGACAGACCCCGAGAAGATTTATATCCGGCATTTTGAACGATATTGAAATTCTGGCGCGCCGGCAGACGGAACAGGGTCATCGGCTGGCTGTATTGAATCATTGCCATTGTCTGGGGCATAATATCCCAGTCAAACGGATTTATTAGCTTAAACAGACTGCCCGGTCCGGTCCCTTGGCCGGCATACAATGTGATTGAGTTTTCGTGCCCCGCACCGAACATGGGATTATATGTAGCGGCGTTGGCGGCCATCGGTATTGCGGCCAGGATAAAAATGCATATAACTTTTCTCATGTCCCGATTATACAACATTGTATGTGGCGTATCAAATAAAGTTAATGATTTCGGACTTTTTTCTTATTTTTGCAACATCCGCAATCGCGGGTTTTCTTATTTACACAGCCGCCCGAAAATGTTATAATTGCTACAAACAGACGTGGAGGCGAGGTTTCCTACGTCCTGAAAACAGTAGGTTTCCGGGCTTTCTCGGATACAGGGAGTTATTTATGAAAAACCGTAATTTCGGGGATGTTTTCAAAAATGTGGTTGGCACGATGTTCTTGCTGGCCGGTGCGGGATTTGTCTGTTCGACATTATTATCGATGCGCGCCGTGTTTGCAGATCCGATTGCACCGACGGCAACGGCTACATCCACCCAGACTGCATCAGGTCGCGGGGCAACCGCGCGCACCGCTTCGTCACGTACGACAAATGCATCTACGGTTGCGCGTACAACTGCGGCCAATACCGTATCGCGCAGTGTTTCCGGTCGCCCAACCGTTGCATCGCGTGTGGCCGCAACCAGTGCCACTACGGCATCCCGTGGCAATGCATCTACAACCGCGTCACGTGGGGTTGCGTCGCGCACCACCACCAGTGGCCGTACCGCCGCCGGCAGTGGCGCCACCTCTGCGCGCAGTGTTGTCGCGCGTACCGCCACGAACAGCAATGCCCGCGTATCTTTGAGCGGCAGTGCAATCCGCGGCAGCAAGGCCAACACAACATCGACGGCGTATACTTATCTGACAAACAAGTTATACACTGGTAACTATTCAAACATTATTGATCCGACCACCGGCTTGATTTCTGCCGATGCATATAACAACTGTATGGAATCATATTATACATGTATGGATGAAATCTGCACGGCCCGTAACGCGGCCCAGCGTAGATGTGCCTGTGCCGGACGCGTAAAAGCATTTGCAGAGGCGGAAACGGCGCTGGAATCTGCGAACGAAGAACTGATAAAGGTCTCCGGTGAATTGGCGTTGTTAATTGCAACCAAGGGCAAGGATGTAAGTGATGCGTTCCGGTTAACAGATGCCGAAAAAGTTATGAACTGTGTTTCCTGGCAGGAGGTAACAAACAAATATGGCTCCGGCTCAACCCAGGCGATTGAGTGGTGTAATAATCACGGTATTTATGGTGAAAACGGTAATGACTTGAAAACGTGTTCAAAACCGTCCTATTGTTCGACATCTGGAAATAATTTTGGATTTGATGTCACAAATATTGATGGTGATGGCAGTGATATTCTGGCATCTTTGCAGTCATGGGCCAATGCCAAGGAACAGACATTAACAATTGTTGCCAACGACAATGATAATCTGTTCAATTCTGCCTTGAATGTGGCAGGTATTGTTAACGGCTTGGACGATATCGCAGGCTCTTTGGCTGCCAGTGATAATTTGAAAGACTCTCTGGCCGAAACATGGGGTTATGAACTGTTTGAATATGCGCATAACAATGTTTGCAACCGTGTTTTGGATTCTTGCTTCAACGGTATTTATGAAGCTTGCGGAACGCCGCCATCCACAGGGCGCAAATGCTCAAATGGCGCCGCCCAGTGCCCGTATAACTATAACAGCATGGTTTCTGTAACCAATACCGGTACATATGAATTGAATTTCGTTACCGGCAACAGCGGTTATACATCGTCTAATTCCGCAACATGCTTTGGATATACGTCAAGCTCTGGCGACCCGTATTCGAATCTGCGCGGCCCGGTCGCCGATGCACGTCGCAGCATCTTGCAGAAATATGCGCTGGATGCAAACGCGGACTGTGACGCATATGGCGAACAACTGCGTACAACCGCCCAGAATATCGGCTATCAGAAAGTTGCGGCGCAGCAGGCATTACAGAAAAAACGTCTGGAATTCGCCCAGGAAGAGGTTAATGAAATCGCCACCGAGTATCGTAGCGCAATCAGCAACTTTAACGAATGCTTGGCGGAACTCTACGACTGCTATACCACCCAGGAAACAGCCAACAAATCCTGGAGCACAAGCCGCATAAAGACATACTGCAGCCAGGTGTCCAACGCACCGCACTGTTATGAACAGATGATTTGCAGCAGTCCGAACAGCTCGTTGCAGGCCGTAATCAACAAAGACGATGTTAAAAATATCGCCTGCAGTAATACAACCGAATACAAGACCAATACTTGCCGCAATATTATTACGATTGCTGAAATCCTCAGCGGTTCGTACGCCAGCGGCGCAGCAGAAGGCTCTTCGGTCCAAATGCGTGAAGACTGCCTGCAAAAGAACGGAATCGAGGGTGTGCGTAACTGGAAGACGTCTTCCAGTGAAGCCACTGGCTGGGCGGCGACCGCCGAGCAGTGCGAGGCCGCAGGCTATGCCTTTGACTCCGCCGCTCAGGTATGTATTCCGAAAACAACAAATTAAAAAATCCCCCGTTTGGGGGAATTTTTATAACAGAAACAAGTGTTTTGCATAAAAAATTATGCAAAACACTTGACTTTGGTGTAAAATCATATAATATTTGCATAAACTTTTAGGCAGTGCACACATGTGCATAAACAAAAATAACAGCAAAGAGAAAGAATATGAGCGATTTTGCAATCTTTCAGACCGGCGGCAAACAGTATCGCGTAAAAGCGGGCGATATTATCAAGGTTGAAAAACTGAACGCCGACGGCAACATTGAATTCGACCAGGTATTGATGGCCGGCGACAAGATTGGTACACCGTTTGTTGATGGTGCCAAGGTTGTGGCCACAGTTGTCGAACAGAAACGCGCGGATAAAATTTTGGTGTTCAAGAAAAAGCGCCGTCAGAACTATCGTCGTACGGCCGGACATCGTCAGTTTATCACGGTTTTGAAAATTACAGAAATCAAAGGCTAATTTCTTCGATAAGAAATTAAAGGAGCTAAAACTATGGCACATAAGAAAGCAGGTTCGGCATCAGCGAACGGACGCGACTCCGCGGGACGCAGACTGGGTGTGAAAAAAGGCGGCGGCAGCCGTGTTATCCCGGGCAACATCATTATTCGCCAGCGCGGCACAGCCGTACATCCCGGCTTGAATGTCGGTATGGGCAAAGACCACACGTTGTTCGCGAAAATTGCCGGTATCGTAAAATTCAAAAAGGGCAACGGCGACCGCAAGACGGTTCATGTTGTTCCGGAAGAATCCGCGAAATAAAAAATCCCCGCCAATCGGCGGGATTTTTTATTGCATAAAAGCATCGCTGGATAATGAATAACAAACTTGCAAACGGGGAATATTTGTCTTAGAATTTCCACACCATGAAATTCAAAAAAATCTTACGTGTTTTATTAAATATAATATTTTGGTGCTTTACCGCAGGTGTTGCGGCATTGGCGGCGCTGGTTTTGATATATGGGCATGATTTGCCCGATTATAAAAAGCTGGCGACATATGCGCCGCCGGTTGCAACGCGTCTGTATGCATCAGATGGTTCGTTGTTAATCGAGTATGCCGAAGAACGGCGCGTATTTATTGATTTTGATGATATGCCGCCCCAGTTGGTGAATGCCTTCATCGCGGCCGAAGATCAGAATTTCTGGCGCCATCCCGGTATCGACATGCAGGGTATTGTTCGTGCGGTTGCAAACAATACGCTGGGGCTGATGGGATTTCATGCGAATTTTTCCGGTGCGTCCACCATCACGCAACAGGTTGCCAAAAACTTTTTCTTAACATCGGAACGTACAATATCGCGAAAAATAAAAGAGGCGATTTTGGCATTAAAGCTTGAGCGGACATTCTCCAAACAGCATATAATGACCCTGTATTTAAACCAAATCTTTTTGGGGGCGCGTGCATATGGTGTGGGCAGTGCTGCGCTGATGTACTTCAATAAGCCGGTATCTGAATTATCGCTTGCCGAATGTGCGTTTCTGGCATCATTGCCAAAGGCGCCGAATAATCGTGACCGTGCGGTTGACCGTCGCAATTATGTTCTGCGTCGTATGGTCGAAGAAGGATATATTACAAAAGAACAGGCGATCGAGGCATCTGCCGAAGAACTTAATATCAACAGTGGTTTTACCGCCCAGATGGAGCCTGAGTTTCAGTACTTTGCCGAAGATGTTCGCCGCCAGTTGTTAACAACAATCGGACGCGAGCAGTTGTATAACGAAGGACTGTATATCAAAACCACAATTGTTCCCGAATACCAGCGTGCGGCATCCGCGGCATTGAACAAGGCGTTGGATACATATAACAATGGCCGCGGCGGCAAGGAAAAGCTGCAGGGGGCCATAATTGTGATGAACCCGCATACCGGCCGTGTTTTGGCAATGGCGGGTGGGCGCAGTTTCGCGGAAAGCTCTTTTAATCGTGCGACCCAGGCATATCGCCAGGTTGGCTCCACTATAAAACCGTTTGTATATCTGGCCGCCTTGGAACGCGGAATGTCGCCGGAGGCATTGTTATTGGATGCACCGATAGTTGGCGTTCGTGAAAACAACATGGTGTGGAAGCCGGAAAATTATGACAAGAAATTCCTGGGTGATGTGCCGCTGCGTCTGGCGCTGGAAACATCACGTAATGTTCCGGCGGTGCGTCTGGTTGAGCAAATCGGTGTATCAAACGCCATCGATGCGGCCCAGCGTTTCGGTGTATATCCCGCCGATATGAAGAATATGAATCTGTCTTTGGCGCTGGGGTCCGGTGAAACAACTTTGGCGCGTCTGGTTACCGGGTATGCGGCGTTTATAAACGGTGGGCGTGCGGTTGAACCGAAATTTGTTGATTATATAGAAGACAGATATGGACGTCTTGTCGGCTCTGGGGCGCCGGATATGGCGGAATGGTCCGACGATTTAACGCCGCCCGATACCGCCGCCGCCGGCGAGGCCTTGTCCGACCCGCAAAGCCTGTATCAGATTGTATCGATACTGCAGGGGGCTGTTGAGCGCGGCACGGGTAAACAGGCGCGGGTCGCAGGTCATACGATTGCGGGCAAAACGGGCACAACAAATGATGTAAAGGATGTTTGGTTCGTGGGATTTTCCAAGAATTTAATAACGGGTGTTTACCTGGGGTATGATACTCCGCGTGCATTGGGCAAAGGTGCCGGCAGCCACATGGCCGCACTGGCATTTGCGGATTTTATGACGGCGGCATTGGCCGGGGAAAAGAATCAGCCGTTTGCAGTGCCGGACGGTATGACGTTCATGCGTGTTAATCGGCGCAGCGGTGCATCTGCGGCATCCGACCCGGACGGCCTGATTATACAGGAGGCATTTAAACCCGGTCAGCGTCCGAATCCCGCGCCGCGCCGTGTCAGTGCCGGGGACGGCTCGTCGGCGCCTGCATCGGCGGTCGTGGGCGGCGTATTTTAATTTCGAATCGCTGCGCTTTGTGATATAATTGCCCCCGTATGGGGGCGTTTTATATGAAAAAGGTATTTTTATTTGCTGTTATTTGTTTTGCGTTGGCGGCCTGCGATGCCAAGAATGCATCAGATGTTATTGTCCAACAGTGTGGGGATTATACTGTTGAAATAACTTTATCCGAAAGTGGTGACAGAATAAATGCTGTTTTGAATGGTGATGCGGCTGAATTGATAAATGCGGTATCTGCATCCGGTGCCCGGTTTGACGGTGTTTTAAATGATACACCGGTAACCATGTGGAACAAAGGTGACAGTTGGACGATGATTCTGGACGAAGATATGGTCTATGAATGCGTCGCTAAATAAGATTTATTTTCCTTTAATCTTGTGATACAATGGTCGGCATAGTAAGGAGAATTTTATGCTGACCGATTTTTTTCTTTCCCGCGGATTTTATTTTTTTGCCAGTGGCTGGACCCAGTTTGCGGCCGCATTCGGTTTGTCTTTTTTGATAATGTTCTTGCTGGGGCGTCCGTTTGTGGCCGCCATGCGTGCATGGCAGAAAAAGGGTCAGCCGATAAGTGAAAATGTTCCGGCCGAACATCGCAAGAAAGCGGGAACACCGACCATGGGGGGCTTGCTGGTATTGGTTGCAATAATTGCCGCATCTGTCCTGTTTATGCCGCTGAACAGTGCGGTTGCATGGATTGCATTGGCCGCGTTGGTAATGTTTGGTGCAATCGGGTTTGCAGATGATTATAAAAAAGTCACTAGCCAGTCTAAAAAGGCATCAAACGGATTATCGCCGTTAATGCGCCTTGTACTGGAAGGTATTTGCGTAATTATTCTTGCTTATTTGGTTAATCGCACAATGCCGCCGTATATCCCGGCGTATTCATTGGCGCTGGGGGCGGGGATTATCCTGCCGCTTGGGGTGTTGTATTATGTGTTTGCGTATTTTGTTATATGCGGCTCGGCAAATGCCACTAATATTACCGATGGTTTGGATGGAATGCTGGCGAAACTATACATGCCGGTTCTTGTTGTTTTGGTGGTGGCGCTATATGGTGCGACACGTATCGGTTTTATGGATACTGTGATGTTCTTGCCGGGTGCATCGGGGTTATATGCGGTCCTGGGGGCGGCATTCGGTGCCGTACTGGGCTTTTTGTGGTATAATTCAAAGCCTGCATCAATATTTATGGGTGATGTCGGTTCGTTGGCGCTGGGTGGATTTATGGGTACGGTTGCAATGCTGCTGAAATCGGAAATCATCATGGGTGTTGCTGCCGGAATGATGGTTTTGATTTTGCTTTCATCCTTTATTCAAACAGTGTTCTTTAAAATCACGCGCAAGACAACCGGCACCGGTCGACGTGTGTTTTTGCGTGCGCCATTGCACCATCATTTTGAAGAATTGGGATGGGCTGAAACAAAGATAGTGGAGCGCTTCTTTATCGTTTCCATATTGTTTTCGGGACTGGCGCTGGTACTGTTAAAGTTTGCATAAGGAATTCGGGCCCTTTCAATGTTTAAGCGAAGTGAAGAAAGCAAGTTAACAAGTTGGTATTTTGAGATAGACCGCCGTTTGCTGGGCTGTGTGCTGTTGCTGGTATTTATCGGCATGCTGTTCGTTGTTTCGGCCGGTTCCGTCTCGGCCGAACGCATAGGCCAACCATGGCATTATTTCATGCTTAAAATGATGCCTTTTTATATCATCGGTTTGATAACATTGTTCGCGGCCAGTATGCTAAATAAAAAATGGGTTCTGCGGGTAAGTGTGTTAAATGTTGCAGCGGGCTTGGCGCTGTTGCCGCTAACGATTATTGTCCCTCATGTTATCAAAGGGTCAAAGCGATTTGTATCCCTGATGGGATTCAATGTGATGCCGGCCGATATCATGAAACCGGGATTTATAATTTTGACTGCGTGGTTTTTGGCGCGCATGTCGGAAAAGTTTGGTGCGAACATGTTTACCAATCGTGATGCATGGCGGCCCGCCTGGCTCAGTTGGTGGACATATCTGGCGCTGTTTATACCGTCATTGCTGATTATCTTTTCGCATCCGGACGTTGGTACGGCGATGTTATACCTGGCGGTGCTGGGGGCGATGTTGTTTATTGCCGGTCTGCCGTGGAAGCTGTTTGCCGGGGTTGTTGCGATGATTCCATTGGGTATAACCGCCGCATTTTTTACCATGGGGCACGTTCATCGTCGTATTATGACGCTTATTACCGGCGATGGCGACAATTACCAGGTAACCCAGTCTGTTCAGTCAATTCAGCACGGGGGGCTGTTGGGCAGCGGCGATGACGCGTTTGTAAAGCAGTCTTTGCCCGATGCGCATACGGATTTTATTTTTGCCGCGATTGCCGAAGACGTGGGGGCGATAATCGCATGCGGATTGCTTTGTCTGCTGTTGTATGTTTTGAAAAGACTGACCACAGACGCAATGGATGCGCGTGATCCGTTTGTGTTTTATGCGACCGGTGGTGCGGCGGCATTGTTCGGGACCCAGGTTTGTATCAATTTAATGACCACATTACATTTGTTCGCACCAAAAGGTATGACGTTGCCTTTTATTTCATACGGGGGCAGCTCGTTCGTCGCATTCTGCCTGTTGTTTGGAATGATTCTGGCGGTGGTGCGTGAAGATAAGTGGAAATAACACGGGGGAAGAAATATGAAAATATGGGTTGCAACAGGTGGTACCGGCGGACATGTGTTTCCGGCACTGAGTGTGGCTGAGGCATTGTCCGCGGCCGGGCATAAAATAACGATTTCATGTGACGGTCGCGTGCGCGATATGGTTACGCGCGGCGCCCCCGCCGGTGCGCGTCGTGTTCATGTCTGGGCGTCGGGTGTCGGTGCAAAAAGCAGACTGCGCCAGATGTATGCGCTTGGGAAAATAGGTGTGTCGGCATCTGCGCTGGTGCTGCGCTTTATGTTCTCGCGCCCCGACCGCGTTGTTGCGTTTGGCGGATATGCGTCCGTGCCGGCGGTATTTGCGGCACATGTGTGGCGTGTGCCCACGTATCTGCATGAGCAGAACGCCGCCATCGGTCGTGCAAATAAATTCGCAATGCGCTGGGTTAAAACATTGATGACCAGTTTCCCCAGTGTTGCGGGAATTCCGGCTGGCACGGCTGCACGCGTAATATATACCGGTCTGCCGGTGCGCCGGGAATTCTTGGACGCTGCGAATGCACCGCTGACACATAAGGGCAGAATATTGGTAACCGGCGGCTCGCTGGGGGCACAGATTTTGGACGACGTTGTTCCCGGTGCAATTGCGGCCATGAAAAACAAAAAGATTTTTGTCACGCATCAAACACGCCCGGAAAATGTTGCGCGCCTTCAGAAGTTTTATGCAGACAACAAAATCCACGCCAATGTTTTGTCTTTTGTACATGACATGGCGGCGCGAATTATTGATGCCGACCTTGTTATCGGTCGCAGTGGTGCCAGCACGGTTGTAGAGCTACAGACCGTCGGGCGTCCGGCGGTGCTGGTTCCCCTTGGAATAAATCCGGACCAGGCGGCCAATGCGGCGGCATTTGCCAAAAACGGTGGCGGTTTTGCAATCGAACAGTCAAAGTTTTCCGCCCGCTGGCTTACGGCGACTTTGAACGAGTTGTTTGACAACCCGTCTCGTCTGGACAAAATGGCATCAAAGGCATTTGTTCCAAATGAAGCTGTCGAAAATATTGTCGCTGCGATAGTAAAATGATATTGGTTGCATTTTTCTGCTTGCTTGCGATTCGTCATTTGTTCTATGATGTAATCGGAAGGAAAGGAATATGCGACGAATTACAGTTTCTGTTTTGTCGATTTTCATAGCATTACCGGCATTGGGTGGTTCGCGTTTGCCTGTTGTAAACGTTGGCTCGGCGGGTGTTTCGGCACGCGCCGCCTTTGGCGAAGATATTAAGACGACGTCTGTAAACACTGTTGCGTCGAATGCGGCCGCCGCGCCGTCCGTTACGGTGTCGCCCGCCCCAAAGAAAGCGGTTGTCGCGCGTAATGCGAAAAAAGCGGTCCCTGTAAAACAGGCGTCGCCATCGGTTGATGCGGGGCAGAAAATCGCTTCTGCCGATATGTTGGTTCCGCGGCGCCCCAGTTCGGATTTATGGGCTAAAAACGATTCGCCGTTGCGCATGCCCACGGCGGATGAAATTTCTGTTGTTCGCGCTGATTATGATTTACCCGAAGAAAGTTTGGATGCCGCCCCGCGCAAGGATTTGGTTGCGCGCAATACTGCCGATGCACCGTCCGGTGCGCCGCGCAGTGGCGCCCTGGACGCAGAGATAGAGCGTCTGGTCGAGCTGCAGCGTCGTGCGGATGCGTCGGTCGCCGCGCCAAAGGTTGCCTCGCGCAACGCATCGTCGTCGCGTGTTATCACGGCACCAATTTCGGATGCCAAGGCTGATGTTGCGCCGGTGTCACCGCTACTTGCGTCTGCACCCGTTGCGGCCGAGACTGCGGGCGAGCGGGTATCCCTGCACAGAATGGTTGTTCCCATGCAGGATGATGTTGTTGTTCGCACGGTTGAAAAAACGGCATCCCCGCGCATTGCCTCGGTACGTGATGATATGACGTCTATGTCGCCGTCTGAACTGCGCAAGGCGTTCCGTAAAACATATTTGTCAGAGAATAAGCATCTGTCGACATATCAGATAGATGACCGTTTTGATGTGGCAAGCGATATGACATCTTCGATGGAGGGCTTTACCGCAAAGCGTGACCTGTCAGAGGCCGGCGGCGTTCGCCCGTTGGAAATAAAGATAAAGTTCCGTGGCGATGATTCCGCATTGTCGCGCGATAACTATAATCTGCTAACCGAATATGCGGGCATAGTGGTCAGCAATCCAAAGCGTGCTATTCAAGTCTCTATCCCCAGCAGTGCAACAACAAATATGACGGATCGTAAACTTGCGGCGCGTCGTTTGGCGATTGTGGAGCAGGTGCTGCGTGATACCGGTGTGTCAGAACAGCGCATTATGCCGGTACTGTCCCAGCGTGATGACGAAAGCTTTGTTCTGCGTATTATATCCAGTGACCAGTACGAGACGCTAAGCCGTCAAAAGCGTGACATGTTTGGCGATACGATTGACAAGAAAACATATACCAGTATGTCTTGGTAGTTATGATTGTCCGCGGCTTAGGCAAGATTATAGAATTTTTATTTCCTCCGGCGTGTCCTGTTTGTGGCGCGCCGGTTTCCGTTCATGGTGAATTATGCGCGGACTGCTTTGGGTGCTTTGAATGGATAGATTCGCCAAAGTGCGAACGATGCGGATATCCGATGGTTTTTGATGTTGGCGGCGCATCATCGTGCCCGGTATGCGCGCGTGATGAATTTTATTTGGAGTGGCTGCGTTCCGCGTGCCGCTATGATGAAATGTCGCGCAGTGTAATGCTGCCGTTTAAACATGGCGGCCGCATAAAATATGCACGCTTCATGGCCCGTGCCATGATATGGGCACTGCGTGATAGGGCGGCTGATTTTGATATTGTTATGCCGGTTCCGTTGGCTCGCCCGCGTCTTATTCACAGAACTTATAATCAGGCAACCCTGCTGGCGCGTCCGATTGCGCGGGCAATGGAGGTGCCGCTGGATGTCGACAGTGTTCGCCGTCGTCATCGACCTGACATGGGTCACATGACCCCGCGCCAGCGAAAAGAAAACATCAGCGGTGTCTTTACCGTTGTTCGGCCGGAACGTATCCGTGGTCGTAAAATATTGCTGGTTGATGATGTGTATACGAGTGGCGCCACCTTGTCCGAATTGCGTCGTGTTTTACAGCGGGCCGGTGCCAAATCTGTTTGCGGTGTAACATTTTGTCGCGTTGTTCGCACGGTATAGTCGCCGCTTGAATTTTGATTTTATTCTGATACGATTAAAAAGTTCGATTTTTACAAGGGATTGATATGAAAAAATTATTTATGTTTGTTGCGGCGCTGGCATTGGTCACGCATGTGGTGAATGCGGCCCCACTGTCGGGTCTGTACCAGACAATTGATGACAAGACAAATCAGCCGAAATCGGTTGTCGCATTGTATGAATATGGGGACGGCGGTGCGCTTGCCGGGCGTATTGTTGCGTTGTATGGGCCGGATGGCAATATATCCGAAACAATCGCGTCGCCGGTAAAGGTTGCGGATAAAATAAAGGGCACTCCAAAATTTGTCGGATTGGATATAATATGGGAAATGGAATGGGATGCCGATGACAACCGTTATGAAGACGGCAAGATTATGGACCCGACCAGCGGCAAGGTTTATTCGTCGGTAATCTGGCAGGATGCGCCGGGTACATTGAATGTGCGTGGTAAAATCGGACCGATTGGTCGCACCCAGAAATGGCGCACTTTGTCGTCATCGGATATGCCGTCGGAATTAAAGGATATTGATACGTCTAAATGGACACCGAACATCAGGAAATAAGAAATGAATATAGAACTCGGAAAAAACATTAACGCGCGCGAAATAGAAACCCGGATACAGCAATTCTGGGATTCGAATGCATTTTGGGAAAACGATGTAACGTCGGATAAAAAGCCGTTTTGCATAATGATGCCGCCGCCGAATGTAACGGGTAATTTGCATATGGGGCATGCATTGGACAATGTTTTGACCGATATAGTATGCCGGTACAAGCGTATGGCTGGTTATG
>JAIDLK010000068.1 GCA_029051085.1 Alphaproteobacteria bacterium | reverse complement strand
TGTTACTGCCGAACAAAATGAATATTAAAACGACAACTAATATTATCTGCCACAAACCGGGTCTCATTTTTCTTTCTCCTTATTTTGCGACATAGCAGTCGACACCATCGGATTTCGCATTCCGACAAAAACTGTTTGCATCCGCGGACGTTGCAAACGGTACACGCAGACGGTACAACGTATTCCCATCCTTCATCACCGCCGCAAGCACAACAAACTGGCGACCGTTAAACAAACCGCTGTGCCCGGCACGCAATTTCTTGCCCGCATTCTCGGCCAGCGCGCGCGTACTATATGAACCAAACTGTACATACCAAGACCCGTTTGCCGCCGCAACCTGCTTTTTGGGTGCCGGCTTGGCCGCGGGCTTGTTCGCCACTGCCGGTTTCTTTGCCTGTGGTTGCGGTTTTGGCGCCGGCTTTGCGGCCGGGGCCGGTGCATCCGGATTAAAGGTTACCGGCTTTCTATCCTCTATTACACGCACGGGCGTGCCAACATTTTCATGTACCGGGGCCGGTTTCACCGCCGGTCCAGGCACAGGAGCCGGCATCGGGGCGGCAACCGGCATATCAATCGGCAATGGCGGCACATCAATCGTATCACCGGGGGTATCGACAACAACAGCGGGCGCGTCCAAATCAACCTCTATCGAAGAAGACGAATCGCCACCAATTGTCCGAACAATTATGTATGTCGCCAGAATGATAACCAAAACACCCACCCCCAGCAGCAGCCAAGGCTTTTTCGGGCGTGGCGAAACAAACGGCGCGGCATCCGGCAATGCGTCTACAGATGTCGTATCATCCAAATCCAATAAATCCAAATTGTCGTCGTTATTCATGAACATTTCCCCCATACAGTTATGAACATTATATCATAAAAATATTCCCATAACAAAGAATATCTGCAGCCAAGGCGCCCCGGGCACATTGAATCTTTTCCGCTTATTTCGGCATTTGACCAAAATTCGGCGGAACAATCAGTTTATGATTCTCGGCGACGATGGGCTCGGTCTCACATTTATTTGCACACGCCGCCAACAAAGGCATGGCTACAATCATCAATAACAGCAGTTTTTTCATTCTTTTTCTCCCTTTTCCTTTGATTCAGGCGGGCGCACTGCACCCGCCTGATAATTTTTACTGTGGCATTTTGACCGCAGACGCCATATCGGCAACAAACTCTGCCAATGCAACAGTCTGCTGCTGCTCCTGCCCCAGATGACGCAGGGTAACGGTCTTGTCTGCAGCCTCTTTCTCGCCTACGACGGCGATAATCGGCGTTTTGGCCAAAGACAACTCGCGAATTTTGTAATTGACCTTTTCATCACGCAAATCGGTGCGAACATTTACGCCAACTGCACGCAAAGCATCTGCAACCTCCAGCGCATAATCTTTATGCTTTTCGGAAATCGGGGTTATAACAACCGGCTCCGGGCTCAACCACAACGGCAGATTTCCGCCCGTAGATTCCAACAATACGCCCATAAAGCGCTCAATAGAGCCAAGTAAGGCACGATGCAGCATAATCGGCCGATGCTTTTCACCGTCTTCACCGACATACGACAAATCAAAGCGTTCCGGCAGATTCATATCCAGCTGAACAGTCCCGCACTGCCAAGTGCGTCCGATGGAGTCTTTTAGATAAATATCTATTTTCGGTCCGTAAAACGCGGCATCGCCCTCGGCAACTTCGTATTCAATATCGTTCGCATCCAACGCATGACGCAGCCCCTCTTCGGCCTTGTCCCATATTTCATCGGAACCGATACGAAATTCTGATTCCTTGCGCGTAGCCAGCTTCATCCAAACGCGTTCGAAGCCAAACTTGCTGTAAATATCTTTTACAAAACGCAATATCTTTACGATTTCTGTTTCGAACTGTTCCTCGGTACAGAAAATATGCGCGTCATCCTGGGTAAACTCGCGCACACGCATCAGCCCCGCCAGGCCGCCCGCCGCCTCATAACGGTTAACCTTGCCAAATTCGGCCAGATACATCGGCAAATCCTTGTATGACTTAATCCCCTGGCCGAATACCAGCATACCGCCGGGACAAGACATCGGCTTTACACAGAAAGTCTTGCCATCCTGGGTCTTGCCGGAATAGTTATGCTCGCCATATTTTGCCCAATGGCCGCTGCGCTCCCACAGGGAGCGGTCCATAACCGACGGGGTTGAAATTTCCAGATATCCCGCCTTTTCCTGACGCGAACGAATATATTCAATCAGGCGACGATAAATCTTATACCCCTTGTCATGCCAGAATACGGCCCCAGGTGCAAACTCGGGTTCAAAATGGAACAAATCCATATCACGCCCCAGTTTGCGGTTATCACGCGCAGCCGCCTCTTCCATCATTTTCTGATGCGCTGCCAAATCTTCTTTTGTTGCGAACGCATCCACATAAATACGCTGCAACATTTTGTTTTTCGCATCCCCTTTCCAATATGCGCCCGCAACGGTACGGATTTTAAACGCATCACGCGGCAAATCACGCGATGATTCCACATGCGGACCGCGACACAGGTCTGTAAAATCACGGAAAGCATAAATCGACAGCGCTTCACCCGCCGCATCGTATTCATTCAACCATTCCATTTTGTACGGCTGATTGGCAAAGATTTCCTTGGCCTCATCCAGGCTGACATTACGCTGTTCAAAACGTCCGTTTGATTTAATAAGCGCACGCATTTCATGCTCTATCTTTTCAAAATCATCTTCGGAAAATCTGTGTTCTGTATCAAAGTCATAATAAAAACCGTTCTCAATTGCGGGACCGCCGGCAAATTTTACATCCGGATACAGCTTCTGGACAGCCGCCGCCATTACATGCGCCAAAGAGTGACGAATTGTTTCAATAGGATATGACATAGTTTAACTAACCCTTGGTATTTTTTTAATTTTATTGTTTTGTTTGATTATATCGCGCGCGAAAAAATCCGCAAATAGAAATTACACCCCCAAAGGGGTCGTAGTTGTTGCTGTAAAAACAAACATGATATTTTTCATGACACGCAAATGTTAATACTTTTTCCAATAAAAAGCAAGGGGCGCTTTCACAGCGCCCCAACAATGCTAAAAATCGATAATGCACCCGAACAGCACTGCGAAAAAGAAACACACGCTGCCACCTATAACGAACAGATGCCAGACGGCGTGCGAATATTTCATTTTGCGCCACAGATAAAATATCACCCCAAGCGAATAAGACAGTCCGCCGGCCAGAATAAACCACATCCCGCGCGCCGAAATATGCCGCAGCATTGCCGGCAGAATAAATATCAGCGTCCATCCCATCACCAGATACAGCGCAACCATCCATTTCGGCTGCTGCTTTGGACGTGCGATTTTCATGACGGCGCCAAATATGGTTATCGCCCACAAAATACCAAATACAGTCCACCCCAGTCCACCACGCAGGTTTACCAGACAAAACGGTGTGTATGTACCGGCAATCAGCGCATAAATTGCAACACTATCCCATACCTCGAAAAAGCATTCGGACTTTTGCCCAATCATTGCATGGCACATGGTTGAACCAAAATACAATGTAAACATGGTAAGCCCGAATATGGCACAGGATACAATCGCCCATGTATTCTGCGCCAAGACCGCAAACACCACCAACAGCGTCAGCCCCGCCATCGCCAACCCGATGCCGATACCATGTGTTAAAATGTTTAAAACTTCTTCGGATTTTGTGCTGGGACGTTCCCACCGGAACAGCCCCGTTGCACGCAATGCACGCAGCATCCGCAGCGCATGCGAATCGCTTTTTACTTCTTTTAATTTTTTGCGAACCGCTTGTTTCGTTTTTGTCATTTTAATATCCCCTCTATTCTGCCGCGCACGCGTACCGGCCCCATAACACTTATTATCGAATATAAATCCGGCGTATTCGTACGCCCCGCCAACGCCACACGCAGTGACATTGCCACATCCCCGTTTTTAACCCCGATTTTTTCCGCAATCGCAACTATCTTGGCCCACCAGGCATCCTTGTCATCCGACGGGTCATATACATTTAAAAATTCACGCAATGCATCATGATTATATTCAAATTCATTATTTGGCACGAACAATTCATCCCAGAAAAACGCAACCGTATCCAATGTCTGTCGCCATGTAATAAAGTCTTTGCGTATACGCTTTGGATTATCACGCTCCATACCCAAAACAGCGGCTAAATATTCACGGTTGGCCACTTGGGCTTTATGATGCGCCTCTCCATACTCATCCGCCCATGCCGCGGTACGCGCCGTCAAGTCATCAACAGACAAAGTCGCAATAAACTCCTTGGCCCACCATTCCAATTTCTTCATATCAAACAGTGCACCCGACATCGGAATTTTTTTCGGGCGCATTTCATAATCCCATATGGATTTGACCTGACCTTTTGCCTTGGCCTCTTCATAACCGGACGCCGCAATATTTCCAAGATATTCCAGCACAGCCTCCACCGGCCAGCCATCGCGCAAAAAGAACTCTACATTTGCCTCCGGATCTTTGCGCTTTGACAGCTTTCTTTGCCTGCCCGTTTCATCATCTATTTTATCTATTGTAGAGGTATGAATATACATCGGCGCCGCCCAGTCCATCATACGGAACAGCGCGACATGCAGCGGAAATGACGGCAACCATTCCTCGCCGCGAACAACATGTGTAGTTCTCATGAAATGGTCATCACATAAATGTGCAAAATGATATGTCGGCAAGCCGTCGTTTGATTTGATTAAAACAATATCCTCGTTGTTCTCAGGGAAACCTATACTGCCACGCACGGCGTCCTTGCAGAAAATTCGCCGCTCTGGATTTCCTTCCGAATACAGACGAACCGACGGCTTTTCTCCCGCCGCCAAATGCGCCTCTATCTCTTCTTCTGTCAAATCACGGGCACGCGCAAATTCCACTTAAATTCCGGTAGAGAACCCAGCCGCCTTTTGATTTTCACGAATCGCTTCCATGTCGGGGCCACTTAAAAAACACGGATACGCGCGCCCTGTCGCCATTAAATGTGCGGCAACTGAATGATAAATATCCTTGCGCTGCGACTGATAATACGGCCCGTACGCCGGGTCATTATTGTACTTCAAACCGAATCGACGCATTGACTCCACAATAATGTCGACCGCACTGGCAACCTCGCGCTTGGTATCCGTATCTTCGATACGCAGCATAAAAACCCCGCCGGATTGAGCCGCCAATTTGCAATCAATCAGCGCCCCATACAAACCGCCCAGATGCATAAAACCCGTGGGACTTGGCGCAAAACGTGTAACAAACGCCCCCTCCGGCAAAGCGCGCGGTCCGAACTTTTCTTCCAGCTCTTCAATCGTATACTTCGGCGCCCCTCCAAGTATCTTGGCAATTAAATCGGCAGATAATCCTTGTCTCATGTCTAAATAACCTTGTTTTCTTGATTTTGGAATTTTATACTAGGTTTCATGGAAAAACAAGAAATAAGAACCTTTGGCCGTCGTCACGGCAAAAAACTGTCACAGCGCAAACAGTGGTTAATGGAAAACATTCTACCGCAAATCGCACCAGACTCTGTTTCCGGAATACTGGAAATCGGATTCGGCGCGGGGGAACACGTACGCGATTTGGCGCGCGCAAATCCGGATAAAATAATTATAGGGGCCGAACCGTTTGCAAACGGTGTTGCGGCATTGCTGGGGGCGATTTGCGACGAAGAAACAAACGAAATCCTACCGGAATATAAAAACATTCGGATATGGCCGGATGACGTTCGCGACTATCTGCGCGGGACGGATGCCCGCTTTGCTCAGATTTGGATACTGCACCCCGACCCATGGCCAAAGGCACGCCATGAAAAACGACGCCTGTTACAGACAGAATTTATCCAAACAGTCGCCCGGTATTTGGCCCCCGGCGGGGAAATTATTATCGGTACAGACCATTGGGAATATTTCGACTGGATATGTCAGCGCGCCCATGAATCAGGCCTGGCATACGAAACCCCTAAAATAGATACGATAAAGACACGCTATCAGGCGAAAAACATGGCGGAAACAGAAACACCCAAATATATTATCATTAAGAGTAAATAATTACTTCTCTACACAGCTCATCAAATCGGGACGCCCGGGCATCAAAACAATACCTTCCGGCCGCGTTCCCTTGCTGATGGTGCCATGATGCGTACAAAAAGCATCCAGACTCGGCACATCTTCGACCGCCGCGGCCGCAATTGCCAATGCTTCCGCAGACGGCATCGGCGCCTTCTTTGCCGGCACCGATACAACCTCCTCCTTTATCGGCAAAGATACCGCGGCGCGTGGCGGAACAACAATTACCTCCATCTCCGGCTCTGCAGCAGCTACAACATTCTCTTTTTTCTTAACGGATGCTTTTTTTACGGTCTTTTTCTTCTTTACCGATTTCTTAGGTGCTATTTTTTTGGGTTTTATCGGCATCTTCTCCGCTGCATTTTTTGGAACCATGCCATACATTACCGCCGCGCGACGCGCATCCCCTTCGCTGATTTCATATTCACCATACAATGTGGGCCGCCCATATACAGGGGCCGTTCTGTCAGCCATCGCCATTGCCGCCGCCGGTAAAACGCATCCAATCATAACAGCCGCCTTTTTCATAGTTCACCACCCCCTGTATGAATAAAAATACGAACCCCGCCTGCCATATCGAGTCGCATGGCACGAACCATACGGCCCGCCTGTTCTATCCTGGCGGGATTATTTCCCAGCACAAAATGCAAGTCACACTTTAAATCCGCAAGCGCCCCGACCGCCGCATACAATCTTCCGACAAAATCAGACTTATCACCCGTATCACGTGTCAGCACCAACACCAGCGCCTCCGCACGCAGCCGGCGTATCGCATCGAAAACACCATTCCATTCAAACGGCCCGACATCTGCAATATCTATTCCGACGGCCAGTTCACGGTTAAAGAACAAGTCATCACGCACAGCCCCTATTTCATCTGCAAAATCAGACAAATCCGCCGCACGCATAAAAATCTGTGCCCCGTGCGCGCCCTGCTTAAACGTCGCATTTATCCGCGCACTTAAATCCGACATGACATTCACATCACGCGGACCGCGCGCCGGCAAATAAAATCGTGAATATATGCGCGCCGGCGTCTTTTCCAGCCACGTCCACAACATCGGCACATCTGACGGCAGTGCGGATATTACCGGCATAACCTGAGACGCCGCCGCATCGGCCACCCGGGCCAATTCCCCCGTATCACGACCGCCGTCACACCACAACGCCAAGTTTGCCGCCATATCGTCAAAAAAAACTTCAGGTTTTATCATTATACTTTTTACTTTATCACAAATATGATACAATCAAAGACAAATGAATAAACAAATAGAGCGGATTTTAATTTGCGTGCTGTGGCTGCTGGCGGCGACACTTGGAACAAACTTTTGGTTAAACACCTCGTATGGTTTTAACATATTTTCCGCCCAGCATTGGCAGTATCTGGCATATCTTCAGGCCGCCCAGACACCTGTACGCCCTGCTTTTTACATATCTCTGACATTTGCAATATTGCTTTCGCTTGGCGTACTGTATGTTCTGATACGACCAAAGGGTGTACTTCGCCGGCGCATCGGCATTGGCCGCGCCCGCAGAACCAATATGCCCGCCACCGACACAACCTATGCCCCGGCCGCCGCGATGCCACAGGCCGCCGCCAACACCGCGGCCGTACGCCCGACGGCACCCCAGATGCAGCGCCCGCCACGCATCACCCCATCATTGGCAAAGCCAATGCAAAACCAAACCGCACCCCAATCAACACCCGTACAGGCGCCGGCGGCCGTCATAAACTTTGACGCCCTGCGTAATATTTTTGAAGAGGCCGATTACTCCGTAAAGCGCTCTCCGCAAATAGGTAACTTTAAACCGGCCGTTTTTGCCATCGGCACATCCGAAGTATTATGGCTGGGGGGCATCGGCATTTCCCAGGCCCCGCTATCCGAGGCAATAGATAGATTAAAAACAATATTCTCTGACACGCTGGATGATATAGAAATAAATATTTCCGGATTTATAATCGCCCCCACAGGGGATGTATCCGACCCGTCAATTCTGTCATTCCCGGACCCGGACGCGCTTCGTGAATATATGCAGTCACACAAAAATCCGCCCCCAGAAGATGCGGACGGGCGTGAAAACTTCAATGCTTATTCCGAATATATTGACACCGTTATAAACTATATGGATAAGACATAATGCAGCTAAGCCAGGCATCAGCCGAAAAAATTATCAAAGACATGGGAATGGATGACATGCCGCTTCAGGTGTTTTGTCCCACCGCGCACCAGGTTCCCAGCGACTGGTTTCAGCAATATCGTTCGGCCCTGCACCGCTTTATGCAAAGTTTAACAGATTCCGTAGAAGAATTGGCATTCATGAATCTGACCCAGGACGAGTTTATGGATTTGGTAACAGGCCGCGCACTGCCAAAAAACATGTCTGTACGCATGCGCATTCCGATGACATGGGGCGGCGCCATTCATCCCGATAATATGTTTATGTGTGCAACGTTTCCGCATTCTCAAAACATCGACCGCTTTATACTGGGCCAGACGGGCTGCGAGACAATATGGCTGCCGGCACCTGCAAAAAAAATATATATACCCGCCCATACCGCCGGCGGCGGTGACGGCGGTAACGCGACCGAAGATCGTCTGGCACAGATGGCGGCACAAATCGCTGCAAGCCGCGGCATGGAATAAGCAAAGGCAGGCAAATGACACGCGACGAATTTCTTTCATCAGCACAGGCCCGAGGTATGGAAATCGCACCACCGGCAACGGCACGGGATATTGCAATGACGAATATCCTGCTCCAGGGAATGCGGGCGGCGATGTTACCGCTACAACTTCAGGAATTATATTCCACCACCGGCGGCATTGTAAACGGGGCCGGATATATTTTCGGTCCGGTCGAAATATCGCGCGCCGCAACTCATCCGGTACCATCAATTACCGATATCAACCGCGACATGGCCCACATCGCGCCACTGCGCGGAAAGACGATTTTCGGACGCAATGATTTGTTCTTTTTTGCATTCGACGCATTCGGGGTATTTTATATGCTTGATAACATTTCATTGCGACCATTGCGAAAATATGAGGATATGTACCGCGCAATTACCGACTGTCTTGCGGCGGGAAAATTATAGAAACAAAATGAAAAAACTGTCTGTATCTTTATCAGGTCACCAGACCAGCATTTCAATGGAGCCGGAATTTATAGATGCTTTGCGCAAAATAGCACAGGCACACCGCCGCTCTGTCGCCGCAATAATCGGTGAAATAGACGCAGGCCGCGGCGAACGCAACCTGTCATCGGCCATACGCGTATGGATTTTACAACATAAAGACTAACCGCGCCGCCGCATTGATACAACAGCTCCAAAACACGAAACAAGTAATATTATTACCATCCATGCATCACGCCCCAACAGACGATACACCGTCATATGCGCGCCATGAACGTGTCCGTCCAAAACACCGGTCCGGCCAATCGGAATCATGGATTCAACACCGCCATCCGAAGCAATAAACGCGCTTATCCCCGAATAATTCGCCCGAACAACAGGCACGCCGGACTCTATCGCATATCGGCGCACCATGTCCAGATGCTGATAAGTGCCCGGTGTATTCCCAAACCATGTATCATTTGTGATATTTATTATCGCATCCGGCATCGCCCCCGTTGGAATAAGCGAATCGGAAAAAATAATTTCATAACATATCGCCGGCGCAAAAATAAATTTGTTTCCGCCAACATTTATATCCAATACCGCAGCACCGTCCCCATGCGCCAGATTCGCCGGTGACGGCATTATCCCAAGCGGCCCATACTCGCCAAACGGGACAAGGTGTGCCTTGTCATATGCGCGAACAATGCGGCCGTCTGCATCCGCCACAATCATGGAATTATACAGGCGCCCATCACGATAAGACGTGGCCCCCAGTACAACAGTCGTATCCAGAATTTTTGAAAACGGCATGTCTCCATCCGTTATTACAAACGGATAGGTTGTTTCAGGGTAAACAATCAAATCGGGCCGGGAATCCCCCTCTGCCCCCAGCGCCAACAGATTACGCACATTGCGTTCCGCCCGTTCAAGCGCCGCATCACGTGAATATGACATTTTTTGGTCTTGTGACGTCGCGGGCTGCACAACACGAATCGATGGCCCGTATGTATCCGGCATAGCGGCGGCCTTATAAATATTATGCCGCCCGTATGCGATGCCCGCACATAACATCAAAATGAACGCCGCCCAAGAAATCCAGCACATAGCGCATTTCTTATTCCGCATAATCTGAACCGTTGCGGCAATGATTCCGACTATTATAAATGTCAACCCAATCGCACCGTATAGTGCCATTGAATTGGCAACAATGGGCATCGGCAATGTTATATTTGCAATCGGATTCCAAGGGAATCCGGTAAACATCCATTCACGCGCCCACAAAACGGCCGTCCATGCACCTGCAAATACAAATATGCGCGCCGCACCACTGGCGCGCGCGGCCGCAACAAAAGGTATGGCGAAAACTATCGCGCCCGCCAGCCCAAGACCAATCAGCCCCGGCACCGTCCAAACAGCGAACTGCTGTGCCAACTCCGGAACAACATATATGGAACTTAAAGCCCACCAAAACATTGCGATACTGTATGCGGCACCAAACGGCGCGGCCCGTAAAAAAGAACGCATTACCCCGGCACGCGGCATGGATGCTAAAATCCAAAATGCCGCACCGATTGCAACAATCGGGGCCGCCCACAGATGAAACGGCGCAAACCCCAGCGACGCCACACCGCCCGCCACCGCCAAAAACAAAGCCCGCAACACGTGACGCATACGCCCCGTCCGTTCCCCCGGCGCATCCTCATAAGGGTTCTTTATCCCCAGGCTTTTTAAAACATCCACCTCACGCGATTCCATTACCGCGGCCTCGTCATCATGAATATGGTCATATCCCTGCAGATGCAGCATTCCATGCACAATCATATGTGCGGTATGCTCGGCAACCGATATGCCGGTCGCCTTGGCCTCGCGCGCAACCGTATCCAGCGATATGTAAATATCCCCCAACAGCAGGTCATCACCCAACTCGAACGACAAGACATTCGTTGGCTTGTCCATGTTACGATATTCTTTATTTAACCGATGTATCGTTTCATCATCAACAAGTGTAATCGAGACCTCTGCCCCGCGACGACGGGGGCCGGCGGCGGCGGCGATACGGCGGAAATCTATATTATATTTTTCCCATCGCGCATCATCATAATTTACATATACCTTCATATTACAACCCCCGCGCGCATTACGCCATGCCATGGCCGTCACCCACTAAATTTCTGGCATCGAAATCCGCGCTATGTGCATTGTTTTCAAGCTTTTTTGCACCGTTAACATATGCTGTTCTGCTTGATTTTTTTCCGCGCCCGGATTGATTTGCCTTCAGCTGACGCGACACGCGCGTTATATCTTTTTGCACGCGCCGATTACCATTTGCCAGCGCAAGTTTATAGTTCGCCAGCGCCTTTTGCAAATTACCCTTTTTCTCATACGCGAATCCGGCGTTGTACTGTGCGGCGGCATATTGGCTCTTGTCGCCGATTTCATTCAAGATGATACGCGCATGTTCAATCGAATCATCATAACGTCCCAGCTTGTTATAAGTCGCCGCCAAATCATTATGCAGCAGTGCATTTCCCGGATATTCCGCCACCAATGTTTCGAACTGTGCCGCGGCTTCCTGATACTCTCCACGACGGAAAGCATTTACTGCCATATTATATTTTTGGTCATATCCGATAACATAGGTTGATTCTTCCACCGACATTTTTATATTGGTTGAAACAGTATCGGCTTTTTCTTCCCGCACTTGTTCCGCAGGACGAATAATGGCTGTTATATTCCCGACATTACACTGGCCACTGCGGCACATCTGCACAATATTTTCCGGCAAAACATCGCTTATCTTCAGCTTTCCTGCCATCGAGCGCCCGTTTTTATCCACGGGATTTGCCAGCCATTCATGAAATTTAGCATATGTAGATTTGTTAACGCGACGATTTTGGCCTTCACCCGTAAAGAAAGCCTTTTTCTTATCACCGCCCACTTCGCGACACATGATTTTGTAAAATTCAGGCAATCCATCTACGGGTACATCCAAAATTTCTATCGGTTTTATATCACCGGACAACAATCCGGCCTCTATCCATCTGCGATAAACCAATCCTGCCGCCAGCTTTCCGCCGGATTTCAAATACATACCGGCACGGTCACCCATAGTGGCGCTTTTATCAATTCCCAACAGCGCCTTGCCAAAGCTGGTAGGATTTACAACCGGATACTTTTCAAATAATTCGCGCACTTTGTCATCCGGTACACCAAAACCGTATTCAGAATACAATGCCCGCAGCTGTTCGAACCTTTTAATATGGTTTTTGTCATCCTTTTCCTCTATCAGGCTTGACCCCATATTATATACCATTGATGCCACCATCATGGCTTGTTCGGTGGTGTCAAAATGCACACTCCCCAGTCCCGTCTCATAGCAATACAAAACAAAATATGTTTCACCGACTTCCAAGTGATGACGGGCCAGTTCATATGCTTCGGCGGAATAAATTGGCGGTGTATATGATGAAACAGACGTTCCGTCCTTCAGTATGGTTGAACCAAACCCAATGGTGGCCTTGCCCTTTACCTTGTCGCCCCGATTCAAAATTTTACCGTTTGCGTCATCATACGCAACGTGCCGCCCCTGTGCATCCATTCGCACACCCTCCAAAGACACCAGATGCGCAATCAGCATAGGTGTTATAGGCTGCATCTTTGCCATATATGCACCGTATGTATTTTCTTCGTATACAGGAATATTTGTTACATCGATTCCAATATTGTTTTCTGTCACCTGCGCATCTTCTTCATTTGCAAAATAGGCATCATATGCGGCGCCCCCCCCGGCAATCATACCGGCCATCATCATGTAATACAGCATATGCGACGACAAATTCGGATACTTTTTCGCAAACGCGGACAGCTTTTTATCCTTGCCGTCTTTATTTTTACCAACAGTCATGTTCCCCAGACTTTTTTCCATTGCACGTGTTGCATGATTGTCCAAAGTCGCATATTTGGTCGCCCACAATAAAAATTGAATCATTCCTGTCAGTGCCACACCGGCAACGCGGCCGGCCTTGCCCTTTTTAGTTTCGGGTGTCATCGCCGCAATTTTTCTGCGCGCCCGTCCAAAAGCCTTATGCGGTGCATTTACAACTTTTCTAAATTTCTCAGCCATAATATTTTCCCCTATTTTCGGCCCAGGCCGGTATTCTTTGCAATATCGGAACGCCGCGCGGCATAATCCGGCGCCACAAACGGATAATCGTCCGGCAGGCCCCATTTCGCGCGATACTGTGACGGTGTCATATTATATTTACGTGCGATATACCGGCGCAACATGGTATGCCACGTGCCATCTTCAAGACATTGAATCTTGTCACCGCGAACGGATGCGGCGATTTTTTCCGCGCTGGCGCATGCGGTGCTGCCATGCAACGCCGTGCGTGCGGCACGCACGGCCGCATCGACGTCCGTATCCGGCCGTGCGCCGATTATCGCCGCCGCCAATATTGCGGTCGCGATATCAGAATGCTTTCCATCACTCATAATTTTACATAATCCCTTGTTTATTTAATAAATTCATTATACCATAAAATGAAAGTAAAGTTTAAATAAAATGGCCACAGATACACGCCCTCTTGCTGATTTAATGCGCCCTGCGACGATTGACGACGTCCTGGGCCAGCGCGCATTACTGGGCGATACGGGTATCGTTCGCCGAATGGTTACGGCCGGCAAATTATCAAATTTAATTCTGTGGGGGCCGCCCGGCTGTGGCAAGACCACGATTGCGCGCGCTTTGGCCGCATCGGTTGATATGGACTTTGTTCCGATGTCGGCGGTATTTTCCGGCACGGCGGATATAAAAAAGGCCATGGAGGCGGCACGCATGACACGCGACATCGGTCGCGGTACATTGCTGTTTATTGATGAAATTCACCGTTTTAATAAAACCCAACAGGATACACTGTTGCCCTATCTTGAAGACGGCACGGTCGTATTCATTGGCGCGACCACCGAAAACCCCAGCTTTAATTTAAACAACGCGTTGCTGTCGCGCTGTCATATCGGGGTTTTAACGGCGCTTGGGACCGAAGATTTGATGACACTGATTTCGCGGGCCGAAGAATATCTGGAAAAAAAATTACCCTTGGATACGGCGGCGCGCGCGCACCTGGCCGAAATGGCGGACGGCGATGCACGCTTTTTGTTAAACACGGTCGAATATTTATCGAATGCCGGTTTTAAGGCGGACCTATCACCCGAAGAGTTGGACAACGCCGTGCAAAAGCGTGCACCAATGTCAGACAAAAGCGGTGACGAACATTACAATTTGATATCGGCGGTTCATAAATCACTGCGGGCGTCAGATACGGACGCGGCGCTGTATTGGACTGCTCGCATGATGACATCCGGCCAAGACCCGATGTACCTGTTCCGACGTCTGGCCCGTTTTGCGATGGAAGATGTCGGCCTGGCCGATCCGAATGCGATGCAGCTGGCCCTGGCCGCGTGGCAGTTATACGAAAGAATCGGCAGTCCAGAGGGCGACCTGGCCCTGACGGAATTGGTAATATATCTGGGCACGGCCCCGAAAAGCGTCGGTAATTATAAGGCACAAAAGGCCGCATATGCCGCCGCCCGTGAAAACGGCAGCCTGCCCCCGCCGAAAACAATTTTAAACGCGCCGACAAAAATGATGAAGAACATGGGATATGGTGCGGGATATGTATATGACCCGGATACGGCATCGGGATGCAGCGGCCAGAACTGCTTCCCCGAATCCATGCCGCGCCAAAAGTTTTACAAGCCCATTGAACGCGGGTTCGAGCGCGAGATAAAAAAGCGCGTCGAATACTGGGACAGTTTTCGTAAAAAAGACTAACGCGAATTATTGTTTTTCATATCGGCGGCAATTGCATTTATAACCGCGCGAACGTTCGCAGCCGAATCGGTATGCATGGCACGCACCCCGACTTTTGCGCGCGTGATTAAACGCGTCAGTGTTGCACCCGGCCCCAATTCATACGAACGCTTGATATTATACGCCGGGAACTTTTGCACAATGTCGTACCAACGCACGCCGTTTGTCATCTGGTCGATTAACGATTGTTTCACATCAGCCGGCGCCGACATTAAATCGGCGGTCTGGTTCGAGAACCAGTCGCTGCGCGGCGCAACAACCTTTACCCGCGCCAGGCGGTTTCGCATCTTAATCGCGGCGGGCGCCATCAATGCGCAATGCGCCGGCACGGCAATGTTTAATCTGCGCGCGATGCGCGCGCCCTGGGCGGTGGCACCGGCCAGGATTGCATCCAGTGCGTCATCCTCACCGCTGATAATAAACTGGTCGCGGGCATTGTGATTTGAAATCGCCGCGAATCCGCGCCCCACCGCCAAAAACAACAGATTTTCCACCTGATGCTTGTTCAATCCGATAATCGCAATCATGCCGACACCGCCGCGCCCCATTGACATGTACAACGAACGCGCCGAAACCAATTTCGCCGCATCATGCAGCGTTAAACTGCCCACACAGTGCAGCGCGCTATACTGCCCCAGCGAATGCCCCACCATCGCATCACCGATATCGTATAGCGGCATGCCCATTTCCACCTCTATCACGCGGGAAATCGCCACCGCATGCGCAAATGTCCCAAGTGACGTGTTCACCGGTCGGTTTAAAATACTTTCCGGACCGCGAAAGCAAATTTTGGAAATATGACGCGACGTAATATCATCTATTTCTTCAAACGTATAGCGCGCAACCTGATATTCCTTGCATAATTCACGCCCCATGCCGACGTACTGGGCGCCCTGGCCGGGGAATACAAAAATAGTTCTGTCTTTCTTCATAATGAATATAATACTACACCAAAGAAAGCATTTGTCAAAAGAATCTATTCTTGTGATTTGGCCGAATATAATATATAATAATAAATGAACCTGAATGGGAATTTGGGTTCGGGGCCTTTAGAAAGCCCAGCAGACACGGTGCAAATTGCATCTATCCAAAATCCGTATGCGGTTGCATTTTTGCACCGTTATGCCTTGACATATATGGTCGGGGTGCTGTGGTTATAAGGTTCGCCGAAAGCCACAGGGTCACTTGTTTGCTGATTTTCTAAACACCCCGACCACCTGAATTTTCCGGTGGTTTTATTTAATTATAACGGGCGGCGACGAATCGCGTCTTCTTAAATATATCGCCGTCGCCCGACCGAAACTCAAACCATCACTATGCATAAATTGCATGTAAAAAATCCCGCCGATGGCGGGATTTTCTTATAACTCTACCTTGCCGTTGGTGGCGATTAAATCCGCCCCCATTTCGATTCGGCCCGATGCCTCGCGAACAATCAGGTCACCGGCCGCAATTTCGGCCCAATCCAGCGCATCGGATACAAACGCATCAAACTTACCCGCCGCAACCCATGCCAAATCCAATGCCGGGCAACCTGTACGACGCGGATTTGCACAACGCGGCGCACGAATGTCGGATGTATTATATGCAATCGTCAAATCAGCCGGGTCGGACAGATTCGATACCTTCAGACGCGCGGAATGAAACGCAGAAAAGACATAGGCGCCCTTTTCCGCCTCTGCATAATATAATCTTTCATCAATCGGGGAATATACCAGCGCGATTTTCGTTTCATCATTCGAACGCAGCGCCAATGAAATCGCAAAACGCGGATTTGCACGAACAAAATTCGACGCCCCGGAAATTGCCAAAACAAATTCATCACGGCCATCGCCTTCGCGACTGACATTCGGGGTCAGCAATCCTGCCGCGGGACGTACCAGCAATAAATCACGCAGAATGCTTTCCTCTATACGGGCGGATGCCTTGGCCACAAAGTCACGGGCACCACGCAACGACTGCTGCAGGTTTTCCACCTCGCCGAAATCACGACGCAGACCGTCCGCCGTACGCTGCAGCGCGGCGAACATCTTGTTTAATTCTATGGAACCTTTTATCAGCAAATCCATGACTGCGCCCCCGCCCCGCTTAAGTGAATATTAAAAATTAAAGCCTGCAAACTTGCTCTTGAACTGGCTTGCGCGCTGACCCTTGTCGCCTGTGTTGCTGCGCTGGCCGGTCCATGCGGAATGGTTCAGGTTATCTGTCGACAGAACCAAATCCTTTTTAACAGAAGAATACATTTTTACAGTGTTCCCGTCAGTCATCGTGACATTGATTTCATGATACGCGGGATGAATACCTTTTTTCATAGCAATACCCTTTTAATTTTTTAGCGTGCAGATTATACAAGGATTTTTACAGAAATCAAGCGATAATACGTCAATAACGCCCGATACAGCCCAGATACGAATTACCGGTTGATTCCAAAATATTTATAAACGGTGCCGGATTTCGTCCCGAAAACAGCGCCAGTATCGTCCCCGTATCGGTCGCCAGCATGTCCGAAACCGTCGCAATCCCGGAATGCATCTTCTTGAAAAAGCCGCTGGCCGGATATATTTCCGCCGCCAGCAGCTGTGTCGTGCCGCGCGCCCGGCAATGGCGCGGTGCCTCTATTACCATCAGCTGACATTCCGGGGAAATAATAACCTTGTCCGTAACAACGGCCGTACCCCCCAGCAGCTCACCCCACCAGCCGGTGCTTTCACAGAAAACGGGATAATAAACCCGTGCATCCGGATTTTCGGCAAATATCGCCGCCAAATCCATCTCGCCCCCGGCAAGTGTCGGCATGACACCGGTGGAATTGCTGATTACCTTACGCGCCAGACGATACTCTGCATCGTTCTTGGTTCCACGCGGCCAGTAAAGAATCGGAAACTTCTTCATTGCTATGAATTATATCAGATTCGGATGCATCAAAAAAGTACCCCGCGTTAAATAAAGGACTTGATTTTTTATTTTTTTAACGCGGCGTACCATTTTTTCATGTTCCCCCACATTATGTTCAGGTTCTTTTTCGTTGTCTCATAATATTTGTCGGATATGGAAATATTAAACAAAGTCTTAACCAGCGCGGGAATCATGTTCATAAACATTGCAATGAAAATCCCCATCAGGATTATTGTCACCAGACTGTCGTTACGCATCATCAGGCCGTCCATTAACAACATCGAATCGTTTTTCTCAAGCGCCGCCGACAATCGCGTCGCCCCGCCCCAGTTACCGAACACTGCATTTAAAAACATTATCGAAAATGTTAAAAAGACGCCCGTCATTGCAATTCCGACCGTGCCCTTTATCACATCGTCTATCATCTGCTTAATCGTGCGCCCCCCCTGTGGGAATATGGTCCAACCCTTAAACAACCACCCTAGCAGCATCAGCGGCAGCATTATCAAATCCATGGACAATGTAATAAATATCTCAAGAAAATATATCGGTATCGGCAACAGTGCAAAAAAGAACAGCACGATTACCATTAAACCGCAAAAGAAAATCGGCACATTCGGAAAAATCGGCACACCCCACATTAACTTGTGCATGTATTTGGAGTTAAACGCCATATTCATCATGGTCCAACCCACAGTCATCCCAAGACCCGTCATCTGATGAATATTGCCAACCTCGCACGCAAGATTATGACGCAGATACGGCGAAAAAGCACCGGCGGCGGCCGCATTCGCATCCACCACAACCGGATCTGCCAGCGCGGTTGCGACAACGCATTCGTTAAACTTTCCCTCGCCCGCCATATCCGCCGCAACATGATTAACCGCCAGACCGACCGTAAATATCGGCTGAATAACAATATCACTTAACATACGCGGCAACGGCGCCGCCAACAGTACGCATACCGCCGCCAGCTTTATCAAATGCGTACCAAAGGCCCCTGTAATCGACCACGGGTCATCAATCTTGGCGTTTAAAAATCCGGAAAAAACCTTCCACGCGAACCATACCGCCGATAACGCCGCCGCAAACGGTATCACAACCCCGGCAATCGCATCATATGCCTTTGGCAGTAAATTTGACATTGTCGCCATAACAGCGCCGAACATATCGCAAGACCAACACGATGAAAAAAAAGACAGCGCGTCCGCCATATTGACCGGCGTTGTGCTTCTAAATACGGAAAAGCCCGCAATCCCCACGGCACCGGCGATGCCCCCCACAACAAACGGCGCCACCGCCCCCGCCGATAACGGCAGAAACGATAAAAACACTATCCAAAATTTTTTTAAGCGCCCCATCGCTTTTAAGTATATCACATTTTCCCCCAAATGTGATATAATTGAAAACAATAAATATATATGTGTATGACCAGAATAAAGAAAATTTTGTCGGCCGCGCTGATTTTCGCCGCATTTTTGGCACCGTGCACGGCACATGCCGAATGGGGTATTGTCGACAGCTTTAACCTGGCACCGTTTGTCCCGATTGTACTGGATGCGTTTATGGCGGTCGCAACGGGTGGCTATGAATTTTTCGTCGGGAACGGGGACGGTATAATCTATCTGTTGATATGGGGTTTTCTGGGAATATCAATGGGGCTGTACCTGGTAAAAATGTATTTCCCGGCAAAATGGGTTTCATTCTTTGGATTTTCCGGCGGCGGTGAAATGGCGGCCGGCAAAGCCGACGGAATGACAATCGCCCAGAACATGCTAAAACCCGGGCTGCGCGCAATTATTGCGGCGGTGGTCTTGCTACAGATTAAACCGGTATATGTAACCGAATGGCTGGTAAACCCGTTTTTGGAATTCGGCGCCATTTACACACGCGCCATTACCGACGGAATAAACACAGGCGGCATCGCGGCATCGGCCGCCACCCCAGTTGAATGCCCGCCGGATATTCTGGCAAAAGAATGGATATCGGAGCGCAGCTGTAAGTTTTTAACCCAGCCGGTCGCAGATATCAGCCATACAAACAACCAGATGATAAAGCGTGGCTTTGACTTTATTCACAAAGGACTGCGCGGTCTGATTACATTGATACCGCATGGCGGTGAAGACTTTATGAATCTGGTATCGGGAATTTTGCTGGTTACAACATTTGTGGGTTGCAACCTGTTTATGGCCTTGTTGATTATTCAGGCGATATTTGAATTCGGCATGGCATTGATACTTTACCCGTTCCAGGTTCTAACATGGGTTGTAAAGCCGAAAAATCCAGACAAGTGGTTTGACATATGGCCCGCATTCTCAGGCATTACCAAGGCATTGCAATCCCTTGTCATAACAATGATTGCGTGCGCGTTTATATTAACAATAAACGTTGCTATTGTGCGTGCCTTGTTTAACTGGAACAGTTCCGTATTTGTTGTCGCCGCCGGCGGCAGTGCGGCCTCCAACGTTCCCCAGGTTGCCAACCGCGCCATGGGTTTTGGCGAACACTCGGTAATGTGGATGTCGGCGATATTAACATTTTACCTGATGCTGCGGATATTTGATTTGACACGCGAACGGTTAAAAATGTATTCCCCGGCCAGCGACAAGTTATACAGCCAGGTTACATCGGATGCCAAAAAGACATGGAGCGGCGCCAAGAACTGGGGCAAATCAATCGGCAAGGCCGCAGGCTGGATAAAGAAAAAGAAATGAACGAACTGTTAAACCCTATTGTCGACGGCGCGGTGCAGTGTTGGGGCTGCCCGGTCTTTGACCGCCTGTTTCAGGTAATATCGATGGCCGCCGCCGCGGTATATGGCAAATTCGTCGTATTCTGCATGATATTGTTCTGTATACTGTTCGCATTCTTTGTTGCCGGTGCCGTTTGGAAAAATGTCAAAGGCGGCGCGGGCAACGACCCATTCTATATGAACTCCATAAAGCCGGTTTTTATAAACTCTCTGGTCGCATTTGCTTTTTTATCACTGGGCGTATGGCTGCCGCGCTTTGTAACAACGATAACATTTGAACCGGTTGCACAGATAACGGCAACATATACACAAAGCATGCTGCGCATGGATGAAGAGACCGTAAATGAAAAAGTCTCATACCAGCCAATGCAGATGTCAGACGACGGATTTTACCGCCCCGCCCTGCGTGATACAATCATATTGATAATGAAAACAACAATAACACAGTTTCAGGCATATATGAAACTGGGAATTACCGTAATGGACAGTGCTTTTTCATTATCGGCACTGTTGGGTATCGGCGCACTGATAAAACATATAATAATGTTCTTTGTGGGGCTCTATCTGTTTTATGGATTTTTCAAGTTATTCGTGCGTTTTTGCTTTTATTTTGCCGACGTAATCATCGCAATGACATTCTTTGCATTTTTCTTTCCACTGTCGCTGACACTGGTTGCATTCAAAGGTTCCGATGCCCCGCAATGGATGGCAAACCTTGGCAAAAATGTTGGAACAGACCAGTTTAAAAAAGTAATAAATGCCATAATCGGCCTGGCGGCGGCGGTGCTGACATATACTGTCATAATGGTAATCATCGCAAAATTCTTTTCCGCCCCCGGCGAATCCGCCGCCGATTTAATGACTCTTATCACAAACGGCAATGTTTTTGAAGCGGACCTTGACCAAGACAATCTGGCCCAGATAACACTGGGCAGTGCGATTGTGTTGGTATACGTGCTCAATTATATCTATTCCCAGATTCCACAGGTAACAAACATGGTACTTGGGGCATTCAACGTATCTGCGGAAAACAAACTTAGCGAACAACTGGCTGATGATGCAATGAAACTGACGACGGCGGTCGCACAAACCGCGAAAAAAATTGGCGCCACCATAATCAGCGGCGGCGAAAAAAAAGATGACAAGGCGGGCGGAAAATGAAGGCAAAACTAATAATGATTGCCATTCGCTTAATAATGGGCGCAATCGCGCTTGGGGTGGGAATTTGGTACCTGTCCTCATCTATCGGCGGTTCGGCACTGACATATACCAGTATGGATAATTTTATGTCCGCCATCGGGGCGTCTGACGATATTGCATCGGCCTCAGGCTGCTTTATGTGCGGCTATATCTCGGAATTGTTCGCAGTAATCGGCCGCGCCACGGAAATGTTTTGGAACGCCGTTTTGGAAATATTATGGATAACACTGGCATTGGGCTTTGGCCTGTTCCTGTTTATAGAGGCGATAAAACATATCTATGGTGCCGCCCAGAAAACCGCAACACTTGATACATCGGAAAAAAAGCTGGATTTTCAGTCATGGTTCGACAAAGTATGGCGCCAGGCGGCCCGGATAATGTTTGTCGGCGCATTCATAGGTGCCCTTGGCATGGGTGGAACAACAGCATTAAAAACAGTTGCAAACATAACCATCACCCCCGTAATGTTTGTCGGGGCCGAATTGTCCATGGCGGCAACCGGCGCCACCGAAGGCTCGCAATGCCATGCATTGGAAAAAGCCGCCACGGAATCCGACGATATATTGAATCCGGTAATAGCGCCATTTATGTGCGTCATGGGAAATTTAAACAGCGTAATGTTGGCGGGCGCGGCCGGTGGCTTTGCTTTGATGAATTACGCATGGTTGGGCATGGGCGGCGGCCTGTTTACATGGCTGGCCGGACTTGCGCTGGTTATAATGTTTCTAATTATCGGCTTTGACCTGTTCTTTCAGGTATTGTCCGTTATATTCAAGCTGGTATTCTTAATTATATTCCTGCCGTTTTTGCTGGCCGCCGCCGCATTTGAAAAAACATGGAAACTGGCGGGCGGGCTTACGGACAACGCCATAAACATGCTGGTCAAATCAGCCATACAAATCATTGCGATTACACTAAAAATTCTTATCATATACGCAACGATATCATATGCGGCCGATGAATTTTTCCCCGGTCCTGCCGATGGGTACAGTGCTATTTTACCACCCATGATGGGGGTGGCGCCTGAAAACCCGGATGCTCAAACACTGTCGGTTATGCGCGTATTTTCAGATTGTGAACACGTTGCATTGTCTGATGGCGAAATGGACGAAGACGCCTTTAAGAACTGTTTTACCGCCCGTCGTGCAGAGGTCGAACGCCACTATCCCAATGCCTTTGATTTTATGTCCAACGGCTGGGATTTCCTGATGTTAATGATTGGCCTGTTCCTGCTGTACTATTACGCCGTTGCACCGCGGGTTGACAAGATACTTGCCGCACCCGGCAAGGAAGAATTTGACTTTGGCGCATGGACCAAGGATTTGGGCAAAAAAATCTGGTCCGCCCCAACCCAGATATTCGGTGCCGTATCCAAGGCATTTGGCAAAAAGGCATAATGACGCAATGTTATTAAAAAAGATATTTTCAAAAATAATGATATGCGCAATTGGCGTCATACTGGTTATGCCCGGCGCAATGGCGGCCGGCAACGTACCGGGCAGCGCGGGCGACATTGGTGATGACGGGGTCTGGGCGACCGAAAATAACCTGCAGGCATTTTCTTCGGACTTGTCGCAGGATATTGAATTCTTTCAGTCGGAATTCCAAAATCAGCTGGTTGCGGACTATGTTCCGGTTGAGGCAAAAATCGGTCTGGCATTTATGAACGCAATGACGCTTATCGGCCGCGTACTGGACAGCTCGCTTGTAAGATTTGCGACTATATTTATCGCAATCGCATTCCTTTTCTGGATGGGGTTTGAAGCCTATCAGATGATTATCGGCCAGGCCGATGTAAAAAAATCAATCGAAGGGATTGTAAAGAAAGGATTTACAATTGCCATATGGGTCTTTGTTATCCAATACGGCCCCGCCCAGACCTTTATGCTGGTCGCGGGTCCGATAATAACCGTCGGCACATATATGTCGGATATGATTTTAAACGCGGTAACAACAACCGCGGGCGCCACCCTGCCCGATACATGCGCCACAATACGTGAATATGCCGCCGCGCATATATCCCCCGATGCAATAATCGACGCAAACGCGGCCGCGGACTTAATGTGCGTCCCCACACGTCTTTCCGGATTTTTCTATACCGCTGTTGCCGCGGGATGGAAATGGATGCTGGCCGGCATCGGGCACAGTATGTTTACATTCCTTATCGGCGTGGTATTCATTGTGATATTTTTGATAAATATTTGGAAATTTGCGCTGATGGCCTTGGGCGTAATTGCAGATTTATTCCTAACGATATTCATGCTGCCGTTTACGGCGATTGCGGAAACAGTTGGAAAAACATCTTACAAAGGCATCGCCGGCACAATATTCAACGGTTTTCTGGGGCTGTTTAAAACCGAAAACCTGACCACACAAATAAACAGATTTATCAACGCCGCAATTTATTTTGTATCACTGTCCATTGTTGTGGCGATATGCACGGCAATATTATCCGGCGTGGTTGATGCCGACTTGGCGGCCCAGGTTCCATCAATAGACAACGACGGTTTTATGATAACACTTCTTATCGGATGCTTGGTGGCATACCTGGCCGACAAAGCTCTGCAGCTTGCCAAAGACCTTGGCGGCAGTGTGGACGACTCTCTGGGTCAGCAGTTCGGCAAAGACATCACAAAGCTTGCGAAAAACATTCAGAGCCAGGCACAAAAATACTGGAAACTGTATAAAGACAGCAAAAAATAATATCAGGACTCAAATGTCAGATACGAACGTGCAACTTTTTTTATACCACGGTCTTTAAAGGCCACGGTTAAGATATCGTCCCCGTCCTCAATAACAACACCACGTCCCATTTCCGCATGCGATACCAACTTGCCAACCGCATTTTTTGACACGCCGCGCGGCGGACGTGGCGCGGCCGTATACGATGTCGGGATACGCCGTGGCGACGCCGCATACACCCCGCGTGGCGTCCCACCCTGAAAATCCAAATACCGCCCGTCCATCTCTGCGATAAATCGACTGGGCGAATTATACTTTTGCTCTCCGAACAAACGCCGTGACATTGCATTTATTATAACGGCACGCCGACGGGCACGAGTTATTGCGACATACGCTAATCTGCGCTCTTCTTCCAGCGCCCCCTCTTCCACCGTCTTTTCATTTGGGAAAATTCCTTCTTCCCACGCCGGCAGAAATACCGTATCAAACTCCAACCCCTTGGCCGCATGTATCGTCATAATACAGACCGCGCCGCCATTTATCGCCGCCGCATCCGCATCATCGTCGGTCATCATCAGGGCCGCCTGCTCTAAAAATTCTGCGATGGTATCATACTTGGAAATAACATTGGTTATCAATTCCTGTAAATTAGCCAATCGGTCGGTCGCATCGGGCTCTTTGGATTCGCGCCACATTTTAAAATATCCCGCACGCTCTAACAGAGTCTTTGCCGCATCCGCCGGCGCCATCGCAGACCAGTCAAAATCAAATGCCGCCAAAAACTCATCGGCCGCGGCACGCTGTTTGGCAGACAGTTTGGCATTTATCAATCCGGACATCAAATCCGGTCCCGCCCCCCGCAGCTTTTCAATCGCCGCCGCACCAAAGCCGCGGCGCGGTCGCCCGATAATTCGCAGGAAAGAAACATCGTCAAACGGGTACGCCATTAAACGGATATACGCGATTGCGTCACGAATTTCCGCACGGTCATAAAACTTGGTTGCCCCAATCAGACGATATGGAATTCCGCGCCGTGCAAATTCCTCTTCAAACAATCGTGACAAAGAGCCCGCGCGAATAAGAACCGCAAACTTTCCGAAATCGGCCGCATCGCGCGTAATTGCATCGGCGACGACACGCGCCTCGTCCCAGTCACTTGGGACGGTTAAAACATAAACCGGTTCGCCGGCACCGCTTTCGTCCGCGCTGCGTAAATCTTTGCCCAAGCGTCCCCGATTATGTCTAATCAAAGAATTTGCCGCCCCGAGTATGTTCGGCGTACTGCGATAATTTATCTCAAGACGGATTACATGCGCGGCATCAAATGTTTTATCAAAATTCAAGATATGCTTTATCTCGGCCCCGCGCCATGAATATATGGACTGGTCATCATCACCGACACAGCAGATATTTGGCACCGACACACCGCGCGTCAACATTTCCAAAAATTCCATCTGGGCGTGATTTGTATCCTGAAACTCATCAACAAGTATGTATTTGAACTGGTTTTGATATCGGGCCAATATTTCCGGCCGCTCGTTAAACAGCTGTAAAACTTTTAATATTATATCGCCGAAATCCACTGCATTTAAACGCGCCAGCTCGGCATTGTACGCCTCATAAATCTTGTCCTTGTATTCCAGCGCCCGCAATCCCCTGTCCTTTATGGATGAAAATTGCTCAACATAATCCGCAGGCGTTTTGGTCGACACACCTATTGCCGCCAGAACATTTTTTATCACGGCCTTTTGGTCGTCATCGCCATAAACAATAAAATCGCGCCGCAATCCGGCCGCATCCGAATTCGCCCGCAGTATCCGCAGCGCAACCGAATGAAACGTTCCGCACCACAAATCACGTGCATCAAACGCCCCGTCGTCTGCAAAAGCGGCGATACGCGCCTTCATCTCGTTTGCCGCCTTGTTTGTTAAAGTCAGGGCCAACCCCTGCCCTGTCTCGGATGCACATCGCCGAGCC
>JAIDLK010000067.1 GCA_029051085.1 Alphaproteobacteria bacterium | reverse complement strand
AAATAGATGATGGTTCTGTAAGCAAGGCAAAATTGGATACAGCGGTTCAGGCATCGCTGGGTAAAGCGGATACCGCGTTACAGGCGCATCAAGATATAAGCGGCAAAGAAAATATATCAAATAAGACGACAACAATTGCGGCGCAGACCACGGCAAGTGATTCAAAGTATCCGACGGAAAAGGCGGTTGCAACCGCTTTGGCTGGCAAGCAAAATACTTTGACGGCGGCGCAGCTGAATGCGGCGAATTCCGGTGTAACGGCGGCAAAGGTAACAGCTTATGACGGTTATGCTGCACAGATTGCGGCCAAGGCGACATCAACAGATATTACAAATGCGATAAATGCGTTGGATGTTGCCGCATCCACGGAGGCCGGAAATGTTGTTACCAACGTCAGTCAGACAGATGGTAAAATTTCTGTTACACGTGGCACAATTACAGTTCCGACGGTAAACAATGCGACGTTGACGATAAAGCAGGGCGGTGTTAGCAAGGGGACATTTACCGCGAACCAGGCAACGGCCGCTACAATTGAGCTGACGGATAATGATACAAAATATACGGCCAGTGGTTCCAACGGTGTTTCGGCATCTGTAAGTGGTACTGTTGTAAATGTGGCGGGAACTGCGGCGACGCGTGATGCGGTCGGTGTTGCAAAGCTGGGGGTTATTCCGGTTGGCACAACGGGTACGGCCACTGCGACCATATGGGTTGAATAAGTTTCCCTTTACGGGATAGGAGAGGAGAGAAACAGCGGCAATGCCGCTGTTTTTTTATTCCAAAGGGGCGATGCCGGTGTCTATAGCAGCGTCATTAAACCGATGCCAAGGCCGGCGGCAATTATTGCCAACAACGTAATGGGCCAAAAGTATTTTTTCAGGATTGCATTGGCGGCATTCTGAAATCGCCATAACAGTGCGGCGACGATGGCAAAGCGGGCCGTGCGGAATATCGCCGATACGCCCAGAAACAGTGCGGCCGGAAAGCCCATAAAGCCGGCGCATATCGCCATTAGCTTATACGGAATCGGGGTAAAGGCGGTCAATACAATTATAAACAGACCATGTTTTATAAACAGGTCTTGGGCCATTGCAAATTTTTCCATTGTGGCAAAATTTTGGATAACCCACATCCCGACCGAATCGAATAACCAAAAGCCGATTAAATACGCGATTGCACCGCCAACAAGGCTGCCGGCGGCAGCGGCAATTGTAATGGGCACTGCACGGCGCCGGTTGGCGATTATTGGAGGGGTCATAAACACTTCCGGTGGAACAAATAGGAAGATTGATTCGCATATGGTTAATATAAAGACTATCCATGCATATGCCGGATGTTCTGCTTTCTTAAGAATTGATTCGACCAGTTTCATCTTTTTCCCCGGATTTTCCAAAAATTTTCTTGATTGTATATAAATTTCGTCTAATTTACAAACTATAAGTATAAAAAAGAAGCGAATATGCAGAAAAAACATACAAATTCAAATCGTGGAATGCGCATTGCCGCCAAGGTTCAGACAATTGTTGCGGAAATACTGCGTGATAATTATGGTGATGATGCAATTGTTTCCGGTGTTTCCTTGGTCGGGGCTGTGGCACATGGTGGGCTGCAGTTTGTGCGTTTATATTATTATTCACGCAATGAAGATACGGCGGCCGTGCAAAAGCGTTTGGATGAAATTGTTCGCAGTGTGCGGTTTGAGCTGGCGGCGCGCATGAATCAAAAATATGTGCCGGATATTCGCTTTGAATATGACGATACGTTGGAACGGGCATCACGTATAGATGATATATTGAATAATTTAGATGTCGGAGATTAAGCTAATGAATCATAAAATTCAGCAGTTGTTTGATTTAAACCATAAGATTTGTCTGGATTGCTATTATATTGTAAGTGAATTTATGGGTGATGCCGAAGGGTTTTATTATTCGGCAATGGATGCAATGCGTCGGCCTGATACAGTTATGTTTGTTGCGACAAACAATTATGGTATCCAAGGTTTTGTAATGGGGCGTGCGGTTTGCATCGAGAACAGCAGAATCGGTAAATTGGAACATTTGTATGTTACCAGACGCGCCCAGCGAAGTGGCTTGGGCGGGCGTTTGTTAACCGAGTATACTAATTGGGCAATCGCGCAACAGCTTAGCCGGCTTCAGCTGCTGTCGCGTGTTACGCGACAGGCATTTGCGTTTTATGAAAAGCATGGATTTGTTCGTGTCGGACTTGGAAACGCCATGCAAAAAACTTTATAAGGTATCGGTGAAAATTCACCTTGTAAATGGCGATGTACTGGTGTACCATTGCCGCATGAGTCAAAAAAATATTAGAAATTTTGCAATAGTTGCACATATTGATCACGGAAAATCAACTTTATCTGATCGCCTGATTGAATTTACCGGTGGGCTGCAGTCACGTGAGATGAAGGCCCAGGTTCTGGATTCCATGGATATAGAGCGTGAGCGCGGTATTACAATCAAAGCGCAGACAGTGCGTTTGGAATACAAGGCCAAAGACGGGCAGACTTATCAGTTGAATTTGATGGATACGCCGGGACATGTCGACTTTTCATACGAAGTATCGCGCAGTCTGGCCGCATGCGAAGGGGCGCTGGTCTTGGTTGATGCGACCCAGGGGGTTCAGGCGCAGACGCTGGCCAATGCATATCTGGCGCTGGATAATGATTTGGAAATGCTGCCGGTGCTAAATAAAATTGATTTGCCGTCAAGTGACGTTGCTGCAACGCGCGAACAAATTGCAGATGTTATCGGGCTGGATGCGTCCGAGGCGCTTGGCGTTTCCGGTAAGACAGGGGCCGGGGTGCCGGAGCTGTTAGAGGAAATTGTTCAGAAGTTGCCATCGCCGCGTGGTGATGAAAATGCACCGACGCGCGCCTTGCTGGTTGATTCCTGGTATGATTCTTATCTGGGGGTTGTTATATTGGTGCGTGTGGTTGACGGACGTCTGGCGCGTGGGCAAAAGATAAAATTCTTGGCAACCGGTGCCGAATATGTTGTTGATAAAATCGGATATTTTACGCCAAAAATGGTAAATACTGATGAGCTGAAGACGGGTGAAATCGGATTTATTATTACCGGTATGAAAACCATTCATGACTGCAAGGTTGGTGATACAATTTTGGACGCGCGCGGTGGCGGGGATGCTTTGCCGGGCTTTAAGCCGTCGATTCCTGTTGTATTTTCTTCATTCTTTCCGGTAGAGGCGGACGATTATCCGGCATTGCGGGAAAGTGCTGAAAAATTGGCGCTGAATGATGCGTCGTTTATGTTCACGACCGAGAAGTCATCAGCGCTGGGCTTTGGGCTGCGCTGTGGTTTCTTGGGGCTGCTGCATATGGAGATTATAAGCGAGCGTCTTTCGCGCGAATTTAATCTGACACTTATTAACACTGTGCCAAGTGTGCTGTATAAATTGTATCTGCGCAATGGCGAGGTTATAGACCTGGAAAATCCGGCCGATATGCCGGAATTGACCCGAATTGAAAGAATAGAAGAGCCGTGGGTTCGTGCGACCATCATGATGCCGGACAAATATATGGGTGGGATAATGGCACTGTGTTCCGAGCGGCGCGGTGTTCAGGAAAATATCTCATATGTCGGTAATCGCGCGGTATTGGTATATCAGTTGCCTTTGGCTGAGATTGTATTTGATTTTTACGACCGTGTAAAATCATTGTCGTCGGGCTATGCTTCTTTTGATTATGTTCTGCAGGGGTATCAGGCGTCTGATTTGGTAAAGGTTTCTATTCTTGTCAACGATGAAAATGTAGAACCGCTGTCATTCATGTGTCACCGCAGTTTTGCAGAAAAGCGCGGACGACAGATTGTAGAAAAACTAAAAGACCTGATTCCGCGGCATCAGTTTAAGATTCCGTTACAGGCGGCAATCGGTGGAAAAATTATAGCGAGAGAAACTATTGCGGCATATCGCAAGGACGTGACTGCGAAATGTTATGGTGGGGATATAACCCGCAAGCGTAAATTGCTGGAAAAACAGAAGGAAGGCAAGAAGCGCATGCGCACTTTCGGCAGCGTTGAAATACCACAGAGTGCGTTTATCAACGCTTTAAAAGTAAGCTAAATAAAAAGGAAAAAACATGTTTGCAACAATCGTTGAAAAATGGAACGCGTTCAAGACAGATTGGAAAGAATATCAAAGACTGCGCCGTGTAGCGGCTCGTGCTTGGCGCAAGTTGGACCGGGTTCGTGGTAAAATAACCGTGTTTTGCGGCAGGGATGGTATCGCAAAAGAAAAACGCTGTATTAAAACAAAGTTTATGGAAGTGCCACACTTTAGTGCGATGGAAGAACTTGGCTCCGGTCGGATTCCGCCTATTATTGCGAGTAATAGCTATTGCCCGTATTTCAAGGGTAAAGATTTAGATGCAGGGGCTGTGGAGTGCGGCCAGACAGACTGTCCGCATCACTCGGCAAATTGTGAATATGTCAATGCCGCCAAAGAGTATGAGATTGCGGATGCTAAACGTCGTGCCTTTTGGAACAAAACGAAATCGAAAGCAAAATAATAATTACGGGGGGACACAGCCGTGGCGCATCAGTTTTTCTTTAATCCATACATTCTTGATAATCTGCCGGCGCCGAACAGTGGTTTTGATGTGGTTCAGGATATATCTGAACCGCGTCTGCGTATGTATGTTACCAGCCGTGGCGCAAAAACTTTTTTTGTTCGCAAGCGTGTCGGCGGGCGCGACCGCCGCATAATTATTGGCAATTATCCGGATATGGATATTGAACAGGCGCGTGGCGCCGTTCCGGTGGTTCTGGAAAGTGCGGCACAAAAGCCACGTACCCGTCGCCGTAAAATAACATTTGATAAACTAATCACCCTGTATTTGGATGCCCGTGTTCGTCGCAGCGAGGACAGCATGGTAAAGCTGCAGCGTGCCATAAAGCGTCATCTGGATGATTTGCGCGACATGAATGTCTGTGATATCTCAACGGATGATGTGCGCCGCGTTATTGACGGCATAAAAGGGCAGGCCATTGCACGCCGCATGCAGGAGCTGCTTCACAGTATTTTTAAATATGCAATCGAGACCGGCTATGCAAAGGAAAATCCTGTGGCGGGCATGGCAAAGATTGCTCAGGCGCGGCGCGTTCGACCGTTGACCAAATCCGGGCTTGTCCGCTTAATCGCAGCAATTGAAGATGAGCCGTCACCTGTTTTGCGGGCGGCGTTTTTAATGCTGATATACGGTTTTGCACCAAAGAGCCAAGTGTTTTCCATGCGCTGGTCCGATTTGGATTTCAATCATTATATGTGGGGTGCGCGACCTTTGTCGGATGCGGCCACGGTATTGTTACAGGATTTGCCCCAGGACGGGAACTGGGTGTTTTCTGTGCGCGGACGCATGCGGCTTACCGACCCGCGCGTTGCGTGGCGTCGTGTCGCAAGTGCCGCCGGTATACCGAATCTTACCATGGATGATGTATATAAATTTATGATGCGGCATTTGGTTTGGGCATCCAGTACAGAGGATTTGCGCACAAACATGAATGAGCTGATTGATGAAATAAACGGCTTAAACATATAAAAATCATTTTGTCAAGTTTTGTTATTGTTTGTTATAATTTCTTGACACCCATTGCATAAAATGATAGCTTTATGTTATGACACGCCCAAAGCAGGGCCACACATTTAAC
>JAIDLK010000066.1 GCA_029051085.1 Alphaproteobacteria bacterium | reverse complement strand
GTTATGAATACGCCCCGACGGACGAATAGCGCGAATTGCCACATCGGCCGCCAACGCCGCCCCGACAGCCCCCAGCGCCAACAGATGCAGCGCCCCCAGCGCCCCAAGCTGCCCAAAACGAAAAAATTCAGGCTGCATCAACACCAGCGTGACAACACCCAGAATCACAAGCGAGCATATTGCCGACGGACGCTCGGCGCGCGGCAGAGCACGTCCAAACGCCAGCCCGCCAACAAACGCAGCTATCTGAATTGCCGCCCCCCACCATGTATGCATACCGGAAAGACCGACAAAATATATCACCGCCGCCACACACAACACAGTCGCAAGACGCCGCCCAAAGCTTGCCCCGCGCCACCGGGGCAGGGAAACATTACGGGAAAACGCCCCCAGTAACATACAGCACAAAAACACTATCCCGGCGATGCAAAATGGTAAAATGGAACGTCCGTCACGCAGCACGGCATAATTTCCACCAAAGGAAATCAACCACAACAGCGTCACTGCAACTGTTAAAATTGACGCATTACGCTTCAGCTCACTTTTATGCCAGCCGATGCGCCCCATAAAATCACAGCCATAAAAGTATGCCAGCGCCATCAGCGGCAGTGCCAGCACCCCAACCCAGAAAAAAGTAGGCGCAATCAATGCGGCATTATTAAATGCACTTATCGCACTTTGAACAACCAATGTTTCATCAAACATAATCTTGCCTTTTAATTTTGATGAATTATTATATATGCCTATGGCACAAAAACAAGATATTTTTACCCTGATGGGCGGCCGTGTACGGCTTAGACGCGGTCGATACAATCCGACATCCGATGCGGTATGGCTGGCGGCGATGGCCGCGGACAGCCCGGCAAAAACCGTATTGGATATCGGCATCGGCACCGGCGGGGCGGCTTTATGCCTTATGGCAAACAAGCCCGGGGTAAATATTACCGGCATAGATATATCTCCGGAAATGTTGGCGGAATGCGCTGGAAATGCTGCATTAAACGACCGCAATATTGAACTTATAAATACGGACATTACAAAATGGCGCACTGACCGTACATTTGACCTGGTAATAACAAACCCGCCTTATTTCCACGGCACACCGGCAAAGCACAACGCGCATCATAACGCAGACCTGGGGCTGTGGGCCCGTAAGGGCCTGGCCCGGGTGCGTCCGCGGGGTACATTTGTAATAATTGTCGATGCGGCCGCCGCCGCGGAAATAATCGCAGCCATGGCACAAAAATGTGGCGACATCGAAATTTTCCCTCTGTTCGGCGCAAAACAGACCGCAGAACGCATATTGCTACGCGGCCGCTTGGGCTCGCGCGGGCCGACAATACTGCATGCCGGCCTGCCGATGAATACTGATGCGGTTTTACGCGATGGCTTGACTATTGGTGCGGCATTGTCTACACTTAGCTGACATGATAAACTTTATAACAAGACATTTTACATCTCTGTGGGCGCTGATAACATCGCCATTTCGGGCGATTTGGCGCGTCATAGTACGCATATTTCCGCCGCGGGAATTTACCGTAATGGACACGCCGCGCGGCAACGTTTATACGTTTAAACAAAGCAGCTTTTGGCGCTTTACAAAATTCTGCGGCAAAGTTGGACTGGTTATATGGGCCACATGGTCCACATATGTTTTCGTATATCACAGACCGCTGTTGCAAAAGCGCACCCAGCAACTGGAACAGGCCCGCGCCCAGCATGCACGTCAAATGACTGACCTGCGCGTATATCTGAAAAAATTTAATGAGCTAACACGTAATTTAAACGTTACAGACGACAAGATTTTAAACGCACAAAAGCTTACCGATGCAGAAAAAGAAAACCTGATGAACGGTCGTTTAAAAACCTGGGGCGAGCTGGACTTTCTGCGTACACGCGTATCGGAAATCTTTACAGATGACGAATACACACCAGAATACGTAAAATTATCGGAGCTGTCTGCGGAATATGAACTGACACGCGCCGAAAACGAAGAATTAAAAAAGCGCAATATAGCAATTGTGGAATCGATGCAGGCCATCGTCGCGGCGGACACCGAAATCGTGGAAACAGTCAGCACACTGGCGGCCGACAAAACAGAAGAGCTGCGCAAAGACCTGAAGAAAATCAACAGCACGATTGCAACCCTGGGCCTTAGTGAACGAACCCTGGTCAATGCAGCGAACAGATATACAAATCCGCTGGTTGGCGCCGCATTCAGCCCGATTGAAATCGACAAAAGCCTTGACCCGAAATACCAGAAACTGGCTGATGATTTGGAATTATGGAGCGGCCTTGCACGCCTGCGCACCATATTACCGATTGGGGCACCGGTTGCACAAATGCGTATCACATCTAATTACGGCATGCGCAAAGACCCGTTTGACGGCAAACAAAAACGCCACCGTGGTATTGATTTTGCGGGAAAAATCGGAACCGAGTTAATGGCGGTCGCACCGGGGCGCGTTGTATCGGCCGGCGAACGCGTGGGATACGGCACAACGGTGGAAATTGACCACGGTCTGGGCTTTACCACATTGTATGCGCACCTGTCCCAGATAACGGTGTCACGCGGCGACTGGGTCCGCCCCGGCACGGTTGTCGGACTTGGCGGTTCATCCGGCCGCAGTACGGGCCCGCACCTGCATTACGAAATCAGATACAAGGGCGCCCAATTTGACCCCGCAAAATTTGTAAAGGAATAAAAAATGCTGGCATTTACTAACTCTTTGGAAAAAAATTCGCCAACAATTATCGGTGCCGGGTGCAGCCTGGTGGGTGACATAAAAACAGACCACATCGTTCAAATTCATGGCGAGGTTCGCGGCAACATCTCCGCCGAAACAGTGGTTATAGGGCGGGGCGGGCGCGTTGTTGGCAAAATAACAGCGGACAATCTGTTCTTGCACGGCGAGTTGGACGGACCGGCAACGGTAAATATTGCCAATATGTTCAGCGCCGCCAAAATGTCCGGCACACTGTCGTACAGAACCATAAATATTACCGGCAATACCGGGCTGGAATGCAAATTGGCAAAAAGAAAGGACAAGAAAGATGAATAAAACCGTTTCCAAGGTATATATTGCGGGCGACCACCGCGGAGTGGGGCTTAAACTGTATCTGATTGAAATGTTAACCGCGGCCGGATATATGGTTGTAAATCTGGGGGTGGACGACCCGAACGTATCTGCCGACTATCCGGATGTGGCACAAACATTGGCGGACGCTATCGGTGATGACAAGAATGCCCGTGGAATTGCAATATGCGGCACAGGGGCCGGTGTTATGATTGCCGCAAACCGTTATCGCAACCTGCGTGCGTCGCGCTGTGACAGACCGGAACAGGCCCGCGATGACCGCTTTCATGACGACATTAACGTACTGGCGCTGGCGGCGGCTGACATTGATATTGAAATGGCGTTTCTGTGCGTTCAAACATTTCTGGAAAGCCCCTTTGACAATATCGAACGCCGCATTCGCAGAATTGAAAAAATCTCATAACCCCTCCCGCCAACCGGCGGGATTTTTTATTTGTTTTTATCACATACACGTTATATAATCCAAATGTTACCGGGTGTTCCGGTAATGGGGTGTGAGAACCTCTGCATAGGCGTCGGAATAGAATCTTAAGGCGTGCCAGTGTGCGCCGGTTTTACTATTAAGACGAAAAACAAACTCCTGGCCACAGGTCAGGAGGGTTCGCGGAATATTCAATACGCGACACAATTCCTATGATTGTTCTCAACCTCCTGGCCACCAAATAGTTTGGTGGTTTTTCATTTGGTAAAACAGGAGATTGAAAAATGAGACACAAAATAATCATGTTTGCCTTAACAGCATTCATAACAACACTTGCGCCAAATAACGCCGATGCTGCAATCGGCATCTGTTCTGTCACAGCCTGTACAGGGGACGAAATGTACACGCTAAACACCTGCACGGATGGCAGCTATACCACCAAGTGCTATAAGACATCCAGCGGGAGGATTTTCAAGGTGTTTATTTGCACCTCATGCGAACGCGGAACATTGGGTGACGCGACATTATCAGAGCTTATTCCGGACTGCAACTTGCTAACCACCGTTTCGCAATGCTGCAATGCCTGCGACAGCGCCTCATGCACCAGCGACACCACATATATCGCACATAGCACCGGATACGAAAGCAAATCCACCCGCATGTGCACTTGTCTAAACGGCTGCAAGGAAACCAGCACATCATACCGTTGCGCGGCCGGATATTACGGCTCATCGACAAACGGGACGACAGGTTGCACGGCATGCCCGGACGGCGGCACATCCGTTGCCGGCAGCAATACATCGATAACATCATGCCATCTGCCGACAGGAGCCAACTTTTCCGACCCCAGCGGCAGTGGTGAATACACCGGAAATTGCCATTACACGGACTAATAAACGCCCCGTTCGGGGCGTTTATTTTATTTCTTGATTACAAAATTAACCAATTTGTTTGGCACAACGATTGTTTTTATTATCGTCGCCCCGTCCAGCTTTGCGCCCGCCGCCACTTTTGCCGCAGCGATAACATCCGCCTCTGTCGCGGTGGTCGGCATGGAAAACTCCGCCGTGCGTTTACCATTTATTGACACAACCATGGTTAATTCCGTCTTAACCAATTTTGCTGCATCAAATGTCGGCCACGGCGCCAGCGCCAGCATATCCGCATGCCCCAGTTTCTCCCACATTTCTTCGGCCAAGTGCGGCGCAAACGGCGCCATCACACGAACCAATGCATCGTATGCCGCACGCGGCATTGCGCCCCCGGAAAACGCGTTTATATATTCCATCATTGCCGAGATAGCGGTATTAAAGCGCATATTCTCAATACGCTCTGTCATATCCGCAACCAGCTGATGCATCAGGCGCTCTTGCTCGGCCGTCATCGGCTCGTCACTTAGGTTATCCGATATTGCCTCTACGCGTTTCAGAAAACGCTGAACACCGGCCAACGCACCATCCGACCAATTAACATTCAAATCCCATGGCCCCAGCGACAATACCGTCACACGGGCGGCATCAGCACCAACACGCGCGACCAAATCGGCAACCATAAAGCCGTTGCCACGTGATTTTGACATCTTTTTACCATCGCTGCCCATCAGCAGGCCGTTGGTTGTTCTTTTCTTATATGGTTCCGGCGTGTTTACAATCCCCAAATCATACAATGCCTTATGCCAAAAGCGAGAGTATATCAGGTGACGCGTGTTATGCTCATTACCGCCATTATAATGGTCAACCGGCATCCATTTGTCCATCTGGCCGCGCGAGCAAAATTCATTGTCATTTCGCGGATCCAGATAACGCAGATAATACCAAGACGAACCGGCCCACTGCGGCATTGTGTCGGTTTCACGAACAGCATGACCGCCACATACAGGGCATGTGGTATTAACCCAGTCGGTCGCACGCGCCAACGGGCTTTCACCGTCATCGGTGGGACGATAGTCTTCCATATACGGCTGCATCAAGGGCAGGTCACTTTCCGGAACCGGAACCCATCCGCACTTTTCACATTTGACAAGCGGAATGGGCTCCCCCCAGTACATTTGACGCGAAAATCCCCAATCACCCATTCGATAGCGCACCTTTGGTCTGGCAAAACCACGCTCTTCGCCATATTTAATGGCTGCGTTGATTGCGGTCGCTTTGTCCATTCCGTCCATAAATCCGGAATTGATATGCGGCCCATCCCCCTCGGTCGCCCCAGCGGACACGTCACCATTATCCAAAACCTGAATAATCGGCAGACCGAATTTCTTTGCAAAATCATAATCGCGCCCGTCATGAGCCGGCACGGCCATAATCGTGCCATGCGCATACCCGGCCAACACATAATCTGCCACAAATACAGGCACATCGACACCCGTAAACGGATTAGTCGCCATTATCCCGTCCAGACGCACGCCTGTTTTTTCTTTTGTAACATCCGTACGGTCAATTTCGGATTTTGCGGCCGCCTGCTTAATATATGCCCGAACCTCGTCCGCGTTGGATATGCGCCCACCATCCAACCACGCGGCCAACAGCTTATGCTCCGGCGCAATCGCACAGAACGTCACACCAAATATTGTATCCGGTCGTGTCGTATACACGGTCATGATATCGTTGCCAACCCTGAAATCCACATCTGCACCCGTGCTGCGCCCAATCCAGTTCATCTGGTCGCGCTTTACCTTTTCCGGATAATCAACCAGCTTTAAATCTTCCAACAACCGATCTGCGTATTTAGTAATCGCAAGATTCCATTGCATCTTTTCCCGAACCTCTACCTCGCCATGACAGCGATTACACTTGCCATCTTCCAGCTCTTCATTTGTCAGTGTTGTACGGCAATTCGGACACCAGTTCATCGGTAACATGGATTTATATGCCAATCCGGCCTTAAACAGCTGAATAAACATCCACTGTGTCCACTTGATAAACTCCGGATCCGATGTCGACACCTGGGCATTTAAATCAATGGACCAGCCCATATCCAACATATTCTTTGTAAACTGCTGGGCCAGCTCGCGTACGACCACGGACGGATGCCGACCGATTTTGGTCGCATAATTCTCAGCCGATATACCCAAAGAATCAAACCCCAGCGGGAACAAAACATCACGCCCACGCATGCGCATAAATCGCGCCATTACATCACAGCCGGTATAATTTAACATATGCCCGCCATGCAGTCCCGTGCCGGATGGGAACGGAAACTCGGCCAACATATAAAAGGGCGGACGCACGCCATCGTTCGCAGGGGTAAATACCCCGGATTCCAACCAACGACGCTGCCACTTTTCTTCGCGCGCCTTTATTTTATTTGTATCGTCCGCCATTTTATATCCTTTAAAATAAATTTGTCTGAGTAATTTTATATGCAAAGCACCGCCCATTCAAGAAAAAATAAGAGCCATTATAAAGAGCAGGGCATCTATACCCCGCTCTGAAAATATGCCAAGTATTCGATATTTCCGCTGCCGCCACGAATTGGCGATTCTATCAGCCCGCACCGCACATAGCCGGCCGCCGAAAAAGCATCCGTCGCACGCTGTATTGCATATTGATGCCACTGTTGCGCCTTTATCACACCGCCCGAGGCCGCCGCAACACTGCGCGGCACCTCAAACTGGGGCTTTATCAGGGCAACAACCCTTTTCGCTCCCCAGCCGCCCAAACAGGGCACAATATCCGCCAGTGAAACAAACGAAACATCTATCACAACCAAATCAACCGGCTCAATCGGCTTTAATTCCCGAATATCCGTTTGCTCCAAAGACACCACACGTGCGTCTTCACGCAACTCCGGCACCAGCTGGGCCGTTCCGACATCCACCGCAAAAACCTTTCTTGCGCCATGCGATAACAAGACCTCGGTAAAGCCACCAGTACTGGCACCAATATCCAGACAGACACAGTCCACCGGCGATATACCGAACACCTCTAATGCACGCGCAAGCTTTAAACTGCCACGCCCGGACACATACGGCAGCGCCGCCCCAATCAAAGAATCCGACTCCGCAACCATAAGACTGGGCTTTTGCACAAAGACACCATTAACAGAAACCAGCCCCGCTTTAATCGCAGCCGCCGCCTTTGCCCTTGTCGGATAAATATTTTGCGCCACCAGCGCCAAATCTAATCTCATACCAACAAATATATCGCCCGGCCACCCAAAACGCAATAAAAATGCATAAAAACATCAAAAAAACAGGCCAAAATCCGCAGAAATCCGGCATTTTTGATAAAAACATGGCTTTTTTTATCAAAAAACAGCAAAAATTAAAGTAATTTATACTTAAATTATATCAATATGATAAACATTTATTTTAATATAATACATTAAGTTATATGCAGCACAAACA
>JAIDLK010000065.1 GCA_029051085.1 Alphaproteobacteria bacterium | reverse complement strand
TCCAGCACGGGGAATACATCATGCGCCAGCTGTGGCAGCGGGTATTATTGCACAGGCGGGGCGCATCGTGCGGCATGTGCGACCGGCCTGACGACCATCGGATACGGTGCGGGTGCGGATGAAGCCGGGGATTGTGGTCGCGTATTGCATATAGGTGAGAACAAGGTATATCTGCGCAGTACGAAAAAGACCACACCGTCGCTGAATGTAAAGATAGGAGAACAGACGTTCTATGGAAACATGAGTACTGCGACAAAAGGTACTTTAAGAGTTACCAAAGACGGAACAAAGTACTCTGTTCATGATGACAGCCTGTAAAAAAAACTACCGGGTCGCATAAATATGCGACCCTTTCTTAATATTTGACCCGATAGAGGCAAAGCTTTATCATAGGTGGTATGAAACATTATGATGTTATTATTATAGGCGCAGGCGCCGCAGGATTGGCGGCCGCCGCACAGGCCACCGCACGGGACAGATATGTCTGTGTGCTGGATATGGGGGGCGCACCCGCACGCAAGGTTTTGGCATCCGGTGGCGGAAGATGCAATTTTACAAACGCGGCCGCGGCAAGCGACAGATACTTTGGCCGCAATCCCAATTTTGTCAGAGGCGCACTGGCCCGCGTAAAACCGGCAGACATACTGGAGTGGGCCGCAGGTCATGGAATCAAATGGACTGAAAAAACACCAGGACAGTTTTTTTGCACAACAGGCGCCACAGATATTGTCAATGCACTGATTACAGACGCCAAGGGTGCTGATATAATACTGGGGCAGACTGTTGAAAACGTCACCCACAGCGGGGGGCGTTTTCATATTTCATGTCCGGGACATGAATATTCGTCGGACAGTCTGATTGTTGCGACAGGCGGTATCTCGTTCGCGACATATGGCGTATCAGATGCGGGATACAAAATCGCAAAAGGATTCGGCCACAGCATAATACCGCCCCGCCCGGCCCTGTGCGCAATAGACGCAAACAAGTTTCCGCGCGAATGGGCGGGGATTTCAATATTTGCACAGATAAAGATTGGGAAACGACAGGTTTGCGGGGATATGCTGTTTACTCATTTTGGAATCGGTGGTCCGGTGGTATATTCTGCATCCGTGGCCGGTCCGGAATGCGATATAAACATAAATCTTATGCCGAATATGGATTTGGCAGAATGGCTGCGTTCTGTAAAAAAATCGGACGGCCGGAAATCTTTGCACACGATTCTGGCGATGCGTATGCCTATGCAAATGGCACGATATTTTTCCAACGACACACGTAATATCGCAGATATTCGCGATTCTGAGCTGGCGGATATTGCAAGGCAGATTACAGATATTATCATTCCGGCCGACCAATGGCGCCATCACGGAATGGCGGCCGCAGAGGTAACATACGGCGGTGTTGACACATCGCAAATTTCATCAAAAACGATGGAGTCAAAAATTATACCAGGGCTGTACTTTGCGGGCGAGGTTATGGATGTAACAGGTGATTTGGGTGGCTTTAATCTGCAATGGGCATGGGCATCAGGTCGTGTTGCAGGCCAAAACGCATAAAGAAACGGCGCAATCAACGCGCCGTTAAATTTATCTCAATTTTCCTGAAGGACCATTATATTGCCATCATTAACAATCAAATCCGGATCATCCGCATACGATTTGTCACCCGCCCATACACGGTATTCATATGCGGCGTCAGGCTGGCCCTGAATTTGAATAACATGATGACGTGTTTCCAGCGTTAAATCACCGTCACGCGGGACAGAATATTTAATCTGGGATACGGAGGGTGCATCATCATATGGCACCACCACCGTCTGATACACCATATCATCCGCGTATTCAACGTATTCTGTGGGGGCATTATTCTGCTGACAGCCGGCAAGCATGCCCACAAGAACTAACAAAAATATCATATTTCTTTTCATGCCTGTAATTATATCACAATTTTACCCATATTGCTAAACTTTATTTTGCCAAGCGGACCAAATCGCGCGAGATGTCACGTGACAGCTTGTCCACAAGGCCGCCAATTGCATGAACATAATCGGAATAGGAATCACCGCAAGTATCGGCATATTCAACGCGACGCGTTTTGACAGGCGTACCGTTTTCAACAATCGAATATGTTGCATCCAATACAACATTGCCGGGGATGGTGCCATCAAGTCTATATATTTCGACAAAAACGGAATAATCTGTGGGCGCACCTATGAAATCTGCACTCTTTACCGTGGCACCGGTTAAGCGTGCACGCAGGCCGGACATTATACGCCGCTCGGTCATGGGGCCAACCCTTTCAGCCCAGCGCTCGTTTTCCGCCACAGTAACAGCGGCACCGTCCGTTGTTACTATTTGAGAGCGGTCGATATATTCCGGAACCTTTATACGTCCCACATCAACCGACATTTTTTTAGAGGATATTGCCACCCCGCCTGCATTTTCTGCCAATGTGTAATAAGACGGCGCCTGATGGTTGTGTGCACATGCCCCCAATATTACGAATGCGCAAATAGCAAGATATTTTTTCATTGTTTATTTCCTCCCACGGATAAGAGCGTCCGGATGCTGCTCAAGATAGTCGGTCAAATTCCGCAGGGAATTTGCGGCACGGCTGACATCTTCGACGGCATGGTTAAAATTATTAAGTGTGGCGGCCGATTTATTGGATAAATCACGGCTGACACTGGCGGCGGGGCCAAGTATTTCTTTGAATTCGGTCAATGTGGCATTCAGATTTTCAACAACTTCGCGAAACGGTATGTTTTCAAAATTTGATGACAGCTCTGTCAATGATGAATAAGTTGTCGGGATTTCAATAATTCCATCAACCTCGCCCTTGGTCATTATTGTTTTTGCAGGCTTTACATCAAGCTCTATCATCAATTGACCGGTTAACAGATTCTGATTTACCAGTTTTGCATGCAGACCTTTTTCAACAAGGGCGGAAATCAAACGCTCTTCGGACCAAGTGGGATGGTCAGATGGCATCGAAATTGTTTTTTGAATATTATTAAATGTTACATATACAGGAATGTTGAACTCATATGTAGCGATGTCGGGAACAATCTCTATTTTTGCGACTTTGCCAACCTCCACACCATTAAGGACAACCGGCGAACCAATAGACAGGCCTTTGATGGATTCATGGAAATACATTACATACAAATCTTTGTGGCGCGCACGATAGCCGGCCCCAAACGCAATCACAAGAATCGCCAGGAATGCCGCGATGCCGGCCACGATAAAGGCACCCACGGTCTTTTTGTTCGGTTGCTGTTTCATTTACTTTTTCCCCCTGGTTAAAAAATTCAATACTTCACGGTTTGGCGGCCGACGCAGCATCTGCCGCGGATTACCGTGTGCGGCAATTGTGTGCGTTGCAGGATTTAAGAATATGGCGTCATCGGCCACTGCGAAAATTGAATCCAAATCATGCGACACCATAACGATGGTTGTTCCCAGCTCTCGATTTATTTTCAAAATCAAATCATCCTGTTGGCCGGCGGCAATCGGGTCAAGACCGGCCGACGGCTCATCCAAATACAATACGGACGGATTCAGCGCCAGTGCCCGCGCCAGCCCGACACGCTTTTTCATACCACCCGATAATTGTGCCGGATATTTGTCACCGACATTCGGCAGGCCAACCAATGCCAGCTTTTCCGAGACTATTTTGGCAATGCGCCCCGCACTGTAATCCGTATGCCGCATCAGCGGCAGTGCAATATTTTCAAATACGCTCATTGATGTGAACAGCGCCCCACCCTGAAATAAAACACCGATATTGTCAACCGAGTCATCCATCTGTACTGAGCCGCGCATCGGTGTCAACAATCCGGCCATTGCACGCATCAGAGTGCTTTTACCACACCCACTGGGGCCCATGATTACAAACACAGACCCGGCGGCGACATCAAACGATATGTTTTTCAATACCGCGACGTTGTCATAGCCGATTGTCATATTTGAAACGCGTATTGCCGACCGTGTCATATTCCAAGCACCTCAAACAAAAACGTCAGGAAACCCGTGGCAACAACCATCCATACAATAGACGAGACCACCGCACTTGTTGTCGCCCGGCCCACCGCCCCGGCATCACGCCCACAGCGAATACCGTAATAACATCCGCACAATGCAATTATTATTCCATAAACCCAGCCGTGAAATATGCCGACTGCGAAATTCTGGATATCCAGTGCCTGGACAGTATAAGAATAATATTCCGCCATTGGAATATGAAACATTCCACATCCAACCGCCGCGCCACCAAGTATAGCCATAAAATCGGCCAACATTGTTAAAACAGGCATACATACGGCCATTGCAATCAAACGCGGCAGGACCAAAAAATCCATGGATGAAATACCCATTACGCGCAGTGCGTCCAGTTCCTCATTAACCTGCATGGTGCCAATGGTTGCGGCATATGCAGCGCCGGTACGCCCCGCCATTATTATGCCGGTCATCATGGCACCCATAATTCTTATTGCGGCAATGGCGACCAAACTGGCCACGTAAACATGGGCCCCGAACAGCTTTAGCTGAGCCGCGCCAACAAACGCCAGAATCAAACCGATTAAAAAACTTATCAAAGAAACTATTAAAACCGCACGTGGCCCGACCGCATCAAATGCCGCCCACCAATCCACGCGCCGAATAAAAACACCACCACGCACAAATCGTCCAACGGCGGCAAAAGCAGCCCCAATAAACGATACGCCGCGCCAAATCGCAGCATATACCCCCAGCCCCCACCGGCCGACAGCCTCTAAAAACGTATCGGCATGCTTTTGCAATAGATTTCCTACATCTCTCTTATTGATTTAAGCATATCATATGGCAAAAATTACCGCAACTATTATAAAACCAAATCATTAAATTTTTTAACATTTTTGTTTGCAACCCTGCACCGTTATGATATTATTCCCAGCATGAGTTTACAAAAATACATATATAAGCGCCCAAAAAGAAAACGAAATCCCATTGAGCTGGCGCTGCAGCGCGCCGATGCCATGCCACCCGCGCCGCTATCATCGGCCGCAATGGCAAAATTTCATGGCTTTGCAGACTTTCTAAAAAACACATATGGAATATGCGATTTGCGACCGGCGGCAAATATAATTTGTAATACTTTTTTCATTGGGATAAATGCAAGTGGCCAACGCATATTTATAAAAACCGGCCAGCATGCCGGAATATATGAAAATGAATACCGCATGGGCCATGCATTATGGTCTATAAACAGCGAGCATTTTTTAAAACCGCTGTACTATAACGACTATGACAAGTACAAGTTTTTTGCAAATGAATACGTACCCGGCATCAGTCTTAATACAGCAATGATTACAGGTCGCCTTGGTGTTACGGACAAAGCGCGGCTTATTGGCGATATATGGAAAATATTTTGCGCATTACGCGATTCTGATGTGGTGCATCGCGATATACGACCGGACAATCTGATGATTATGAATGGGCGCTTGGTCCTGATTGATTTTCAGCTGGCGGTTTCCAAATCAAATTATGTTGAATTGGAATATCTGGCAAAACATCCCAACCGCCTGCGCAAACTGGGGAACAAAAAATACAGATATCATCCGTTTACATGGGATGACGCCTATTCACTTGCCAAAGTATTGGAATTTATCGGTCGCGACAAGTTTTACGCAAAACGATATGATATAATTTATAAAAATATCAAGGCATATATCGGCACCGACAAAATCAAATCGTCCATACGTGAAAATGATTTACATCGCATGGTACGTCATATCCGCCAAATGCGCATATAATCAAGTACCTATCCCCGATAAAATCCCCACAAATATTTAAACTGGTTCGTGAATTCTTTGTTTTGTTCCGGAAAAAACATACAGTTTTCCGCATTTGATTGCGTCGCAGACGATGTCCAGTTGTATGAGCCTGTCTCTATATCACGTCTGTCAAATATCGCAAATTTATTATGCATGATTTTATGCCGTTTATTCAGCACAACCGGAATACCGGCGTCCTGAAT
>JAIDLK010000064.1 GCA_029051085.1 Alphaproteobacteria bacterium | reverse complement strand
TCCAGCACGGGGAATACATCATGCGCCAGCTGTGGCAGCGGGTATTATTGCACAGGCGGGGCGCATCGTGCGGCATGCAGCGCGCTGACCGGTGTATCGGTTTCCGGTGGAACATATACGTCTGTATCGCCGTATAATGCCAACACGACCTGTCGGTATAAGGCGCCGAATAAAACCATCACGGGCTGCAGCGCGGTTACGCCAAGCACTGTCGCATACAGCGGCACGGCATGGCCGGCAACAACGTACAGCGTGACGGCCAGTGGTGGATACGTTATTGCGAATAACAACTCGGCCAGTGCAACCTGCAGCGCATGCACCGGTGCGACATACAGCGCGGGCGGCACAGCGACATCTTGTTCAAGCTGTCCTGCGGGTTATACATCGAATACAACTGCGGGCAAGACAGCGGCAACCCAATGCCAGGCCTCCTGCGCGGCTGGCACGCGCGTTGCAGCAGCAAATGCGGCATGCACCGCCATTACAAGCGGAAATGTTTATATGCTGGCGCATACGGTTAATTACGGTTCAACTTCTGCCGCGGCAACCGCATGTCCAACCGGATACAGTATCAGCGGGACGACTCAGGCAGACCATGATGCCAAGAACGATTGCAAAATAAGCTGCGCAGGTGGCACACGTGTTGCGGCAACCGATGCGACTTGTTCTGCGGCGGGAACCGGATATTATATTGCGGCACATACCGTATCTGCGGGCAATATGTCTGCTGCGGCGACAAAATGTCCCACAAGCTATCCAAATTCCGATGCGGGGGCAGATGCAATCACAAAATGCTATAGCGGTACGAAGTCACGAGCATGGACAGGCAGTCAGACAGCCTGTGCAAAACCGGCCAACTGTGCATCTGTTACGTGCAATGCATGCAGTGGCTCGGCATGTACTTATGTTGCCTATTCTAACAGCGCGGGAACAGCGGACGGCACAGTAAAATCCGGATGCAGCACAAATAACGCCGCATGTACCCAGACTGTACAAAGCGTGACGGCGAACGCCGCGTATTATGTAAACGGCACATCGTGCAGTGCCTGCAGCGGATTGGCAGGCGGATTTTATCCGAACAGTGCGGCAGGTAACACAGGCGGGGCATCGGCATGTAAAACGAACAACTTAACCGGTCAATATGTTGCGACGGTAAATGCGTCCAGTGCAACAAACTGTGGCGCCGGGAAGTACAAAGCGGCCCACCAGGTTGCATATGGCAGCACATCTTCATGTGCAACGGCATCGGCCGGTTACTTTGCGGCGGGACCGACCAGCGGCTCACAGACACAGTGTGTTACAGGTTCGTACAGTGCCGCCGGCGCCAGTGCCTGTATCGCATGTGGGGATGGCGCCAACTGGGGTATGACGACAACCGGTGCCGGTCAAACCAGCTGTAACAAGGAGTGTGGCACAGTTGGCGTCAAAGGATATGTAAATGCAAAGTGGAACGCCAACAATACCGTAACCGGGTTGTGTCTGCCAAGCTCTTGCGAGACAGATTACTATCTGGATGCGACACGTGATAGCGCCAATAATATAACAGCCAGCAGTTGCAAGCTATGTAGCAGCTTTGCCAACGGTTTGTATCCGCACAGTGCAAGCAATGGAACATCCAATGGGCGCGAAGCGTGCTTTGTTCGCCGAAATGAACTGCCCGGACAGTATATAGCGGCCGTAAATGCCGAAACAGCCACAGATTGTCCGGCGGGAACGTATAACGGCACCAGTGACGAAACAGCGGTTCATTATGGTGAAAAGTTCAGCTGTACAACATGTGCGGCGGATACATATGCTGCAGGAACCGGAAATTCGTCTTGTACGGCATGTTTGGAAAATTATCACACGTTTGGTGAAAAGACGTCTGAGGCTGCGTGTCGAATCTCTTGTCCTGGTGGCAGTTATCTGGCGACCGCACGTGCAACAAAGTGCTCTAATGTTGGAGCCGGGTACTGGGCCGCATCCAGCTATGTACTGCAGGGGGATGTTGGTACGCGCAATGCATGTGCAACAGGCCTGACAACAATTGGATATGGAAACGGCGCGGACGAGGCGGATGACTGTGGGCGTGTATTGCATGTCGGCACCAGCAAACTGTATCTGCGCAGCACAAAGAAGACTACGCCGTCGCTGAATGTTCAAATAGGAGGCAAGACGTATTATGGCAATATGTCAACTGAAGCGAAACATATGAGCAACGGTGCATCGCAATCGTTAAAACTGAATTATAACAATACTTCATACAGCGTATTTGACGATAGTGGTGAATTTTATTCCGGTGGCACGGGTGGCGGGGTATCGCTCTCGCCCAGTCTGGCGGCAAGTACAATCGTTCCTGCGTCTTATGCGGCGGCGGCCGGCGAAGATAGTTGGTCCGCTACATTGTCGAATGGGACGAAACTGACCGGTATTGCGGCGTGCAGCGCGACAACAGGTGCGAATGGCGACATTAGTGCGGCCGGTTTTGCACCCGAATCCGCGGGGACCGGCTGTTGGTGCAAGTTGAGTACGCCTGCGGCAGGCAGTAAGTGGGTGTATGCGACGGCAAATGCAGCTTGTACGGATAAATGCGGGTTCTATTGTGCAAATAACATGAAAGGCACAAGTGCCAAGAACATAACCTGGCGGACGAATCTGTATCAATCTGCTGGAATAACAGTTGAATAAAGCTGTTGTGCCGCGCCCGAAGTATTATGATGTTCATAATTATTGGTGCAGGCAGCGGAAGTTGCAAGCCAGTAAAAAATCCCCCTGGACGGGGGATTTTTGTTTTTTTGAGAGAGGTTATTTCCCGGCCCCCTGTCTGCGGGCGGCGGCCAATGCGTGACGTAATGACTCTTCGGCTATTTGGCGAATTTTTGGTGCAAATGTTCGCATGTTCATCGTATCAGCCACATTGTCGGCGAAAAGTCTGGAAATGTATTCAATCTGGGTTGGGGCAATTATGAAAATGTCGCTGGTTATTTTGGAAGTGTTTAGCTGATGTATTGGTTCTTTCATAATATTTTCCCCCTGGTAGTATAATTTTCCTATAATTGCCCCTTGCATGAATGCCATGGCTTCATTATATCATAAAGTGCCTTGACCGCAAGGCGCAAAATTGCTATCGTCTGGCAGATAATAGAAGGAAAAATAAACATGTTAAACGTTATAAGTAAATTTTTGGGCTCGGCCAATGACAGATTGGTAAAGTCATATGACAAGACCGTGTCCCTGATTAACGATTTGGAGCCGAAATATCACGCGATGAGTGATGATGAACTGCGTGCCCAGACGGCGGAGCTGCGCTCGCGACTGGCGGCGGGTGAAAAAGAGAAAAATATATTGCCAGATGCCTTTGCATTGGTTCGCGAAGGGGCCCTGCGTTCGGTTGGTATGCGTCATTTTAATGTTCAGATGATTGGCGGTATGGTTTTGACCAACGGCCAGATTGCGGAAATGAAAACCGGTGAAGGAAAAACACTCGTTGCAACACTTGCCCTATTCTTAAAAGCTTTGCATGGCAAGGGTGCCCATCTGATTACTGTTAACGATTATCTGGCGTCACGTGACGCGGAATGGATGGGGCGTGTTTACAAATTCTTGGGGCTGTCCATTGGTATAATTCAGCATGATATGTCGGATGATGAACGTCGTGCGGCGTATGCGTGTGATATAACGTATGTTACTAACTCTGAGTTGGGTTTTGATTATTTGCGCGACAATATGAAATTTTCAAAGGACCAGCAGGTTTTGCGGCCGCTGTTCTTTGCAATTGTCGACGAAGTAGACAGTATTTTGATTGATGAAGCGCGCACCCCCCTGATTATTTCCGGGCCGGCCGAAGATACCAGTGAACTGTACGCAAAGGTTGATGCGGTAGTGGCTCAGTTAGGGGCGGAGGATTTCAAAAAGGATGAAAAAGACCGCCATGTAACACTGACCGAGGCCGGCGTGGACAATGCAACACGCCTGCTGAAAGAGGCGGGATTGCTGGTGGGGGATAATCTGTATGCGTCTGAAAATGCCACACTGGTTATGCATATTCAGCAATCTTTGCTGGCCCATCATTTGTATCAGAAAAATGTTAACTATGTTGTTCGTGGGGGCGAGATTTTGATTGTTGATGAATTTACCGGCCGTGTTATGACAGGACGTCGTTTCGGCAAGGGGTTGCATCAGGCAATAGAAGCCAAGGAACACGTTACGGTTCAGCCGGAAAATCAGACGGTGTCCAGCATTTCTTATCAAAATTTGTTCCGCTTGTATCCGACGCTGTCCGGTATGACGGGAACCGCGATGACCGAGGCTGCCGAATTTGAGGAAATTTATAAGTTGCGTGTTGTTTCCATTCCGACAAACCGCCCTGTTTCGCGTATCGACCATCATGATGAAATATATCGCAACAAGGACGAAAAGTATGCGGCGATTGTAAAGCAGATAAAGGAATGCATTGATAGAAAACAGCCTGTTCTGGTGGGTACGGTATCGATTGAGAAATCGGAAGAGCTGGCGGCGGTTGTGCGTAAAGAGCTGGGGATAGAGCCGGCGGTTTTGAATGCAAAGCATCATCAGTCGGAGGCAAAAATCGTTTCTCAGGCCGGTGCACCGGGTGCTGTTACAATTGCCACCAATATGGCCGGTCGTGGTACCGATATCAAGCTGGGGGGGAATGCCGAGGATTTGATTGCAGAGCTGGATTCGTCGGCGCCGGACTTTGATGCTAAAAAGAAAGAGATTTACGCCCGCATAGAAGCCAACAAAAAATTAGTGTTGGATGTAGGCGGTCTGTATGTAATCGGTACAGAGCGGCATGAATCACGCCGTATTGATAATCAGCTGCGTGGTCGT
>JAIDLK010000063.1 GCA_029051085.1 Alphaproteobacteria bacterium | reverse complement strand
GTTCCGGAGCGCCTGCTCCTCGGTTGCCGGTTGCGGGTCGCTCTGCGCGTACTACTGCGGTGACAGCGTCCGGAACAACTCTGCGTTCCGCGCGGGCCTGTTCGGGTCGCTCGGCAATTGATAAAACGGCATGCGGAAATGCCTATGCGTTAGCATAGGCCGCAGATGGGTGGGGGCACAGGGGGCGGCGGCCCCGCCCCCGTGGTAAACAGCGCCGCAGGCCGAAATTTTTTTGAAAATTCCCGGGCGAATCCGGGAATGGGGTGTGTCGCCGCTACGATGACAGTTCATGTCCGTCTTGGCGGATTTCGCGTTGGGTGTTCCAGAACGCCAACTCCTCGGTTGCCGATTGCAGGTCGAACTGCGCGAACAACTGCGGTAACAACGTCCGGGACGGCTCTGCGTTCCGCGCGGGCCTGTTCGGGTCGCTCGGCTCCTTGGGGAATGGTAACTTTATAACACAAGGGAATAAAGTTTGGCTAACCTGCAGGACAAAGTGCGAAATGACACTTTTCAGACGATAACGTCTGTTTGTATGCCTTCCTTATCAAAGGCGGGGCGGCATATCCCGGCAGAATGCGGCAACGCATTCTCCGAACAAACAACGCAGGAAACATTCGGGCTAGTAGCTGCTACTTTACCCGGCGAACGTCCGAATGTTTGATTGTCTTTAACAAAAGGAAAAAAATATGACAATCGACGATATAAAAAAACTTGATAAAACACAGTGCCCCAAATTTGCCGTATTTGCACGCGACAAGCTGCCCATGCCAGGGGATAAAAAATTTATGAACGACCTGCTGAATCGCGAAATTACCGTTACAGATTTTAGAATATCGAGCAGTAAAAAGAGAAATGGGACAGACTGTCTGCAGCTGCAATTCATTCTTGATGATAACGTATGCGTCGTTTTTACCGGCAGCAGCGTTCTTATCGACCAGATTCAGTCTTCTAAAGAAAACATCCCGTTCCGTGCAACGATTGTAAAAATCGATAAATACTATTCCTTTTCATGAAAACGCACAAGCATTTGTGGGACGAATTTATATCAGCGGAAAATTTTGAAATTGCCGCAGACCATGCCCTGCGCGGAAAAAAATCCAAAATATCGGCTAAAAATTTTATGCGACGGCGGCCACAAAGGCTGGCACGGCTGCGCGAGGCATTACAAAACGGGACATATACAACCGGACGGTATCGAATATTTACGGTATACGAGCCTAAAAAACGAAATGTTTTTATGCTGCCCCTGTATCCGGACCATATCGTACACCATGCACTGATGAATATTCTGGCACCGATATGGCAAAAACTGTTTATAAAAGATTCATACGCATGTATTCCAGGACGTGGCCTGCATACGGCATCACACAGATGTATGCAAATGCTGCGACGAAACAAATACGTACTGCAATGTGATATACGCAAATTCTATCCCAGTATTAACCATGAAATCATGATGAAAATACTGCGCCGCAAAATTACCGACAAGCGACTGCTTAAAATACTGGAGAATATCGTACGCTCGGTCGATACGGAACGCGGAATGCCAATCGGAAATCTTACCAGCCAATGGATGGGCAATCTGTACCTGAATGATTTGGATATGTTCGTAAAGCACAACATGCGCGTTCGGGATTATATACGATATTGTGATGATTTCTGTCTGTTTGCAGACGACCGCGAAACACTGCGCGGATGGCGCGATATTTTGCGTGAATATCTGGAGACAGAGCTGGACCTGGTATTTTCAAAGGCTTTTATTAAACCAACCGATGCAGGAATAAACTTTATCGGATACCGACATTTCAAAGAATACGTAGTTTTAACCAAGGCCGGGGCCAAAAAGATGAAAAGAAAAATGCGTATACTTATAAAACATGCGGCCATATCCCCGCATACGCGCAGCCAGCTGGCCGCGTTCAGCGGATGGATGCAATGGGCACGCTGTGACAATCTGCGGCGGAAATTTCGTGCCGATGCACGCCAGGCCAAAGACAGCGCCTTTATTCGCTTTTTCAATAAATACTTAATATAAAAAATCCGGCGGTTGCCGGATTTTTTTTATGTCTGCAAATGATTACTTTATCAATTTGCCCATCGCGACCGCTGTATCTCCCATGCGGTTCGAGAAGCCCCATTCATTATCATACCATGCGGTTACATGAACCAGACGGTCGCCCAAGACCTTGGTCTGGGAGGCATCAAAGATAGAGCTGTGCGCGTCGCCGGTAAAGTCAATGGATACCAGCGGTTTGTCATTATAGCCGAATGTACGGGATTCGGCGGCCTTCATCGCAGCGTTTACAGCGTCAACCGTTGCATCTTTTTCCAGATTAACAACCAGTTCAACAACCGATACGTCCGGTGTTGGTACGCGGATTGCCATACCGTCCAATTTTCCCGCCAATTTCGGCAGAACAAGACCAATCGCCTTGGCCGCGCCGGTGCTGGTCGGAATCATGGACAAGGCCGCCGCACGCGCACGACGGAAGTCTTTGTGGTTTTTATCCAGCAACTGCTGGTCGCCGGTATACGCATGAACCGTTGTCATCCAGCCGGAGATAATGCCAAAGCTGTCATCCAAAACCTTGGCCACAGGCGCCAGACAGTTTGTTGTGCAGGATGCATTTGATACAATCAAATCAGTCGGCTTTAAAGTATCCTGATTTACACCATATACGATGGTGGCATCCGCACCAGCCGACGGCGCCGATACCAGAACGCGCTTTGCACCCGCTTCCAGATGAACCTTTGCTTTGTCCGCCGCAGTGAAAATACCCGTGCATTCCATAACAACATCGATGTTCATTTCACCCCACGGTAATTTTGTCGGGTCTTTTTCCGCAATGCACTTTATTTTCTGATTGCCAACAACGATGGTATCACCTTCCAGTTTTACCGGCATCGGCAGACGCCCGTGAACAGAATCATATTCCAACAGGTATGCGTTCTGCTCGGCCGGGGCCAAGTCATTGACCGCAACAAATTCAATATCATCACGTCCCGATTCCAATGCCGCACGCAAAACCAAGCGTCCGATACGGCCGAAACCATTGATAGCAACTCTTACTTTTGACATAATTTTTTTCCTTTCGTTTTTTATTGGACTCCCCTATTCTAGCACCATAATTTTAGAATTTACAATTGAATTTTGCACAATGGCCATTTATAATTTTTCCGATATGAAACAAGACGCATACATTATTGCAGGCCCCACCGCATCCGGAAAATCCGCACTGGCACATAAACTGGCCGCAAAAATCGGGGGTGTGATTATAAACTGTGACAGCGTTCAGATTTATCGCGGCATTGAAAATATTTCGGCCAGTCCATTTGCCGGGCGACCAATAACACCCGATATTGACGGCATTCCGTACAAGCTGTTTTCCATTCTAGACTTATCGGAACAAATCAGTGTGGCGGAATACCTGGACCGGGCACGTGCCGAATACAATGCGGCACGCATGGCGGGCATGCCCGTTATTTTCGTAGGCGGAACGGGATATTATATAAACGCACTGATATCCGGTATTTCACCAATGCCGGATATTTCCGATGATACGCGGCGACGTGCACGCGAAATTGTTGCAACCGATATGGACGCCGCACGCGGTCTGTTACCGCATAACTTTAAATTCACAGACCCGCAACGCATGGCCCGCGCAATAGAGGTATTTTTGCAAACCGGCCGCCATATAACAGATTTCCAATCCATGCCACGCAGCGGCGCGGTGGCACCAACGGCGCGACGAATACTTATCAATCCGCCAAGCGACGTGCTGCGCGCGCGCATTGCGGCGCGCATACCACAAATGATATCAGGCGGCGCCGAGAAAGAAGCCCATCGTATAATAAACAGCGGCTGGGACGAAAATCGTGCAATCGGTGCCGCCCAGATGTGCGCATATGTTCGGGGCAAGATATCTATGGAAGAATGTATAGGTGGCTGGATTACCAAAACCAATCAATACGCCAAACGCCAGCGCACGTGGTTTCGCACACAATTTGCGGCCGATATAATTTTAAACGGCACCGAAGATATCGATGCCGTGATATAATATTGCTTTGCAGTGTTATTTCTGCTTCGGGCCCCGGCCCGAAGCAAGGCGGCGCTGCGTCGCCTTCATTTTATCATAAGCATCTTTGTTTGGGTCCGACGGTGCTTTCTTGCCACCTGTTTTATATCTGATATTACGTTCACGGCGTTCCTCACGACGAGCAGCCTGGCGTTCCAGCATTTTCTGAATATGTGCAAAATCACTCCACAACGTTTGCATCAACGCCTCTTTGGCCTTTTTACGGGTGCGCTTCGGAAATCTTGGATTTTTCATGGTATATGCGGACAAGTAATCCACAACCATCTTTACAAAAGCCATTACAAATTCCGGATTTTCAGCCAGCTTTTTCACATAATGGTCCAAGAATACAATAAACATCTTGGTTTCCATGATAAATTCATCCTCTATTTTCGCCGAATACGGAATATAAGAGCGCCATGTGTTACGGTCATTCTCGTAACAAGCATAAGAACCACCATGTTTCTTTAATATCATATCAGCAATATGAGGAACATAGACTTCACTAAATAATTGTTGTGCTACACTGGGCCGAGTGCGACGATCGTTAACATATGCCATTTTATATCCTTTTGCTTAGGCCACTTAACATATAATACTAATAATTTATTTTGTCAATCCTTTTCCGCCAGCTTATGGTACTTTTTTTTGATATGCATCAAGATGCCGGAGTCTTTTATCTTTTTGGAAAAGCGCACACAATTGTCAAATTCGGTTTCCAACAGCCCCCAGCCCGAATACTCCCAGTCAATAATCCCGGCAATACGCATTGTTTTCGGGTCTATGATTACATTGTTACATATATCATTATGATTCCAGCCGTCACCGGGTCTGTCACGCAAATCATCCAAATCATCAGGCCGGGCCGTATGTATTGAATGAATAAATTCGCCAATCTGGGCGCCCCAAACGTCCGCATGGCGCGCAATTTGCCCGGGCGAAAAAGTATTCATATTACGCCCGGGAATAAAGTCATACTTATAGAAAGTATAACCACCGGTGCGTACAACCTCTATCCGCGGAATACGAACAGAGGCGACGCCCGCCAAGGCACCCGTAATACGCTGCTCTCGCATGATTTTTTTTGTCGGTGTGTTCTTGTCATAAAATTTGCGAATTTTAAACACATACCTGCGGTCGACAATGAACCCTATGTTCCAGCCGCCCTTTATCATTTTTGTGTGACGAAAGTTCAATTCAGGATACGCTTTGCGCAAAGCACGGTATTTTTTACGCCAATCATAAAGCTTATTTCGCCGAATTGACGCACGGCGACGACGACCGGGAATAAAATTGCACAGAAAATTACTAACTTCAAAAAACTGTTTCCACATGGCATGAATGGTATTGAAAAAAAGAAAAAAAACAAGTATTTTATGTTTATGTTCAATGCGGGCGATATCGTCAAAATTTTAGTACCGAATGCGGTTAATACCGGATATGACTACCGATTGTCGGGGGCAGCGGAACTGGGGTCGTATGTCGCCGTAACAATTATGGGCCGGCCGTATATCGGTGTTGTATACGGGTTGCCGGACGGCGCTGTGGCGCCTGAAAAAATCAAAAGCACAGGACCGGTATTCCCAATTAAGATGCCGGTTACCGACCTGCAGTGGATTCAAAGAATGTCCGCGTGGACACTGATGCCACCGGGGGCCGTATTGCGCCTGATTATAAATGTTCCGGATGCATTCGCCCCACCACGGGTAGAGGCATTGTATACATATGATACAGCGGCAAATATCCGCATGACGGATTCGCGTCAGGCCGTCGCCGACGCATTCGAGGCAAATGAGTTTTCGCCGATGTCCGTATCCGATATTCAAAATATCTCACACGCCAGCCGGGCCGTAATCAACGCAATGATAAAAAGCGGCGCACTTGTCCCGGCAGACGAACGCCCCGTTACCACCGATACATTTGTACATCAATATCATGACACCGGCACCGTTGTATTAAACAACGAACAACAATCGGCGGCGGATACAATTGCCAAGGCGATTGAGCGCGGGGGCTTTTCGGTATATTTATTGGACGGAATTACAGGCAGTGGCAAGACCCAGGTTTATTTTGATGCGGCATGGCGTGCGTATAACGCCGGTCATTCCGTTTTACTAATGATGCCTGAAATCGCCCTGACCGCACAGTTTATGGAGCGCTTTTCACGACGCTTTGGCGCACCGCCTGTCGTATGGCACAGCAACTTAACCGCAGCGGCCCGCCGCGAAATATGGCGCGGGGTTGCACGGGGTGATATCCGCATGGTTGTCGGCACGCGCAGCGCCCTGTTTTTACCGTGGCAAAAATTGGGACTTATCGTTGTTGATGAAGAACACGATACGTCCTATAAGCAGGAAGATATGGGAAATTACCATGCGCGCGATATGGCCGTACTGCGCGCCAAGATTGCCGGCTTCCCTGTTATATTGGCCAGCGCAACGCCATCGGCCGAGACACTGAATAACGCGGCGACCGGACGATACCAGCATCTGCGCTTAACATCGCGCTTTGGCGGGGCCAGCCTGCCCTCTATTTCAACAATAGATTTAAGGGACCAACGCCCGATGCCGTATCGCACCACAGATTCCGATGATGCGTCCGATGAAATTCAGGGGAACTTAACCCCATCGCTGTGCGATGCCATCGGCGAAACACTCAATGCCGGCCAACAGACATTATTGTTTATAAACAGGCGCGGATTTGCCCCGATTGTCCAATGTAAAAAGTGCGGATTTGTAGCACAATGCCCCGACTGCAGTGTATCTATGACATATCACAAACGTATGGGCAAACTGTTATGCCATATGTGCGGCCGCACATCCCCGATGCCCCAGACATGCCCCAACTGTGGCGGTCCAATATCAACACGCGGCGCAGGTATGGAAAAGATAGAGGCCGAGGTTTCCGCAAAATTTCCCGGCGCTCGCACCGCATGCGTATCAAGCGATACAATCATGTCGCGTGCGGCGCTGCAAAGACTGGTTCAAAAAATGGAATCGGGCGAAATTGATATTGTGATAGGTACCCAGATTCTGGCAAAGGGCCATCATTTTCCCAACCTGACACTGGTCGGCGTTGTTGATGCGGACATGGGCTTGTTCGGGACAGATTTCCGTGCGGGCGAGCACACGTTTCAACAATTATTCCAGGTGGCCGGACGCGCCGGACGCGGTGATGCGCCGGGGCGTGTGTTAATGCAGACCTATCAGCCGGACCATCCTGTTTTACGCGCCATATGCGAATGTAACCGCGAGGCGTTCATGGATACCGATATGGCCGGACGGCGGGCTGCAAAAATGCCGCCATTCGGCCAGCTGATTGCACTTATAATAGAGGGCCAGAAAGAATCCGTCCTGCAGCGTTTTTGCGCCGATTTGGCGGCGGCCGCACCCAGTCTGGACGGCGGCCGCATCATGGGACCGGTACCGGCCCAGATTTATCAGATAAGAAACTGGTACCGTATGCGATTTCTGATATCCGGCGATGCGCGTGCCAATCTGCAACCGGTTGTGGCCCACTGGATTGCCAAGGTAAAAGTACCCGCGAATATCCGCGTAAAAATTGATGTCGGGCCGCAAAATTTTATGTAGGGATTGCAGTTAGGATTTTTTGCGATATAATATAATACAAAGAAATAAAGGAGAAAAAATGTTCGTCGAATATTTGGCATTGTTTTTTGTATTCATGCTGTTATGCGCATTTGTTTGTGCGGTAATTTGCATCCCGGTAATGATTGCAAATGCCCGTGGAATTTGCGGCACCCAGAAAACGATTATTCTCGTTCTGTCATGGCTGGGTATATTCTTTGGTCTGACATGGTTTGCGGCACTGATATTGTCGCTGGCGTGGAATGGAGACGGGCGTTCCTGTTATGCATGCGGCAGCAGACTGGACGAATTGGAAAAACTGGCCAAACTGTATAAATCCAAGGTCATAACCAAGACAGAATATGAAAAGATGAAGGCAAAACTGCTACGCGATAAATAAAAGCCCCCCAAAATGGGGCTTTTTTTTAATCTTGTATTTAACATTATTGCGTTATATAATATGACTGTCGCCGGGTGTTCCGGTGATGGGGTGTGACTACCTCTGCTTTGGCGTCGGAATAAGTACCTATGGCGCGCAGATGCGCCGTTTTTACTATTAAGACGAAAAACTAACTCCTGAACCCATCGGGTCAGGAGGGCTGCGAATATATTGAATAAGCACACAATTCGTAAGATTGTAGTCAACCTCCTGACCACCAAATGATTGGTGGTTTTTCATTTCGAAAAACAACAGGAGATTGAACAAATGAAAATCAAACATCCGGCGTTGCTGATTCCATGGACTTTATCCGCCGCCGTTATCCATAACGGATGCGGTGCCGCAACAATTAACCCGGACATTGGAACCATTATACAGGCAGACTGCACAAAAGTAACCTGCCCCAGCGATATAAACAGCCTGCCTTTCTTAGTGTCATCAGTCCAATGCGCCACCACTGGCCCCAGAGAATGCTATAAATCAGGCGATACAACTTATGTATATTCCCAATGCACATCATGCGCGCCGGGTTATACACTGGGAAACATCGCTATTTCACAATGCGGCCCTTTGAACCAAATGTTCAAGGGCTGCAAATGTGTCTGCTCCAATTGTTCCAGCGAAGCCACCTATAGCGCCGCAGGCACGGGATATCAAAAAAAGATTAACAGATATTGCGAATGCTCTTCGGGAGTGGCCACATGCAAAGAAACGACAGTGTACCAATGTGCTGTCGGATACTATGGCAGAAGTACGAATGGGACTTCGGGATGTACGCGCTGTCCTGCGTCAGGGGGAATATATGGCACAACCGCCGCCGCAGGCAGCACAGCCATAACATCATGTTATATACCATCGGGCACAACATTTAGCGACAGCACCGGCAGCGGCACATATACCGGCAATTGTTATTATACAAATTAAACACCCGCCAAACGGCGGGTATTTTTTAACGTGTTTGCTGCGGCGGCACCATGGTGTTATTTTTGGAACGCGCTTTTTGCATTTTCTTTTTCAGCGATTTAATGCCATTAAAGAACTTGTCAATCATGGTCGGGCTGTTTAAGCGTTCTTCTTCTTTACGCTGAGCCTCGGCCACCTTTTGAGCCTCATAGTCTTCAAGAATTTGTTTGCGCTCTTCATCCGTCTTTGCGGCAGCCAACGCATCTTCCAGCCACACGATTTTATTTTCAGCCATTTTATTATCCTTTTATTATTATTTATCTGTTATATTTAAGTATAGCACAAAAATTTCAAAATACAACCGGTCTATACTTGGTGGTGCTATACAACCTCGGTCACGGCACGCAACGCACCATCACGCGACAATTGCACAACGCGGATTTTCTTTTTCATTTCCATAATCAAATCCGTGCGATTATAGGCCGGCTGGGTATGCAGGATGCGGTCTGCGAACGCGGCATAGGCCGCCTCGGCGCTTTCGGCGTGAATGGTCGTATAAAAGTGGTCATGCCCTGTCCCCAGCATTTCCCATAACACAGACGCGTTATCGGTTGATATTTCCCCGCCGATAATAACGTCCGGCGTCATACGAACCACCAAATCCAGCAAACGTGCGTAATTAAAATTATTGTTCTGTTCCGTACGAGACAAGACGAAATGCACACGATTAGCCTGAGGCACACGAATTTCACGGGCATCTTCGACAGTAATAACACGACTGTTTTGGTCGATTAACTTCAACATATGATTCAAGAACGTCGTTTTTCCGGTCGCGGTTGCACCACTGATTAAAATCGGGCTGCCGTCGTTTATCGCCTGCATCAATCTGTCATAGGGGTCATCGGGCCGGATATTGTCACGCGGCTTTACCTTTAACAGGTCTTCGCCACGTTTTAAATGATAATTCTCGAAACTGGTTTCCGGGGCGTTACCGCCACGAATGTTCATCGCAACACCACCTGTTACATCATTTTCATCATATTGAACATTCGGGCCCGCAATTGCAGAAAAACGATGATTCCCCGGCAACGTTGCATATACCACCGGCACGCCGTGCGTCGGGTCAAACGGCCGCTCGTAAATATTGGCAACCGTATGAATCAAGTCGATAAGATACTGCTTGCTTAAACTCTCGGCCTTATAGGCAACCCACGGAACACGCGCGCCATGCAGGCGCATCCAAACCTCGCCCGCATGATTTATTGCGATTTCTTCGACAAAACTGGGACGATAAAACTCTTCCAGCGGACGCAGCAAAGACTCAAGCACTACATTAGCCATGTCTTGATTTTATCATAAATCCTCGCTTGAATCAAAAAGCTTTATTTGATAAAATTAAAAAAAAGAGAGACTGATATGAAAAAATTCATGATTTTCGCCATTATATCCGGGGCCCTGCTTGGCGGATGCAATACAGGCGGCGATACACCATATAACACCCAGGATTTTGCAGAAGGCGGCCCGGACGCACCGCTGTATAACGAAAGAACCAGCGAATTTATGCAGTCAGACAACCAATACGCAAACATTGATTCATACAAGCCCAAAACGGCGGCGGAAAAAGAACAGACCAGCAACCGTTGGACCACGGCAAGAATGGAAACACGCTGGCAGGAATACAAGGGCGCAATGGTTCGCGTTCAAATTTTACTGGGCAATACCGATATGCGTGAAATGCGCCTGCGCCTGATGCAGAATGCCGACGGCATGGACATTGACGGCGATGCACGAACCATATTGGCCAAGGTCGCCGATTACGAGATGAAACGCGTATGCGGCCGCAATGCAGACAGCATCGTAATGGTATACGACCGCCCGTCATTTGATGCCATGCGCCCCAGCCCATTCTATGACTATCGCATAGAGGCCGAAGGCGCAACCATGCGCGAATACGGATTCCGCTGTGTATATGCAAATTAAGCACTGGACGAAAGACAAACAAAGCGCTATGTTAAATAGCGCTTTATTATTTAACAAAGGGGAAAATATGAAAAAGTTTATGACAGCGGCCGCACTGTGCGGCGCATTGACACTGGGTGCATGCGACAGCAATGCCGGCGCGCAGAATGGTGACACAGTTATCATTGATTTCGCCGGATTCCTGGGCGATGTTCAGTTCGAAGGCGGCACCGCAACAGGCTTTCCATTGAAATTGGGCAGCGGCCAGTTCGTTCCGGGCTTTGAAGAACAGCTGGTCGGAATGAACAAGGGCGAAACACGCGACATCAACATCACATTCCCGACGGAATACGTTCCGGAACTGGCCGGGAAAGACGTTGTGTTTAAGGTCACCGTCCAAGACATTATCAAGGAATAAAAAAATCCCCCGTTTGGGGGATTTTTTTAAACGAAGTGGGCCGACGGCGGTTCACGGTCAAAAAATACCTCGGTCACCTGTTTATGCGGGCGACGCGTAAATTTTTCCAGTTCGCTATGCACAATCCGCGCCAGAATGGAAATATCCATAATCCCGGTTTTATAATCGGGATACTTATTATAAAATTCGCACAGTTTATATATCAGCGCAGACGGATATTCATTTTCCGCCGGCATATTGGTGTTATCAGTGTTTTTTGCCATAGCAAGCCCCCGGTTTGATAAAAACAAAAACCATCTAAAGAAAGATGGTTGGAGCTAAAATGATAGTAGAACTTATCCCGGCTTATTCAATATATTCGCCGACTCCAACCAGCGGGTGGTGGAGCATTTTACGCCTGCACAGGCGGTTCTACTAAGCGAGATTTTAGCTCGCACTTTTGCAACAGGGGCAATGCCCATTACAATTATATTGTATCATCTACATTTATAATTGCAACCGCCAAAATCATTGTTGAGAAGACCGGGGCGGGAGCTTACAGACACATCATTGGTATGTGTTGGCCTATTCAATATATTCAGCCAACCTCCCAACCCCGATAAGGGTTGAAAGTTTTACGCCTGTGCAGGCAACCAATGACCGAGTCTGTATTCTCGGGCAACGGAATCCCCGTTGCAGTAAGTACTATATCCTAAAAAATCCCGGAACGCAAATAATTACTGGACCGCCACGCTTCGCTCGCGGTGACAACGATTCAAGCACGACTGTCATTGCGAACGCATGTGAAGCAATCCAGTCAATTGATGAGCTTTGCCACTTTCTTTCTGGATTGCCGCGTCGGCGCGGGCGCTCCTCGCAATGACAATGGGGATAATTCTAGGCTGTCCATCACCACTGTCATTGCGAGCGAATGCGACGCAATCCAGCAAATAATAGACTTTGCCAACTGCAAATTTTCTTTATTTTCCTGTCATTTTTTACTTGAAATACTAAACTTTTTTGTCTATATTGTATATACAAAAACCTTGGTTCCCCGTTTGGGGCGGGCTGCGGGTGCGCGAATTTTGGCACCGCAAGTCGGGGTGTTCAAATGAAATGAACATCTGAATGTACGTTGCGAATTTCTTCTTTTATCGCGGCGAACCAATCAAAACAAATTAGAAATAGATTAATTGGTGTCATCGCCGCTTGGTCTGTTTGATTGCAAAGGGGGATAAAATGAAGTTGTATAAAAAAGTGGTTCCTTACCTGATTCTGGGGTCTGCGGCCATGTTTAGCAATAATTCCGCCAACGCTCAGAAAATAGAAGAACCGGACCTGCCAAAGCCAAAGCTGGAAATGCAGGTACCGAACGAGTTAATCGCAAAAAACACGTCGGTTGTGAACACGGTTCAGCCGTACACAATCGTGCAATCACGCCTGATGGCACGCGCTGAAACAACGTGCGGGATGTATATCGAAAATATGCTGGCCGCACAAAAACGTCTGCAGCCGAAAATCGGAACGCGCGGTTATCGCACCGCGGTACGCAAAGAGCTGCCGGGGGCGCCGGTGGGACTGCATTGCATGTACGGGCAATACACCCAGTTAATGCGTGCCCTGAACGAGAACGGCGATACTTTGGCCGTTATCCCGGACGGCGGCAAAAGCGCATGCGTCGCCTTTAAGGACCAGATGCGCCGCAAGTATACAAAACCGGAATATGCGGGCGCCATCAAAGAGGGTCGTGCGTTTGAATCTGATTCCGCGTACAATGCGGAACTGGGGAAATATCTGGCACGCCGCGGAATTGGCGATTCAACAGACATTGCAAAACGCGATGCGGCAATTGCCGAGTTTGCAAAACACAACTTTTCTTTGGCCCACGTCAATCCGGGCTCTATCATGATTGTGCCGCGTTTCCGTGGTTCAAAGAACAAGTTTCATGCAATCATGTTCCTGGGCGAGGGTCGGATAGAATCCGGCGAGTTCATGCCAGACGCAACCGGAAAATACATGTTTACCGCCCACAATCGCGAACGTATCGGCGATATTGTGAAAAACTGGGACATGTCAAATGTATTCAGCGCAGATATTGAGCAAATTCTGCAGGTTGAATATGCAAAAGAATTAAAACGTCTGGAATCCATGTCACGCGAGCAGATGATTGAATACATCTCAACCGGGACAGAAATTGCGATGGACAAATTGCTGGAACTGCCGCGACCGGAGCTGATACGTCTGGTTCACGCCAAATATTTTGGCGATGACGTGCAAAAGGCGCTGAGCGCACCGGCAACGCCGGCGCAAATCGCCATGCAGCACCAGCTGCAAATCAGCCGTTCTTAACTATCAAGAACGGTCGGGGTCCGTTCATATGAACGGACGCCAAACAAACCTTGGTTCCCCGGGTTCGGGGCGGGCTGCCAAAAGGCAAGTCGGGGCATGGCGCGATGCGCCATGTTTGAATGTACGGCGAGAGTATTCATTTCATCACGCCGAACCAATCAAAAAGAACATTAACAATAATATCAGGAGAACGCGCGGGTCTTTTGCGCGCCCTGTTTGATTGCAAAGGGGTATAAAAATGAAAACTAAATTTACACTGCCATATATGCTAAGCGGTATTATCACATTGGGAATGACATTACGCGCCAGTGATACAACCGCGACGACATATGATATGAACAATGAAACGCCTGTTAAGTGGAACGCAGACAGCACATATCTGTTCCCACGCGACACAACCACAATCGATATAGACTGGGATAAATTGATGCCACATGCGGTTGAGGCGCTGGAATATAAAAAAGAAATTCTGTACGTCATGAATACCGGTGATACAATTCGCCGCCGTGGCGGCACACGCGCATGGCGGAATAATAATCCGGGCTGTCTGGTATACGGCAACTTTACGCGCGAAAAAGGCGCCATCGGCAAAGGCGGCAAATTCGCAGTATTCCCGGACTATGAAACCGGCAGAAATGCACTGGCGGACCTGTTGCGCACAGACAAATACAGAAATCTGAGCATAGAACGCGCAATCATAAAATACGCACCGCCGTATGAAAACGATGTCGCGACATATAAAAAACGCCTGCACAAATTAACCGGATTAACATTAACTAAAAAACTGGGCGATTTGGACTCCGTGGCAATGAATAAAGTTGCCGACGCAATCTGCGTAATAGAAGGCTGGCGTGAAGGCAAAGTCGAACACCACGCCGCACACACAAATATGATGGCGGCCGCAAAAGCCAAACTTGTACAGGACAGTACGCAAAACACACTGTAAAAAAAACGCCCAGACGGGCGTTTTTTTATTGTGCAATTTTGTGCTTAATCTCACGAATGCGGGCCAATATTTCCCGCAAATCGGCATCCGATACACTTGGGGCGGGCCGATTACTAACCTCGTCGGCAAGTACAATACACAGCGTCGCCAACAGCGCACTTTCCGGCAAAGGACCGATTTTATCCAAAATCTCGCGCGCGCGGCCGTCAACCATTTTCCCCAGCTCAATCAGGCGCGCTTCTTGGCCATCTTCGCACCCCATGGGATAATTTTTATTTACAATCGGTATCGATACGACGCTCATTTTAAATTCTTTAATATATCCATCGATTTATCAATCAACTGGGTTGCGCGCGCGTTTTTATCACGCAGTGTCTTTACCTGCTCGGTTAAAATCGCGACCTCCAAATCTGTTTGCTTGCCGGCAATTACCGCCGCACCACGCAATTTTGACGCCGCCTCTTCCAGTGCGGTCAACTCTTGAAAAATCTGATGCTTTATGTCTGCCATGTTATCAGTTTAAGATATTTTTTATATGCGTTCAACACTAAAATATGATATAATAATCCAGAATTATGGGGGGCTATTTATTCATGAAAACTAAAATCATCTATATCTCCGGCAGTGAAGTCTTTGAAATGTCCGATGTACGCGCAGCATTTGAAGAAGTACGCAACACTTTGGGACTTGGGCGCGATACTGTGCTGTTTGGCGTACCGGTTGATAATGATGATGCATTGACCGCAACACAAAACGCTGAAAAAACAGAAGCTGTTGCCGATGCGGCCCCAATTATAGCCAACACCACGACAGAAATTATATCCGAGGAAGTCCCCAGCCCGATTATCGAAGAAATCAACATTCCGGAAGAAGTAGAAGAAGAAATCATCACAGTCGAAGAGCCTGTTGCCGAAATCAGCCCCATTATTGAAGAAGCGCCGGCACCTGTAAAAAAATCTCGTGGCCGGCCACGCAAATCCGTGATACAGCCCGCCCCTGTACAGGAGGAAGCAACACCAGCAGCCATCGCCAAGCCGGAAGACATCACAGCGGCACCGTCTGAAAAAGTAATTCCGATTTTGTCCGTTTTGGCGGCAAATGCGCCGGTTGTTCAAGAGCCTGTGGCTGAAGAAACTGTGCCCGCGGAAACAGCGGACGAACAAGCGCCGGAAATCACAGAAGAAGAAACCGAAATCCCGGATGTTGAAGAAAAGATTGAAACTGTATCTATTGATGACATGATTGCGGACGATGCACCGGAGGCCCCGCTGGAAAAAACGTTGGAGCAGCTGTTGGAAAGTATGACCCCACTGCGCGAGGACCATGGCGAAAACGCGAATGCAAGCACCGATGACGATATGGAGCCGGTAATAAGCATTGCGGATGATGAAATAACGACTGTGGGCGATACGGATGCAACGTTGGAGCAGCTGGCCGCTGAATTCGCAAGCAATGAAGATAAAATCGCGGCACCGGCACCAATGTCTCAGGGAAAAATCGGGAAACTGAAAAACATACTGCCGTTTAAAAAAGCACGCCGCGAAGACACGGGCCTGATGGGCGATTTATTCGGGTGGGCAGGCGTTGCCGCAAATGACGAAGATTTTACAATCCCCGGATTTTTTTCCACCGCCGCATCAAAAAAATAGGCGCCAATAAAATAAATGGACCTGCAAAATATTCTTAGACTGCTGCAAAATGCCGGATTCCGGAATATTCAGTATGCACCCGGCAGTCAGATTATATCATTTGAAGATCCGGCCTGCATACTGCGCAGTTTTGCCACATTCGCAGAATACGCATGGATTGCATTGGTATGTGTGACCGGCCTGCTGCTGTTCGGGTGGGCGATATCAATGATTCGCGGTGCAAAAAACGATATATTTACAAACCTGCGTAATTTGATTCTAATATTTGGTATAGTGTCGGTGGTCGGCCCTATTATCAATGTGGTATACGGCGATGATTTGTTTGCGCGCGGCTGCAAGACGGTTCAGGTATCTGTTGGCGAGGTGCAAAAACTACTGGATGCACGCAATGCAAAAATGTCAAGCAGGCATGATGATTTATACGAAGATTTCGATATTTATGATACAGGCGCCACAATAACAGAAGACGAACAAACCACACCACCACCGCCGCCGGATTTAGAGCCCCAACCCGACCCCGGCAACAGCACACGTGCGATAAGCGCACATGCATCTGGCAACGATGTTATTTATGTATATCAAGACCAATCCAGAACACGGCGCACAGATGGCACGCGCGCATGGCGGAACAATAATCCCGGCAATATCCGACCGGGCAAATTTACCAATAGCGCGGGCGGAATCGGTCAGGCGAATAATTATGCAGTATTTCCCGACGAGCAAACCGGCATGGATGCAATTATAAAATTGCTGAAAACAAATTCGTATCAAAGCAAAACGCTGGCCGGGGCAATCAGTGCATGGGCCCCGCCATCCGATGGCAACAATACATCGGCTTATCAAAGAAGTGTCGCAAATGCGGTGGGCGTACCACTAGACACGCCGATGCGTAATTTAAACGATGCACAGTTAAGCCGACTGGCGAACGAAATACGCCGTGTCGAAGGCTGGCAAATCGGCCGGGAAACCCGGGAATAAACAAAGGAAGGCAGCAGATGAACTCTAATCAGCGCGGAAGCATTGCCATAAACATTATTCTTGTATTATTACTGGCCGTTATTGCGGTATTGATATTCTTGCTGATGAGTGACGGTATGCCACGGTATGGCCGAACAATTGGTACAGAAGCACCGGTTCACGATAGCCAGCGGCCAAAACAAATACCAAAGGCACCGCAAAAATCGCTGACTTTTGACGATGGCCTGGGGCGGGCAACATCATCAACAGAATATCCGTTGGATGATTTTGGCGCAGGCTTGGCCCGTGTCGATGTATTCCGCCATGACATAAATAATGACGGGCGTCCCGACCGAATAACACGCAGCCGCGTTGAAAACGGAACAGACCATTTTACATACGAATATAAAATAGAACTAAACACCGATAACGGATATATGGATATAACACCGGACGATTTTAAAACCGTTGAGGGGGCGCAATGCGCACTGCAGAAAATCAGATTTGTATTCACCCCCAGTTTTGGTGTAATAAAAATATCCAGACCATGGCAAGATACATGGATAACCCCGACAGTTGCAACCCGTGACACGTTTAGCATTATAAAAGATACAATTTATCATATTGACAGTCAGACATTGAAGTCTGTGTGTGATGTTGCGGAATTGTTTTAATCAAACATATGCATGTTGCGTGCGGAATATACCGTTCCACCGGATACAACATAGTGATCATAAAGCGTAATATTTATCGCATTTAGCAGAATCATTAACTCAAGCGTTGCTTTCTTGTCCTGTTCTGAAAAAGATGTGCATGGCGTGGGGTGATTATGCACCAATGCAACACCGCGTGCACCCAGTTCCAGCGCACGGCGAACTATCTCACGCGGGTAAATGCTTGATTCATTTACAGTGCCGACACTGTGACACTGGTCTTCAAGAAGACAAAGCTGACTATCCAGATAAAGAACATGAACTTCTTCCACACTTTTGCCGCCAACATTTAGACGACAGTAATTTTCAAACTGCGCATAATCATGGAAAAGCGGTGTCTTTATAAAGTACCCGCGGAACCCGACCGTCATCATACGATGCATTGTCTTGATAAATATCGCACTGTTCCGCCCCATTCCGGGAACCGCCGCCAGCGCATCCATAGACGCGGTCAAAACCTGATACACGGTTCCAAATTCCTTCATCAACGCACGCGAGACCGGCCGCACATCACGACGCGGAATGGCAAAACTAAGCGCCAGTTCAAGCAGTTCATAATCAGCCAGTTGTCCGTTAAGAAATTTTTGGCGCAGGCGCTCGCGATGACCGGCATGAAAAGATGCGTCTGTTTGTTTCACCGGTCATGCGCCCCCATACGCTATATCATTTTTTCTGTAAAGATTATTACGCCATCCTCGGTAATGCCCAGTGTATGCTCCCACTGAGCCGACAGGCCGCCATCAACCGTACGTGCGGTCCAGCCGTCCGGGTCAATTTTGCACTCCGGCCGACCGGTGTTTATCATCGGCTCAATAGTAAACACAAGGCCCGGAACCATCTTTACTTTATCCCAGCGCTTGTCATAGAAATGATAAATCTGAGGCTCGTCATGCATAACCTTACCAATACCGTGACCTACAAAATCACGGGAAATTGAAAATCCATGAGGTTTTACAACAGCCTCTATCGTACGACCGATTTCCGATAACGGCACACCGGGCGCACATATTGATATGGCCGCATTCAATGCATCCTGGCAGGTTTGGACCAGTTCGCGCGCTTTGGGTGATACGTTACCAATCATAAACATGCGTGATGCATCACCATGAAAGCCCTTGTACTCCGCCGTCAAATCAACATTTACAATATCACCGTCTTTTAAAATGACATCGTCACTGGGGATGCCATGAACAATTACATCATTGACAGACGTACAGATATTTTTTGGATATCCCATATATCCAAGATCCGAAGAACGCGCACCATTGGCCTTTAAAAATTCCGCAACCATGCGATCGATTTCGCCGGTAGATATACCTGCACGAATATGCGGAGTAATATGGTCAAAGCAACGCGCAACCAAATCACCCGATGCCCGCAAACGTTTGAAATCCTTTGGTGCATAAACAGATGCCAACATTTTAATTCCTTCTTTTTATTGCCAATTTAGCGGCACGAACAGACAGTTTTAACGCAAAGTCACGCAATAAAATCTCGGCCGGCATTCCGGTTGTGCGCATCTGTGCCTCAAGCTGGTTTAGCCGCTTTAACACAGCGGCAATCTCAGAGGCAGGCCAAATCTTCATCGCAAGATTGAATTTATCCGCAACCTTCCAAAACAAACGCGGCAACTGGCCGTCGACAACCGCGGTCATAAGCTTCTTGAAATGCCCGTCAAGCAGACGAACTATCATATTAGGCTGAGCATTGTCATACAACAGGCGGTCCAATGCGGTCATTGTCTGCTGAATATGACCCGCGGTAAGCGAATACAAAAAATCATCCATATCCGCCGCGCCGGTATCCGGAAGACACTTTTCAACATCTTCCAGCTCAACAACCTTTTTGTCGTTTACATACAGCGCGATTTTTGCCAAAAAGCTGCGCGTAATTCCGCGATCCCCACCCAGATGCGTTGTCATGTATGTCATCGCATCCGGACTAATCTGATTTATCCCGTTTTCCGCAGACAGCGTACCACGTATCAGATTTGCCAAAGAACGTGCATCATCCGTATAGCATGCCACAGCGGCGATTTTATCGCCCCCTTCGAATAAAGAACGCAGACCACCACCGGCACGCAGGTCACCGGCGGTGACAATTACCGTGGCACACAGGCCGCCATGCTCAATAAGCTCCGCAATCTGTTTTGCATGCGCATCACCGGCATGGGATATTATAACCATTTTACGGCCGCCGAACATAGACGGACTGCAGCTTTCCGCGAACAAGGCATCCTGTTTTTCACGCAATTCGTCCGAATCCAATGCGAACAGATTATCTTTTTCAATTTCCAGTTTATCTATGGCGCGGTCACACAATTCATCAACCTGGCCCGCATCAGGGCCATATATAAGAACTGCGCGAACAGACGCAATACCGTTGTTAAAATCGGCTTCTTTCCATTTCATTATTTACGGGCCTGCTCTTTTTCATAGTCGGCGGCGGATGCCATTGCACGCACGCTTATCTTATCAGCCAGAACTGTTATTATATTTTTTACCGCATTATTGTACGATGCATTTGCCGCAACCAGATAACGCACAAATGTGTATGATTCCGCCGCAACCTCGCGTCCTGATGCAATTTTTTCACCATCACAGACCAGCTCAAAATGGGCGGTCATAGACACCTGTTGCCAGGTGGCGTCGCCCGTACGTTCCAAAGCCTTGTACTGAGTTGTCGGTTCCCCCAAGTTTACGGTTAACGTATAACGTGCCGATGCATCATGCCGGCCCCCGAATTTTGCATTAAGGCTGTTACGCAAATCTATGCCGTTAATACCGGAAATAGGCGCAACGTAAATATCCGCATCATTACCTGTAAACATCGGGCGAAAACCACATCCGGCCAACAGCAAAAATACAAGGCATTTCTTCATATAAGAACCATATTTTTTAAAGTTGAAGTTTATTCTTATATTAGCTAGACTTTTAATAAATCGCAAGGGGGAATGATGAATATTTTTATCATGGTTTTGGTCGCAATATTTATGGCCGGCTTCTATATGTTAAGCGCCCCATCCCAGCGAATGATGCACCAAGAAACAACATACGCCATAGAGCACGCAGACATGCGCAGCGTGGCCGAATGCGCCGCCGCCGCACACAACGCAACCATTCACGGCGTTAAATTTGAAGATATATGTGTTGAACAGAATCAAATAGAAAGCCGCTTTGTCTGCCTGAATACCAATCTGACCGTAGCCAAATGCGAAATCGTAAGAAACAAGAAACCAGCATATAGTTTTATCGTAACAGCCGCCGCCCCCATACCTGCGGATAAATACAATGACATGATGGAAATTATGGAGCAACACTTCGCGGATGCCGGGACATTCGGAATATATCAGGACAAGCTTATCATTGCGGGCGGCACAGCAACCAAACGAGCTGTTCCGGCCGGAATAATTTCCGAAATGGAATTAACCGACGGCCAACTGGTATATATGACACAATATGAAATTCCGGACACCGAAACCGAATTTGCGGCGGCCGCCGCCGTCAATGTCAACTGTCCGGCCGGCACAGCCAAGGTTTATCGTTTCGGACGCTGGCAATGCATCGGATATAATACAAAAACAGACTGTGGCGGTGACATGATATGGGATTCCGACCTGTTGGAATGCGTGGCGGATGAATCGCGCCGCCCCCTGTGCGCCAGTCAACAGACCGCCGTACTGGTCGACAGCGTATGGGAATGCATCAACCCGTTCCCGGAAAAGCAGTGCCCAGATAATATGATTGCCCGCTTGAACTATAATACTTTGGAATGGGAATGCGTGACAGACCCTAATAAAACAACCGATACAAAAAAATGCGCACATATCACGGATGGTGCAATTTATGGGAAACCGGGCGCAACCCTGCGCGTTCCCCAGACATCGTCATGCACCGATTGCGAACAGATGATAACCGACCCCGATACATGTACGTCGGTATGCGTGCCCAACCCCGCCAAGATAAACGACCCGCAATGCTATCCGGGGCGTGCGGCGGAATGCAGTGGCCCATCCCGCGGTTTTTATTTCGGTTTTCCGAATCAGAAATATGCGGCAAACGTCGATGCAGTGGCAAAAACAGCCGTACCGATTGACGCCGCCCATTCGCAAAACAGAAGATTTAACTGTATGGATTGCGGCGACGGGACAGTCAATCAGGAAAAATCTTTACCGCCATATATAACAGTATGTAAGTAATCCGCTTAGTGCTGGAAATCTTTGCCGCTTTTTTTAACACGGAATCCGATACACTTTTCCATGTATTCCTGAAACAGTTCGTCTGTAGAATGTTCCGGCGTCATGGTGCGTAACAGTTCCATTTCACGTTCGGATGCATCGGTTATATCTTCGGACTGCTCATCCGAAGGCGCCGGAATATAAGCCGAAGTTTGTCGTACCAGTGCTTTTGGCATGGCGTCTGTATTTCGCGCAATGTTCGCGTTTGGTGTGCCACCTTTCCGTGGTGCGGTACGGCCGCCCCCTCTCTCTTCTTTCCGCAACTTTAGCTGCAGAACATCCAGCTGAGCATATGCATTATCCAACTCGCGCCGGATGTCTTCACAAAACTCCCTGTCATGGGAACGATGTAAAGTTATCTCAATATTGGTCGCCGATATTCTGTCTTGAAGTATTCTTATATCGCGACGATAGCCGCGACGAGTGGCGGACTTGGCCGCCAATTCCCGTAATCCTGCACGCACATTTTCCGCCATTGGAATATCCGGGGCGGATGCAAAATGCGCAACAATTTCATCGCGATATTCCGCAATTTTTAAATCCGCCATATTCCGCATGCAGATGCTTTTGAAACAATCCCGCAAGTCGCGCATAAACTGATATTTGGCATCGGAAATATCATAGATAATAATGTTGCCCATAATACCATTGGGCCACAACAGCGAAAAACGTTTCAGTATATCCAAAATATTTTTGATAATCTCGCTGGTTTCATTTGAAGCCTCGGTCCTTACCGTCAAAGTGCCGGCACCAAACCGCAGTGGATTATAAGACATTTCACGTAAAAATGCGGCCTGCAATATGGCATCGTTAATACGCCCACAGAATAGATTCCTACCTTCACCGTTGTGTTCTATCTCGCCAAATCTAAACCAGAACTGGTTAATAGCCAGCGGCGTCAGGTCAGCGACATATTGTTTTGCCGTCGAATATTTTATACGCTTTCTTATAAAAGACACATAAGGTGAGACTTGCGACATTGCGTAACCTCTTTTTTTTACAATAGTACACCCGCAACATTTTGTCAACAACAATATCCGGGGCATATGCCCCGGATATTATACCGCTTCTACTGTTCTGCACGTGTAAATTTGCCCGCATCCAGCATTTCTTTTACCGCAAAATGTTTTATCTTTTTCGCGGACGTCTGTGGCAACTCTTCTTCGGTAATCGCGAAGTGCTTTACCCATTTATACGGTGCAATTTTCAGATTTGACGCCTTGATTAGCAACGCAACCTTTTGGGTTGTGGTGCCGGGCGCAACCTGAAATACAGCATATGGGACAACCTTGTCCTTGATGGTATATTCAAATACCGCCGCAGCCAAAATTTCTTCGTTCTGAAGATACAGGTCTTCCAGCTCGTCCGGATATACGTTTTTACCGCTGTCCAGAACAATTACCTGCTTTTTACGGCCTTTTACAATCAGACGGCCTTTTTTATCAAGCTTGCCAAGGTCGCCTGTCTTGAACCAGCCGTCTTCGAACGCATCGGCGTTTGCCTGGGGGTTATCGATATAGCCCGGCATAACCATATTGCCACGCAACCAAATTTCGCCAACGCCGTCTTTGTCAGGATTATGTATTTGCAACTCGTTACCCTGAAGTGGTCCCGCATAATACATTTTTCCGTTTTCCTGGCGAAAGGCAAAGTTGAAATTTCCCGGCCCCGTGCATTCCGTCAGGCCATAGCAGTCCCCAACGGTAAAGCCCAAACGCTCAAAAAAGCGACGGATGGTCGGTTTTAATGTAGCACCGGCAGATACCAAAACCTTGGTATTTCCGCCGAACTGTTCATGGATTGGCTTCGTAACCTTGTCCACAATACATTTCAAACCGATACCCCGCAGAATTCCCTGGGTCGCCATCACAGTTCGCATTAGAGTATATGCATGCTTTTCCTTGGCCGTGGATACAATCTTTTTATAGAACGCCTCCCATATACGTGGAACCGCCGGAATAACCTCCGGGTGATACTTTTTAAAATCTGCTATAAATTCACGCGGGTTCAAAACCGGCTGTAACAGCAGCTTGCCCTGCAGCACCAGCGGGGCTATTATATTGATAACAACCCCGTAAATATGATACAGTGGTAAAAATCCGTAAAAGGTATAGCCGGGCTTTATAACCGATTTATAAAACAATGCACCCTGCCCCAAAGACAATATATTGTTGTGCGTCAGCCCCACAACCTTGGGATTGCCGGTAGAGCCAGATGTAAACGACAGCATTGCCAAATCAGAACGCGCAACCTCTGCGGCGACGAACTCATTTTCATCGGTGTCATCCGGCGTCTCGATATCAAACATTTCCGGGCCGCCTTCGACAAAGTGCGAACGCTGGGCCAGTGCAAGCTTGCACCCCGTACGCTGCATCATATTTAGATGCTCGGCCGGGGACAGCCCTGTATCCAGCATCAGCACACGCGCCCCCTGAGATGCAATGGCAAAATACGATTTGATAAACTCGGGTGTATTGCCGGACAATATCGCGACAGTGTCACCCTTTTTTATCCCAAAACGTTTTGCCAACAGCACCGCACGCTGTTTTACTTTCTTTAGCAAATCTGCATAGGTTTCATTTTGTCTGACAAAGAAAATACGGTCTTTGTTCTGAATGCAAACCTCGTGCAGCATTTCATATATGTTTTTAACCATAATAGTTATGCTCTTTTTTTATTTAATTAAAAGCCTGGATAACCACTACCCAGACATAAGACATTATGCCTATGGGCATCAGGAAAAACAACCTATTTTAAATATTGACAATCTATACGGCGGTATACTAAAATTATAGCCGCATAATATTATTAAACATGACAAGAAGCAGAAATCAATTTGTAAAAATTCCCTTAAACGGCAAAACATTGTTAATTATTGCTGTGTATTCATTTGCACTGATGTGTATGGGCGGTGCGCTGAAGTCATGCAAAGACAAGGCAAATGTCACCCGCGAAAAAATAGTAAATACACGGATTCGATAGGCCCTATTTTTAATCGAAATTAAATACAGCGCGTCGGTCCCGACGCGTTTTGTTTTGTCAATATATATGTCCTGATTCGCATTTTTGTGTCCATATTTTGTATTTTTATGAAAACAACCGATTCTGTTCCCACCCATATTTTGATAAAAATTTGACACAAAAAGTTCTTTGGTATTGTGACGTGTCATATGACTGCATTCTGAAAGGCGCAGAACAGCGCCCTTTTTAAAAGTAAAGCAAAAAATAAAAAATTTTTTCATTTTTATATATTGCGCCCGAATCTTATACACTATATATTGATTACAAATTCAAGGACACACTACTACATATTGTGATTTTGACAAAAAACAGGGGTTACAGATGTCGGCCACAGAAACAACAATTCAAGTCATTCCAACACTAACATCAAAGTTGGCCGCCGTTCAAAAGCGCAGCGGCGAAACAGTGCCTTTTGACGGACGCAAAATTTTCGATGCAATTAAAAAAGCGGTTTCAACAACAGAAGAAATATCAGATACCGATATCGTAAAGATTACACAGAATGCACTGGACCGATTGGACGCCATGTTTACGGGGAAAACGCCATCGGTGGAAGTTATTCAGGATGTGGTTATTCAATCTTTGATGGATGCAAAGGCCTATAAAACCGCCGAAGCATATATTATTTATCGCCAAAAGCGAAGCGAGATTCGTAATTCTTCTGTTGATGCAATTGATATTATCGAAGGGTATGTTGGTGGTTCAAACTGGCGAATCAAAGAAAACGCCAATATTGGATATTCGATTGGCGGACTTATTTTGCGTACATCTGAACGCGTGACCGCGGAATATTGGCTGAATCTTTATCCGCGCGCGGTCGCCGAAGCACACAAGACCGCCGCGATTCACATTCATGACCTGGGTTGGCTGACGGGGTACTGCGCGGGTTGGTCACTGCGTGAATTGTTATATGAGGGATTCAACGGTGTCCCCGGATATCTGCAGTGCGAGCCTGCCAAGCATATGGCAACCGCCATTTCACATATGGTAAATTTCTTGGGGACACTGCAAAATGAATTTGCCGGCGCCCAGGCATTCTCATCTGTGGACACTTATCTGGCGCCATATGTCAGAATCGACAATATGTCTTATTCCGATGTGAAAAACGCGATGCAGACACTTGTGTTTAACTGTGCGGTACCATGCCGCTGGGGCACACAAACTCCGTTTATAAACTTTACATTCGACTGGACCTGTCCAAGAGATTTGCAGTCCCAGCACCCGTTTATCGGCAAGCAGATGGTGGATTTCACATATGGTGATCTGCAGGCGGAAATGGACATGATAAACAAAGCCTTTATTGAGGTTATGACCGAGGGAGATGCCCTGGGACGTCCGTTTACGTTCCCGATTCCGACATATAACATCACTCCTGATTTTCCATGGGACCATCAAAATGTTAAACCATTGTTTGAGCTGGCGGCGAAATACGGTATTCCCAATTTCCAGAATTTCTTGAATTCCGATTTGAATCCGACGGATGTGCGCTCAATGTGCTGTCGGTTGCGTCTGGATGTACGCGAGCTGTTAAAGCGCGGCGGCGGCCTGTTCGGGTCTGCAGAAAAAACAGGCTCCATCGGCGTGGTGACAATCAACCTGGCGCGCTTGGGATATACGCATAAGGGTGACCGCGAAGGTCTGTTCCGTGAACTGAAACGCCTGTTGGATTTGGGGCGCGAGGCACTGGAAATCAAGCGCACGATTATATCCAAGAATATGGAACGCGGTCTGTATCCGTTTACACGTCGCTATTTGGGGAACTGGAATCATCACTTTTCAACCATTGGTGTTAACGGTGCCAATGAAATGGTTTTGAACTTTACCGGCGGTGCGGAAAATATCGCCACAGTATTCGGTAAAAAGTTGGTTCTGGATGTTATGGACTTTATCCGTGACAATCTGGCAACATTCCAGGAACAGACGGGCAACCTGTATAATCTTGAGGCCACACCGGCAGAGGGCTGCTCTTATCGTTTTGCAAAAACAGATACCAAGAATTTCCCGGACATCATTACCGCCGGAACCAAAGACGCGCCCTATTACACAAATTCGACCCAGCTGCCGGTAAACTTTACGGACGACCCATTCGTCGCACTGGAGCACCAGGAAGAGTTACAGCGCAAATATACCGGTGGCACAATGCTGCATCTGTATATGGGCGAACCGGTTTCATCGGGTGACGCCGCCCAGAAAATTGTACGGACGATATTTGAAAATTACAAGGTTCCGTATATGACCCTGACACCGACATTCTCGATTTGTCCAAAACACGGGTACCTGGCCGGAAATTATGAATTCTGCCCAAAATGCGACGCAGAAATTGCCGCCGCCGCACGGGCATCGAATGAACAATAAACAACGTAACGCCAAAAAACAAAAAAGGGAGGAGACACTATGGCAAGCGCAGAAACATTACAGAGAACCCCATGCGAACGTTTTTCACGCTCTATGGGCTTTATCAGACCGGTTTCTAATTTCAATATCGGCAAGTATTCGGAATTCTGTGAAAGAAAAACATTCAAGGAATCCAATTGTCTTACCACAGGCCAGCGCCACAGATATCTTATGAAAAATGCGGCATAAAAAAAGGTCCGA
>JAIDLK010000062.1 GCA_029051085.1 Alphaproteobacteria bacterium | reverse complement strand
TTGCCGGATTCAGAATAACCTATCTTCCCGCGAAGATAGTCTATCATCTTCGTGGTATTTGAAACTGGTTTGCCTGTAAAAAAAACACCCCGCGGTTGCGGGGTGTTTTTTTATTTCTGGTGGCCCTGGTCGGACTCGAACCGACACTCCTTGCAGAACTTGATTTTGAGTCAAGCGCGTCTACCAATTCCGCCACGGGGCCAGAAGGCACAAGAAAACTTATGCAGCTTTCTTTGCTTCAACCTTTTTGACCAAGCGGGCGCTGCGGTTCGGCTTGTGTGTCGGCTTTTTCGCCGGCGCTTCTGCCTTGCCCACTTTCTTTTCAATGGCTTTCTTAATCGCAGCCATTTCCTCGGTCAAACGCGATACCGGCTTTGCCGTTACATAACCGTCCAGACCACTGTGCTTGGTCAGCGTGCGCAAGCCCGCCGCCGAAATACGCAACGAAAAGTCACGGTTTAAAATATCGCTGTGGAACTTTAATTTTTGCAGGTTCGGCAAGAATGTGCGTTTCGTATGACGCATAGAGTGGGAAACGTTCATCCCTACTTCTGTTTTCTTACCAGTAACTTTACATACACGTGGCATAATATAATCCTTTGATAACTGGGGCTCAATTTATAACAAAAAACAAAAAAAGTCAAGTAATGTTTTCACATATTTATCAACTACCTGTCAACGGCGATGTTTCCTATAACTTGAAATGGAAAAAACTGCCACTATATATCTGTTAACAATAACAAATAATAGGAGGATTTTATGAATCCAGAAGAAATGCAGGAAACGCCCGAACAGGCCATTGCGAAATATACCACCGATTTTACCAAGTTGGCGGCGGACGGCAAACTGGACCCTGTTATCGGACGTGACGAAGAAATTCGGCGGACCATACAGGTGCTGTCGCGGAGAACAAAAAACAATCCCGTGTTAATCGGAAATCCGGGTGTTGGGAAAACAGCGATTGTAGAAGGCCTGGCCACGCGTATTATCACGGGTGACGTGCCGGAAAATCTGTTAAATAAAAAGCTGTTAAGCCTGGATATGGGGGCCCTGATGGCGGGCGCAATGTTTCGCGGCCAGTTCGAAGGACGTCTGAAGGCCATATTAAAGGCGGTAAAAGATTCCAACGGCCAGATTATTTTATTCATTGACGAATTGCACACATTGGTCGGTGCCGGCAAAGGCGAAGGCAGTATGGATGCCGGCAATCTGTTAAAACCGATGCTGGCGCGTGGCGAGCTGCACTGTCTGGGCGCGACAACACTGGACGAATATCGCCAGTATATTGAAAAAGACCCGGCCTTGGCCCGACGCTTTCAGCCTGTATACGTTGATGAGCCCAGTGTTGAAGACACTGTTTCCATCATGCGCGGTCTAAAAGAAAAATACGAGGGGCACCATGGTGTGCGTATTGCGGATGCCGCGCTGGTATCGGCGGTAAAGCTGTCCGACCGTTATATTACCGACCGCTTTCTGCCGGACAAAGCGATTGACCTGATTGACGAAGCGGCCGCACGTGTGCGCATAGAAATAGCATCAAAACCGGATAAACTGGACGAGGTTGACCGAAAACTGATGCAGATGAAGATAGAGCAACAGGCCCTTAAAAAAGAAAAAGATGAGGAATCAAAAAAGCGTCTGAAAGAGCTGGACGGGATTATAAAAGAAACAGAGGCCGAATCGAAAGCACTGACCGAAGAATGGCAGGCCGAGCAGAAAAAGATGCGTGCACTATCGGATGCAATGGCGGCATTGGATGCGGCCAAGGCCGAAGTGGCAACCGCCATGCGCAACGGTGATTATGAAAAGGCATCGGCACTGCAATACGGCAAGATTCCACAGCTGGAAGAAGAAATCAAAAAAATGAATGCCGACGCACGTGAATACAAGACGGTGCTGCCGGAACATATCGCCGCCGTGGTTAGCAAATGGACCGGTGTTCCTGCGGACAAGCTAAGCGGTGAAGAGCAAAGCAAACTGTTGAATATCGAGGATGAGCTGCGCAATCGCGTGGTTGGCCAGGATTTAGCACTGAACGTAATCGCACGCGCAATACGACGCAGCCGCGCGGGCCTGTCCGATCCGCGCCGACCGGCGGGCAGCTTTATGTTCCTGGGGCCGACCGGTGTCGGCAAGACCGAGGTTGCAAAGGCACTGGCTGAATATCTGTTCCACGATGACACCGCCATGACCCGCATTGACATGAGCGAATATATGGAACCGCACAGCGTATCCCGCCTGATTGGCAGTCCCCCGGGGTATGTAGGATATGAACAGGGAGGCGTCCTGACCGAAAGCGTGCGCCGGCGCCCGTATCAGGTGTTGCTGTTTGATGAAATTGAAAAAGCGAATCCCGACGTGTTCAATGTATTCCTGCAGATACTGGATGATGGACGCTTAACCGACGGCCAGGGGCATGTTGTGAACTTCTCTAACACTATCATTATAATGACAAGCAATCTGCCCGATATGGAGGCTGTAAAGAAACATTTCCGACCGGAATTTATCAACCGTATTGACGAGATTGTATTCTTTAATGAGCTAGGCAAGGATGTGATGGCCGGAATTGTAAAGATTCAGCTGAAGAATCTTGAAAAGCGTCTGGCAGAGCGCCACATACAGCTGCATGTTTCGGACAAGGCCGTAAAATGGCTGGCCGAGCATGGATACGACCCGGCATTTGGTGCGCGTCCCTTGAAACGTCTGATTATGTCGAATGTAGAGGATAAAATTGCAGATTTAATTTTATCCGGACAGATAGTCGACGGCGGCACCGTAGAGGTTGACGTTAAGGGCAAAGAGCTTGTTGTAAAATAAAAGCGGGCAAAATAAAGAAACGGGGCAGTGCCCCGTTTCTTTATTTTTGTTTTTCACTTTCGTTTGCGATTCTAAATATCCGGTCGGATATGCGCTCGCGTAAGATTATGCGCATCTTGTTGCTGACCTCTAGTGACAGCTGGTCTTCCGGAAGTGGCAAAATGTTTTTGATGTAAACACTTTTCTTGGTAAACGGGTGCACCTGTGAAAAAGTGCGGCGTTTCATATTCGTATCATAAACCTGCCAAGAAGGACTGCTGGGTAAATTCGGAATATCCGTCACGCGACCATATACTCCAAGAATTGTTCCGTTCAAAAATACCTGAATCTGGGTATCGATATGATTGCGCAGGATGCATTTGCCATTTACAAACACATCGTGGTGTACGCCGTCCTGTGATATTTTTGTACGCATGGCCGTTACAACCAGCTCATTTTCCGACGTCGGCACGGTATCCGCCACAGGCGCGGTGGCCTTAGATTTATCGGCGGCCTTGGCGGCGGCACTCACGGCATTTTTTTTCGCCCGCTCTTCTGCGCGACGACGCGCGGCTTTTGCCGCTTGGGCACGCTCCATTTCGGCAATATCTTCCGGGGTGGCGATACGATACCCGCCACATAAATTAACAAATTCACGTGTTTCTTTATTATATGCCGGGAAGCGACGGGCCAGCTCTTCATTCAACTCCGCCGGGATATTGCCCGATTTACGCGCATTGTAATACTTGGTTTTCAGTGTTGCATCCGTAAGTTCTCGCAACGACTTTTTCTTTTGGCCGGTCTTTTTCCGGTCCGGCAAAACACGATTTTGCGCATCATAGCGATTTGGATAACGGCGCTTTAGCTCCACGTGCAGCGCATCCTCAATCGGGTCACCCGCCATACGCGCGGAATGATACTTTAGCATTATCTCATTGTTGCTTAGGTCTTTATACGGACGCGGCGTGCAAACGCGCGGTGTTTTTTCAACTTTTTCCTTGGCGGATTCTTTTCCCGCACGACCTGTGAACGTATGCGTCGCGGCATCATATGTCGGGAAACGACGTACCAGCTCCGCCTCCAGTTCGGGTTCTATATCCTGACCTTTGCGGCGGCGTTCGTAATACGCGCAGCGCAGCGATTTATCTGACGACCGCGACCATACCGCTTTGCGACCAGGACGCTTTTTTGTCGCGGCCGGCCGCGACGCCGCAGCGGCGGCCGCGGCGGATTCCAGCGGATGGAATACGGACGAGATAACCTCTTCAAACATTTCCGGCGACATGCCCGCGCATGTACGCGCAATGTTTAAAATCGCATTATCGACCAGCTTATACATATCAGTGCGCATCTGTTCCAACTGCGCCGCCAGTGCTTGGACCCGGGTATTCATATCATCTTTATTTGTCATCTACTTTTTTCCTTTTCTTGTTTGCTGCTCTCTCCCGGTTATTTGTTGAAAACTGAATATCACGCAGACGCTGGTACTCGCCACCGGCACAGCACAACTCTGTATCAGTCCCCTGCTCTACAATCTGTCCGTCTTTGATGACGCATATTATATCCGCATCCAAGACAGTTGATAATCTGTGTGCGATTACAAATGTCGTGCGACCGCGCATCAGGTCTTTTAATGCCGTCTGTATCAACTTTTCACTTTGTGTATCAAGGGCGGATGTCGCCTCGTCCAGAAGAAGTATGGGCGCATCTTTTAAAATTGCACGCGCGATTGCGATACGCTGGCGCTGGCCGCCGGACAGCAGTGCGCCGCCCTCGCCGACATTTGTATCATAGCCGTCGGGAAACTCCATAATAAAGTCATGCGCATTGGCGGCACGTGCAGCGGCGATAACCTGCTCATCTGTTGCGTTTGGGTTGCCATATTTTATATTGTCCGCAATGCTCATATTAAACAAAAATACGCTTTGTGACACCTCGGCAATATTATCGCGCAGGGACTGCATCGTATATTTGCGAATGTCTTTTCTGTTTATTGTGATTTTTCCAAATTGCGGTTCATAAAAACGTTGCAGCAAATTAAACAAAGTTGTCTTGCCGCCACCGGATGGCCCGACCAGTGCACAAACCTTACCCGCAGGCACGTTAAGGCTGATATCTTTCAAAACAGGCTCGCCCGGGGTATATTCAAATGATACGTTGTCAAATGCGACGGACATTTTTGACCCATGCAGCGTTTCAGCCGCCGGCGCATCTATGATATCAGGCTTGCTGTCAAGGAACTCAAACAGCACCTCGGCCGCCAGAAGGCCATGCTGAACCGTGTCACCGGTACCGGTAATGCTTTTTGCAGGCTTATACGCCGCGGTCAACGCCAACAAGAACGCCGTAAAGTCACCCGTCGTAATCTGGCCCGATGCAATAAAGTGCCCGCCCATAATCATGGCAATACACAAACCGATAGATATCATAAATTCCATCAATGGCGAACGCAGAGCATTGGCCTGGGTGCTTTTATAAGAATTTACAACCGAATCGTTTACGACGCTTGCGAACTGCTTTTCCTCGCGAGACTCGCCGGTAAAGGCCTGAATTGTTTTTATCCCGTGCAGTGTCTGGTTTAAACGCTGGGTTACATTGTTTGCAATCTTAAAAGACTGGCGTGACAGTTTTCTGCGCTTGCGCATAATAATCGACATCGGAATCATTATCGCCGGAGCCAGGAACATTAAAACAACACACATCTGCGGCGCATACCAAAACATCAGCGCCAACGTCATCGCCAGTGTTGCGACATTCTGAACCAGCTTTAATACCGTTGTTGTCACCAGGCTTAACACCGCGCCGCTTTGCACCGTGAAATAGTTCAGGTTTTTACCGATTCCATCGCCATAAAAGCGCGACAGATTCATCCGCATCATATGACGGAAAATCTTGTTCTGCAGCCCCGCATGCGCCATCAGGCCACCTTTGGACATAACCAAAGCCTTGGCATATGTAAAAACACCCTTTATCCCAAACGCCAATATAATCTGGCCGCCCAGAAAATATATTGCATCCATGCTTTTGCCGATGAACGCCTTGTCCACGACCTGCTGGACCAGCGTTATCGTATACCCTTCGGCACCGGCGGCCAGAACTGTAAACAAAATACCCAGCACCAGCCATTTTACATAAGGCCGCCCTATCTCGCGCCAGACACGCCCGTACAAAGACCATTTAATCCGGCCTGCATCGGCATCCGGCGTTACAATACGTTTTAATTTTTCTGATATTTTAGACATGTCCGCATTATATTCACCGGATAAAAATCTGTCCACCCAAAGATTTTATTGACAAGCCGCCAATAAAAATATAGAATGCATTCCGCATTGGGGTCATAGCTCAGTTGGTAGAGCACCTGCTTTGCAAGCAGGGGGTCGTCAGTTCGAGTCTGATTGGCTCCACCAAGATAACAAAAGAAAAAACGCCGCAAAGGGGGTGAATTAAGTATGGTAAAGGTTCTGGTTCGCGACAATAACGTTGAACAGGCTCTGCGCGTTGCAAAACGTAAATCTCAGAAAGAAGGTCTGTATCGCGAAATGAAAGAACGCCAGCGTTACGAAAAACCCACAACAAAGCGCAAGCGTTTGAAAGAAGAAGCTGTACGCAACGAAAAGAAGCGTCAGTCGAAACAAAGAATGGTCTTTGGTTTCTAATTCAAAAAATCCTCCAAATGGGGGATTTTTATTTTTAGGCGCCCCGTCATTGACAATTGACACTTTTTGTGTTATACTTATACTATAATAAATAATAAAAGAGGGAAAAACACCATGAATACAAAACAAATTCGACTGAAATTTCGTGATGCAATAAACAAAATGACCGGGAAGCAGCCGCTTATTGAAGAATTCAATGATTTAAGCCAGCAGCTGTGCGAGCTTTCTGACAAAACACCGGTCGGTACACCGATGAAGAAAAGAATTATGGCCAGCATTGATTCCATTTTGGAACATGAAACCATTTCTACGGAGCACGGCTTTTACATCGACAGCTATGACCCATACAAGGGCAGCAAGGCCACCACAAAGAAAAAGATTGATGCGTTGAAAGCGGCGCTGGATACATTCAAAGCGGCGCAAAAAGCGCGCTAATAAAAACCGCCCACGGGCGGTTTTCTTTATCCCCTGAAAACATTCGTCACTGTTTGCAACGGGGCATGCCCAAAGGGACGATTTCCGAACTATTTCTCAAAAACGCTGAATAGTTCCCAGTGCGTACTGCCAACAAATTGATCGACCGGAATCAGGCTGGTTATTTTATATCCGCCGCGCTGTAATGTCTTGGCGTCGCGTGCAAAGGTCGCCGGATTGCAGGATACATAAATAATGCGCGCCACATCCGATTTCGCCAGTATTTTACACTGAGCATCCGCCCCGGCGCGCGGCGGGTCCATCACAACACAGTCGTATGATTTTAGCATGCCGAGTGTTACCGGATTTTTAAACAGGTCACGCCGACAGTGTGGGCCTGTTATATCAAAACCATCCGCCTTTAATGCATGTGTAAAATTCCCCAGCCCGCAAAATAAATCCGCGACGCGCCGGGCACCGGCCGCGGCCGATACAACCATGGCGCGTATCGCATCTTCGCCCGGCTTGCCCGGCTGTAAAAATGCGCCAATCGGATATTCAACCGCCACATCACCAAACTTTATAATCGGTACGGCGGTTTGCTTTATAACCTTGTCATTCCATGTAATACGAATCGCGGGCAAGGCATCCGCCGCACGTTTGAAATCAGCGCTGCAATACGGAACATCCGACGATATCGCGATATCAATTCCGTTTTCGCACAATGTTATCAGCGCGGCGCCTGCACCACTCCATGGCATTGCGGCCAAGGCGGGTAATACGGCATTTATTTCCGGGGCCGCATTCGGACAATTTCGTACGGGGATAATATCCTTGGAGCCGGCCGAATACAGCCCAAACTCGCCACCGGCAAAGCAAAAGTCAACGCGCCGACGTGCGCCGGGCGCAACCCATACGGCATCGGCCGTCGGCGATATGCCGCGCAGCTGTGCATGTTTTTGCGAACGATAATCGGCGGCCGCAAAATCAAATTTGCAACCGCCGCATTTGCCAAAAAACGGGCATGTATTCATCAGAAATTCACTCGTGCGCCAATACGGAACTGGTGCGCGATTGGCGCCAGGTCTTTTATTGCGTCAAACTTTGGCGTGAACATGTACATATAGCGATACCCCGCATCAATCGTGAAATACTCGCCCAGTTCAATGCCCAAGCCCGCCATTGCGGCAACCGCCGGCGTAATCTTATTGTCGATATGAATGTCGTTTGCCGAATTCCATGACAGACCGGCACCAGCCCCGATATACGGCACCAAGCGCTGGTTATAAAACAGGCGATACAGGTTATCGATTCGCGCATCGATTATCGCATTGATAAATCCGGTATTCCCATCCAACGAGAAGTTATTCCATTTTGCACGTGTGCGGATATAGTTCGCCTCTATACGGAACGTATCGTAAATACGGATACCGGCCACCGCCTCAAACGAGGATGTGTTTTTCCCGCCGGCATGAACGTCTTTGTCATCGGTATAGGAATTCCATATGGAAAAATCATACATTCCGCCAACGTAAAAGCGATGGTTGCGGGCAAACGCCTCGGCATCGCGGCCATCGGGGGCGACAGGCGCCGGCATGCGGTTCTGTTGGGCGCGATATGGAATCGCCGCGTTGGCAATGCATGGCATTAAACATACGGCGGTCGCTAATAAATATTTTATTTTCATCTTTTAAATCCCCCACATCAAAAGTTCACACGGAATGAAGCCATAACATTACTGATATTATCAACACCGCCGGCACGTACGTCCCAACCGAAACCGTTGCCAATCATCATCTGATACTGATATGCGATATCAATGCCGATTAAATCCGTCAGGGCGATGTTAAAGCCAATCTGGGCACGTGGTGCGGCGATAACAAATCCGTCGGCACCACCGGCGCCTTCAAATTCATATCGGCCAAATCCCGCGCCCACGCCGATAAACGGGACAAATACGCGACGACGGGTAATGTCACCGGTTTGGACATAGCGGCGTGCCAAATCAAAATACAGCATAGTTCCCAGAGTCTGGTACGTTGCCTGATGATTGTCTAAATCAGAAAATTTAAGTGTCGATTCCTGGAAATCTATTTCCGTGCGCACATATGACGACAGGTTCCAGCCCAGACCGATTTGTGTGGTCCAGCTGCCGCTGCTTTCATACTCTTTGCCGGCAAATTTCGCCTTGTCTGTTGCAAAGCCCAGATTCAGGCCCGCGCCACCGCGTACATACATTGTCGTCGGAATAAACAGTTTTACATCACGCGTATCAACCGCATCAACGGTCTGATACACTTCCAGCCCCAGCTCGCCCGGCGCATCGTCTTTTACAACCTCAACATTTGCGCGTGCGCTGACGATATCCAGACCGCGTGAAACCTCTGACCGGAATTGGCGGTCAGTATATGCGGCATTAGCAGACATGGCGCCCATTGCGCCGCACAGTGCAATTAAAAATGGTGTATTTTTCATCACTTTTTCTTCTTTCCGTTTTATTTTAATAAAACTTTAACAAAATTTGAAACTTGATTCCAGCCCTATTTGTGCGTAGTATTAAAGGCATGAATAAAAAATCACATTCATCAGATAAAAAAATAGCATTGGTGGCGGGCGCGTTGGACCTGCCGTTCTTTACACGTGATGCGTTGCGTGCGGCGGGTTGGGATGTTTTTGTCGTGGGACTGAAAAATTTCTATGACCCGCGGCTGATGCCCGATATGGTTGCACGTATCGGCGGCGGGGGTTCGGCCATACGTGAATTTCGCCGCCGCGGTATACGCAAGCTTACGTTTGTCGGCGCAATCGGTCACCCAAAGCTGTCGGATATACGGCCCGACCTGTGGACGCTTGGCGCACTGATAAGTATAAAAAGACATCAAAAAGGATATGATTCAATGGCGGTTGCATTAAACAAGGTATTGGAAAAGCGTGGCTTTGAAATTGTCGCGGCCCAGGATTTGGCCCCGGAATTAACATTTGCGACGCCCGGTGTTCAAACGCGTACAAAACCGGCCGCGCGTGATGCCGCGGACATTGAACGCGCAATCGCCGTATCGCATACCATCGGGGCCGAGGATATCGGCGCATCCGTTGTTGTGGATAAGCAGGTTATCGGGGTAGAGGCGGCCGAGGGCACGGCCAACATGCTGCGCCGCGTAGTGGACATGCGTCGTGACATGACGAAAAGCAGCGGCGTCTTTGCAAAAATGACCAAACCAGGCCAGGATTTGCGCATTGATATTCCGGCAATCGGCGTTGATACCGTACGTGCGGTTGCGGCGGCGCACCTGCGCGGGATTGTGGTGAACGCGCGAACATGTTTTGTCGTGGACAAGCCGGCCGTTATAAAGGCTGCCAACGATGCAAAAATATTCATCGTTGCAATGGAATAAAAAACGCCCCGCCACATGGCGGGATTTTTTTTCTGGATTGCCATGCCCCATTGGGGCTTGCAATGACAATCAGCCTAGCACCACTGTCATTGCGAACGAAGTGAAGCAATCCAGTTAATAATTTTCAATCAAAAATAATTTGATTCCATATACATTACATAACGGCGTTAAGATTTCTACAAAACGCATATCTTTCTTAGATTCCAAAATTAAATATATTGCGGGCAGACGCCGTGTCATATGCGCATAGTGCAATGATTGCCCAATGGCTTGGCCCCATTTGGATGCGAAATCAAATTCGATGGCATATTCATTCGTTAAACAATCAACGCGTGTTCGGTCGGGCAAAACATATTCTATGGCGCCCTTACAGTATTTTGACACATATTCGCGCTCAAATATTTTATGCTTGGCATGGGCCGCCGTTGTGGAAAATATTAAACAAAATATAAACAACCCCCACCGCATAGCAATTTTTCTTTGTATTTATACAAACAAAAAACCACTGGAAAAATATCAAGTGGTTGGAGTTTGAAACGATACCTAAACGCTATCCCGGCTTATTCAATATATTCGCCGACTCCAACCCAATGGGTGGAGCATTTTACGCCCGCACAGGCGGTTTAGGTAAACGAGGTTTCAAGCTCGCATTTTTCGCAACAGGGGGTGCCTATTACAATCAAATTTTACCATATGTAAACATAATTGCAACCGCAAAAATCTGAAAAGACCGGGGCGGGAGGTTTGCACTCACATCACTGGTATGTGTTGGTTGGAAATCCAACCAGCCCTCCCAACCCCATAGGGTTGAAAGGTTTTACGCCCGTGCGGGCAACCAGCAACTGAGAGTGCAATCTCAGGCAACAGAACACCTGTCGCATAAAAAATTATATCTTAATCGTTGACCAATTGCAATAAATAACTGGATTGCCACGGTCGTTTCACTCCCTCGCAATGACAATGTGAGTAAGTGCACGGATTACACACTACTGTCATTGCGAGGGGCGATAGCCCCCGCGGCAATCCAGTAAATAAAAAACGCCCAGGTGGGCGTTTTTTTATTTGCCGAATTTGCCACTGCGTGGGAAACCGACGGGGACGGTGCGTCCCTGGGATGCACGCTTGCCCGTCCATGGTTTTATATCATCCAGTTTGGTTGTCCCGCGGCCCGTTGTCCAACCAAATCCGTCGGCCATATTAAAGAACATAACATCCAAAACATATGTACGTTCGGCATTATATTTCTGCAGGATTACACCCTTGCCGCGTGACATTGTCGGAATTTCCGCGGTCTGGAATATCAGCAGCTTGTCATTACTGCCCGACATGGCGATGGTATCGCCTGTGACCGGAACGCACATAATCGCCGGGTTCTTGTCGTCGGTATTCATAACCTGTTTCCCGGTGCGCGTCTGGGCCAGGCAGCCTTCGCCGGCAACGATAAAGCCGTTTCCATGCCGCCCCACCAACAGATATTTTGCCGCCGTATCCAATACGAATGCGCGAACAATATTTTCATCGGCCCCGATGTCCGCCATCATTCGTACGGATTCACCAAAACCGCGCGCGGACGGCAAATCACGCGCCAATAACGTGAACATTTTCCCGCGTGATGTGAACAGATTTATTTTATCCGTACTCATCGCGTGGAATGCCGTCTGCAGTTCGTCGCCTTCTTTAAACTTCATTTCCAGATTGTTTAAATCCAGATTTCCCTTTGCCGCACGTATCCAACCCATTGTGGACAAGATGATGGTCAAAGGTTCTTTTTCAATGAATTCATCCGCGTTAACAACTATTTCTTCGGTCTGTTCCGCCCATGTTGTACGGCGGCGCCCCAAAGTCGTCTTTTTATCATATGTCTTTTTGATGTCCGCGAACCACGCCTTTATCTGAGTGTTTTGCAGTTCTTCGCTTGCCATCAGGGCCATCAGCTTTTCCTGCTCTTCGCGCAGGGCCGCATCCTCGCGGCGGATTTCCATTTCCTCAAGCCGGCGCAACGCACGCAGGCGGGTGTTTAAAATTGCCTCTACCTGAACATCGGTTAATTTAAATTCGGCAATCAAGGCGGCCTTGGCATCGTCTTCGGTGCGGATAATTTCAATCACGCGGTCCAGATTTAAATATACAATCAGCAACCCGCCCAAGATTTCCAAACGTCGTGCGATGTTCCCCAGTCTCCATGTCGTACGGCGACGCAAAACATTCTTTTGATGGGCGATAAATTCGCGCAGAACATCACCGATACCCATAACACGCGGCGCACCGTTGGAATCGATAACATTGAAATTCATGTTAAAGCGCGATTCCAAATCCGTCATTGCAAACAGATGCGCCATCATTTTATCAAGCGGCACATTACGGCTTTTCGGGGTGATAACGATGCGCACATCCGTTGTGGATTCATCGGTAATGTCATCTACCAGCGGCAATTTCTTTGCATCAATCAGCGATGCAATCTGCTCAACCAACTTGGATTTTACAATTCCATATGGAATCTCGGTAATGACCGCTTGCTGGGCGCCGCGCTCCAGCTCTTCTATTTCCCAGCGCGCGCGCACACGAAACGCCCCGCGCCCTGTTTCATAATTTTTAACAATTGTATCGAAATTGTCGATTAAGATGCCGCCCGTCGGAAAGTCCGGCCCGACCAGCTTTTTCATAATCTGGGCCGTTGTTGCATCCGGCCGGTCGATTACCAGTGCCAAGGCATCACAGACCTCTGCCACGTTATGCGTCGGAATATTGGTCGCCATACCCACGGCAATACCCATACCGCCATTTGCCAGCAGATTCGGAAACGCCCCCGGCATGACAGTCGGCTCTAACGTTGTGCCGTCAAAATTCGGCATCATATCAACGCTGTCTTCGTCCAGTCCTTCCATGATTAACATGGCGGCCTGGGTCATCTTTGACTCGGTATAACGGTATGCCGCCTGGGGGTCGCCGTCGATATTACCAAAGTTTCCCTGGCCGTCGATTAACGGATATCGGACCGAGAAATCCTGGGCCAGGCGCACCATGGCGTCGTAAACACTGCTGTCGCCATGGGGATGGTAATGACCCAGCACGTCACCGACAACCGTTGCGCACTTGCGGAATGCGGCCGCGGGCGACAATTTCTGGCGCAGCATGGAATACAAAATGCGGCGATGCACGGGCTTTAAACCGTCACGGACATCCGGCAATGCGCGCGAGACAATCGTACTGACGGCGTATGACAGATAGCGCTCTGACAGGGCCTCTGCCAGTTGCTGTGAATCAATATTTTCGATAATTTTAGTGCTCATGATGCTAAAAAATTAGAACATTTGAAAAAAAATAACAACAGTTTTTTCATCTGTTGCATCCAATCATTTTTATAATATGACGGCTTGGGGTAAAAATTAAGTTTCAATAAAAATACCGTCCAAATGGACGGTAAATCATTTTTGGCAGCCCAAATCGAATTAAATGCAAACGAAATAATGGCAGAAATAATAAACATAGCGGAAATGCTGACCG
>JAIDLK010000061.1 GCA_029051085.1 Alphaproteobacteria bacterium | reverse complement strand
AAAAAAGGACCGTTTTTTTTAGTGGGCCTTTTTTGTTAAAAGTATTTAGTATTTTCAATAAAAAAATGCCCTTTTGGGCATTTTGTCTTATTTAGATGTTTTGATTATGCGCTGTGTTCGTTTATCGCATCCCTTATTTCATCCAAAGATGCATTGCAGGGTAGCAATGGTTCAAAATATACGTTTGCTGTGCCGGGATGCATTCTGCCGCGTTTAGGCCAGTATACGCCGGCATCTGTTCCGACCGGCATAATCGGCAGTTTTAACTGATGGGCCAAGTACAGCAGGCCGCGCTTAAGAGCAGGGCGGGCGCCGGGCTTCACGCGTGTACCCTCTGGGAATATTACAAGAACATGGCCGTTCATGATTTTTTTTGCCACCGCGTTTGCCAGTTTGTTCATGTTTGTTTTGCCGCGGGTCCGGTTAACAGGCTGCAGTCCCATGCGCCAGAACGCCCAACCGTATATCGGAATCCACAGCAGCTCGCGCTTTATTATAAAGAATGATTTGGGAATATTTGTCGCCAAAACAGCGATTTCCAATATCGACATGTGCTTGGCCGCAATAATTGCCTTGCCATCAAGACGCAGATTTTCATTCGGTTTTACAGGAATGCCGTTTTCTTCGGTCGGCGGGTAATGAATTTTATATTTTATTCCGGCAATCCATCGTGCAAGCAATAGTACGCCGCGTGCATCCGTAATTACAAAGAAATCATTAACGCGTTTATTTAGCAGGCCGACCAACAATAATGGCGACCACAAAACGAAATATATTGCCAGAACTATTTTGAATATAATCGTGCGCAGCATGTTTTTTTATCCTTCCTTTATCCCGAACATTGTGACGATGTATTTTATATATTCGGTGGCCCATCGTTCAAGTCTTTTCGTCGCGGGCATATCAACCAAGCGCACCGGGCATGCAACAAGCTCTATGTCAGGCAGCTCTTGCCGGATAAGGTACTGTGCACGATTCATATGGTCTTCGGTGGTGACCACGACAATCCTGTCCAGACCTGTTTTGTTCACAATATCCCGTATGGCCTTGGCGTTTTGGTATGTGGATTTCGAATCGGATTCAACGGTTACTTTTTTCGCCATTTCAAAAGAACCCTGGGCGCCCGCACCGATAATATACAGGTCGGCATCCGGATATTTTCGCATCTGGCGCATGGCAAAAGGTATACGTCGTGCATCACCGGTTAAAACGAATATGCTGTCGTCCGGCAAAATTGTTCCGCAGACAGATGGTGTTATGGATTTAAACATCATGCCGCCCATGATGAACAGGGCAAATGCTAAAAAAGACGGTGTAAAAAACTTCATCAGCTATTTTTTAAAATATTTAATGTGGTCCGTCCGGTTATCCAGATTGCAATAATACTGATTGCAATCGGCATTGCCGCAAGCAGGGTCCAGGCCGCGCCGTTAAGTGCCATCATTGCCATTAGACCCACACGTGCATGGTGTGCCGCTGATAAAATCAGCAGCAGTACCGGTGTTGCGGCGACAAAGCCGGCAATGGCGGCCGTTATTGAGATTTTTCCAACGATGATTTGCATCTGGCGTGCAACAAAATTATCGCGTGCGCCTACTTGGTTTAATATTTCCAGTTCCCGCCGATGTAGCAGGGCGGTATTTCGCGCAATGAAAGATATGCATACGCCGATTGCGCCCAAGGCCATCGTAAGAATTAAACCCGCGATTGCAATCATTCGCCAACCGGCGCCGGTCGCCGGGGACATTGCCGCAGAATGGGACAGAAAGCGGGCATTGCCGGAAAATTTGTCCGCAAGTGATTTCATATCCGCCTTTTTGTTCAGCTTGATTTCATACATTTCCGGCAGATAGTTTTTCATTGCCGCACCGCCGCCCGATATCCAGGGGCGCATCAGTTCCGTCATTTCATCACTTGATATCTTTTTTACGGATGCGATTTTATCTTTGTTGGCATCCAGTATTTTTGTGGTTGTTTCCATATTTTGGCCCGGCATTACCTGAACCGTTGCCATTAAATCCCATTGTGTATTCCATCGGGCGACACCTGTGCCAATGGCAATTGCGACCCCAAGTGCAATTACAGACAAAAATGTTAACAGCGCCATAATCACCGTCATAAAAACGGATTGCTCGCGGACAAGAGAAAATACAACCGGTGTTTTCATTTATGCATTCCCAATATCGTCAAACTGTTTTGATAACTCGGCAAAATAATTTTGCGGTTTCGGACCTTTCCAGACTTTCTTGGACTCTGTTTTTTCCGGGGCGGGAATTTTGCCCACAAATCCGACACGATGGTTTTCCACATGCAATACGGGAAACTTATAAGTATCCATCAGTTTTTTATTATGTGTCGCCAATATAATGGTTGTGCCGAACAGTTTGTTCATTTGAATAAACAGCTCCATCAGGCGTGAGGCATTTTCATCGTCAAGGTTTCCGGTCGGTTCGTCCGCCAGCAGAATTGTCGGCTGAACTATTATCGCACGTGCAACGGAAACACGCTGTTGCTGGCCGCCGGACAAGGCGCGCGGATTTGCATCCGCGTATTTGCCAAGGCCAACCCAATCCAGTACTTTGGCAACCAGTTTTTTTATCTTGGCCTCCGGTATGCCACGTACCCGCAAAGGCAATGCAATGTTGTCGAACACCGTCAAATGACTAAGCAGGGAGTACTCCTGAAATACAATCGCCATTTTCTGTCGCAATTTTGCGATGTCGTCGCGTGAAATATCAGTAGTGGCGCGTCCGAACAACTTTATCTGGCCCGCCGATGGCTTATGCAGCTGATATATCAATCGCAACAGGGTCGTTTTTCCGGCACCCGATGCGCCCGATAAAAAGTAAAACGCCCCTTTACTGATGTTAAATGATACATCGGTTAAAACGTCCGCCCCATGTTCATACCGTGCGGCGACATTTGCAAAAGATATAGCTGTGTTGTCTTCCATGATTCGGATGGTAGTAGAATTTTGTTTTGCGGTCAAGAAAACATAAAAAAACAACGCCCCGGTCGGGGGCGCCTGGTATTATTTATCCACACGTGTGGTTGCGTTACGATTTTTTGCCCAGACTTTTTCGCCTGTGCCAAAATACTGGGGGCGTTCTTTGCCGTACGAAATTGTTTTTACGCGTGATGGCTCGATTCCGTCCTTAATTAACACATGTGCGGCATTTCCGGCGCGCAACGCCCCCAATGCCAGGTTGTATTCCGTGCTGCCACGTTCGTCGCAATGGCCTTCAAGGGTTACGTTTATGTCCGGGTGCTTTTTCATATACAATGACTGCCCCTGCAAATCGCGCGACATTTCAGATGAAACTTCGGCAGAATCAAATGCAAAGAATACTTTTTCTTCATTTAAGTTCGCAGGTGCTTTTACCCCGCCGCATGCAGCCAGTGACAGCGCACAAAATAAAAAGAAAAGCTTTTTCATATCCTTACCCCTTTACATAAAGTCTTTCTATATGCATCTAAGGTAGCAAAAAAAGAGAAAAGCGTCAATATCTGATTTTTGTTTTTGGATTGCAGTGGCTTTTGTGATATACTTAGGAAAAATTTTGGAGGGTATTTTTATGAAAAAATTAGTATCTTTAAGTATATTGATGGGTTTGGTGACGATGCCTGCATTTTCTGCTGTGCGCAGTGCGACGCCAAGTCATATTACAAAAGATGGCAATGGCGGCTATGATGTTACTTATAATTATAAGGACAAGGCAAAAAACGGATGGTATCTGACGGGGCGGGCAGAGTTGAGCATGCTGAACTTTAAGAATAAGTACAGCTCGGCGGCTGAGTTTGCGGCAGATGAAGAACATAGCGAGGACAAGTATTCCTTTGAGCCTGTATTCGGCGGCAGTTTGGCAGCCGGTAAAAAAATAAACTATTTCTGGCGGGCAGAGCTGGAGGCCGGATATTTAGGGCTGTTTGAAGATGAGGATGCGGTGGCAAAATTTTCTATTTCAATGCCGTATTTAATGCTTGCCGGATATTATGACTTTACAAATGGTCTTTACGTTGGTGCCGGGGTTGGTGCAACGGTTGCAAACTATAAAATAAGCGGTGACTATTTCAACGGTTATGACAAGGAAAAAACGGCTTTTTCTCCGATGGGGGGGCTGATGTTCGGCTGGACGCATGAGCTGGATGATAAC
>JAIDLK010000060.1 GCA_029051085.1 Alphaproteobacteria bacterium | reverse complement strand
AGCGGGGAGTTTTTGACGCTTTCCGTTTTGAAAAATCGCGGCTATGATCCGATGGCGTATCGATATATGCTGTTGAGGGGTCATTACCAGTCCCAGCTGGCGTTCTCTTGGGATGGACTTGATGCCGCATCAAACGGTTATAAAAACATGGTCCGTCGCGCCGCAGAAATTATATCTGCACAAAACCAAGGCACGCTGGACTCGGTGGTCTTTGATGAATGGCACGATAAAATACTGGGGGCCGTGTCTGATAATTTAAAAACCGCCGAAGCACTTGTCTTTGTTCAGGAATTGATAAAGAATCCGACAATCAATGCCGCCACCAAACAGGCCTTGCTGGAATTCATAGACCGCCTGCTGGGGCTGCGCTTGGTTGATGCCGCAAAAAAGCAGTTAAGCCTTGAAAACGCCGCCGTTCCGGCCGAGATATTGGCTATGGCGGATGCGCGCTCGGCGGCTAAATCCGCGCGTGATTGGGCCCGGGCCGATGCCTTGCGTACGCAAATAGAAGAGGCCGGCTGGAGCGTTATTGATACCAAAGACGGGGTAAAAATCGTTAAAAAGGCATAATTTATTCTTGAAATCAGGGCTGTTTTACGCTATATTGCCCCCAGCAATAAGAGGAATATCCATGAATTATCCATATATGCCCAAATCCACCGCACTTTGGTTGATTGAAAACACAGCCCTGACATTTGAACAAATCGCAGATTTCTGCGGCATGCATGAGCTTGAGGTTAAAAATATCGCAGATGCTGAAACTTATAAGGTTCAAGGTCTGAATCCTATTTTAAACGGCCAGGTTACACGTGAAGATATTGAAAAGTGCGAGGCGGACCCGAATGCGCGCCTGACTTTGCGCGAAGAAATTGTCGTCGCACAAAAGGCCCAGAACAAGAAAGGTGTGGGCTATACACCCAAATTGCATCGCCAAAACAGATTGGGCGGTATTTTGTGGATTGTAAAAAATTATCCGGAACTGTCCGATGGTCAGATTGCACGCCTGATGCGCAGCACGAATCCGACGGTCGCATCTGTTCGTAACAAAACACACAAATCCTATTCTTTGATTCAGATTCAAAGCCCGATTGTTTTGGGCCTGGTATCAGAGTCGGCCCTGCACGAGGCTGTGGCCAAGGCAAAAAAATAATTCCTTAATAATCTAGAAATTCAGGGGTTTGTTCATGGCGAAAAAACTGGACGAGGCAACAAGATTGCTAATAGAGTCTTTGCCGGAAAATTTGCAAAAACTTGCAACAAGTGCCGCAGAGGTCGGCTATATGTCCCAGATGGACTTTGATGCCGCAACCGAGGCTGATGAAATTCCGGTCGAAGAACAGGACGAAGTTCTGGATTTCTTTCAACAGGATTTGGGCCTGGAAATTCTTGAGGCGGATAACTTTCCCCAAGACATGGGCAAATATTATGACGATGACTCGGACGAGCCGCGCGATAAAACACGCAACCTGTTAAATGCGGATGCCGAACAGGTTGATGTCAATGACGAAGATTATGAACATTTTGCCAAGCAGTTGGAACGCAGCCAAACCGGCAGTCTGGTTCTTGGGGTTCAGGACTCCGTTCAGTCTTATCTAAAACAAATCGGCACGGTTCAATTGCTGACTGCCGCGGGCGAAGTTGCAATCGCCCAGCGTATTGAGGCCGCATCCCGACTGATGGTTTATGGCCTGTGCGAAAGTCCGATGACAATTCAGGCAATGCTGGATTGGTACCAGCAGCTGCTGAACGAGGATATTCGCCTGCGCTATATTGTAAATCTTGAAGTTATGTATTCCAGTGATGCCGAACAAAAGTCCTTGGCCGCACTGTCCGAGGCGTTAAAGTCTAAAGGCGTTGAGCATGTAGACGAACTGGATGATGACGAACTGGATGATTTGGAAGAATCCACCGCATCCGATGATGACGAAGATGAAGACGCGGATGAAGAAGATGGCGTAAAGAAAGAGGAAACGCCCCGCGGTACATCCGGCGTGCCGATTCCAGTAATGGAAGAGGCGCTGATGCCGATGGTAACAGACCTGTTCGCAAAAATTAAAAAGATTTTCAACAGCATGCAGAAACTGCAGGCAAAGCGCTTGGAAAATCTGTTGACATCGGATACCCCGGACGAGGCGCTGGAAAAGAAATACGCAAAAATGCGCCTGGAGCTGTTTGAACATGTCAGCAAGATTCGCTTAAACGATGACCGTAATGCCGAAATTTTAGAGCGCCTTACACAGCGCGACCAGTTGTTAATGGGGCTTGAGGGTAAGTTGTTGCGCCTGGCCTTGGCGAACAAGATTAAGCGCGAAGATTTTCTGGCGGAATATGCGGGCAACGAGCTGAACCGTAACTGGGTCAAAAAACTTGCAAAATCCAAAAATGCCGTTTGGGCGAATTTTGCGCAAAAACATGAAAAAGATATTTTAAAGATTCAGGAAGATATTACCGCAATCGCAAATGAAACCGGCCAGCCGACCGCGGAATACAAAAAGGTTGTAGAGCTGGTTCGCCGCGGCCAGACAGAGGCCGCCCGCGCAAAGCGAGAAATGATAGAGGCAAATCTGCGACTGGTTATCAAATTTGCAAAAAAGTCCAGCAATCGTGGACTGGGATTGGATTTTTCCGACTTGGTCCAAGACGGAAATATCGGTCTGATGAAGGCGGTTGATAAATTTGACTATCGCCTGGGCAACAAATTTTCAACATATGCTACAAACTGGATTCAGCAGGGAATTTCGCGCAGTATCGCCGACCAGGCACGTACAATTCGTATCCCGGTGCATATGATTGACAATATACACAAGATTCAGCGTGCCTCGCGCCAGTTTATGCACAAATATGGCCGCAACCCGACCGCCGAAGAGCTGTCAAAGATAATATATCTGCCTGTGGACAAGATTCACAAGGCAATGAAGGTCAACCTGAAGCCGATTTCGTTAGAGGCGCCGGTTGGTACCGAAGACGACAGCAGCCGTATAGAAATCATTGCTGACGAAACCGCCAAGAATCCGTTTACATCGGCAGCCCAGAAAAATCTGCGCAAGATTGTAACGCAGATTCTGTCTGAGCTGGACCCAAAGGAGGAAACGGTTCTGCGCCAGCGCTTTGGTATGAGCACCAACAAAACCAGCACATTGGAAGAGGTTGGTGAATACATCGGCGTTACACGTGAACGTATTCGTCAGATTGAGCAAAAAGCACTTAACAAGCTTAAGCACCCAACACGCGCCAGAAAACTGCGCAGTTTCTTGGAAGACTAAAAAATCCCCGGCGTCACGCTGGGATTTTTTTGTATTGAAATGAATTCGTGCACAGGATATAATTTTATTGTCGACAGGTATTCTGTCGATGGGGTGTGATGACCTCTATACGTGCGTCGGAATATGTTCTTATGGCGCGCATTGTTGCGCCGTTTTTACTATTTGGACGAAAAACAAACTCCTGATATACGTCAGGAGGGTTGCGAATATATCGAATAAGCACACAATTCACGTAATTGTCATCAACCTCCTGACCACTCAACTTTGGGTGGTTTTTTCATTGCGAAAAACAGGAGATTGAATAAATGAAACAAAAAGTAATAATATCCGCCACCTTAACGGGAATGCTGCTTACAGGCAACGCATACGCAATATATGTCGAACCGGTCGATTGCGTAACATGCACAGATCCTTTTAATCCAACCGAATGCAACAGCTATGATTCTACCTGTTGTGACCCATGTAAAATTGGTCCAATTGAGCCAATAAAATGTACTCCCTCTTTATGCAATGGGGAAACTGTCACCGATATGGGCGATGGCTGTGACAAGATTGCAAGCAGTGGCTGCGTCAACAACATATGTACGACTACATATACGGCACGTTGTCAAAAAGGATATTATGGCGCAGCAACCCTGAATAATTTAAAAACCAGCTGCACCGGCTGCACCGCATGCCCGTCGTCGGGCGGTATTGCCGGCACAACATCGGGGGCGGGGGCGCTGGCGATAACAGAATGTTATCTTCCTTCCGGAAGTGCATTTTCCGACAGCACAGGCAGTGGCACATATACCAATAACTGCTATTATCAAAATTAGCTTGTTGCCCCCGCATGTCTTTTTATTTACAATGGATAAAAACATAAGGGGGCACTTGATGAAAAAAACAGTTGTTTGCTGCTGTGGCCTGTCGGGCAGTGGTAAGTCATATTTCATAGATCATCATTTGCCGACAGGGCATTTTCATAAACTTGTATCTGCAACCACGCGCCCAATGCGCCCCGGCGAAACGGACGGCCGTGAATATTATTTCCGTGATGAGCAGTATTTTGACACAAATGCATTTGCCACTCGTCTGTGGGTCAACGAAGCGTTCTGGACGCCGGGCAAGCCAAAGTGGATGTATGGCGTGCCGGAATTTGAAATCTTTAATAATATGGACACCAATCTTGTTTACGACGTGATTCAGCCTAAATATGCCGCACAATTGCGTAATTGGCTATTAAAAAACGGAATGGGGCGGCAGTATTCATTTAAAACATTATATTTTATACCGCCGGACAACAATTTTGATATCGCGCACAGCCGGGCCAATATGCCCGATGATGCGCGCGTGCGTATTACAAATACATGTACGCCGCTGGATTTTTTGCGCGCAGGCCTGAATATCGACTTCCTTGTTAAATGCAGCGCAGATGAAACAATATTATCTCCTCGCCTGCAGGCATTTTTAAGACGCCTTGCACGAGAATATTAAGTTTTGTCTTTAAGAATTTTTTCTTATATGCTAACCTAGACTCCTGATTGGAGTTAGGGAAGCACGGTGAAGCCATATATTATAACCATGTGCATTATGCAGGTCACAAGTCCGGCAATGGTAGACTATTTTGAGCATGACATGCACAGCGACGTTTTTAATATTATTGACAACACCGTTATTGGCGATGACGCGTGGTTGGATTTTTCACAGGTAAACATAGCCGCGTCTTCATACATACAAAATAATGGTTTTATTTCGGGCGATATATTCATCGGCGAAGGGCTTGATGTGTATTTTAAAAACAGCGGTCATATTGACGGTGAAATCCAGCTGGGACCAAATGCGCATTTAACACAAATAATTACATCCAATCAAAATATTACAGCCATAAATGTTGATGGCAATTACGACATAGTTATTTACAAGGCAAACAATCTGCAATGGTCGGATATGCAGCAAATATCCGCGACGGCAGATAAAATTGTTTTGGTGGATTCACAGATTATAATGTCGCCGGAAACCATATTTCGAATGCGCGGAATACCTGTGCCCATAGAATTGATTGGCAGCAACAATCTGTATATAAAATTGGAGAACTTTGATTTTAATACGCCCGTTTTATGGCGCGTAACAGGCAACGGGACATTACATTTACATGCGGATAACATAAGTCCGCTGTATGCACTGCAATCTGTCATAAGAAATGGAGATTTGTATGCGGATTTAATACGCGAAACGGATTATTTCAAAATACTGGGGACCGAGACCGGCAACTTTTTAAATTCAATTCGCACAATCAATCCGAATGATAATTTGTTGCTTAAACTGGACCGTGCGACCGATATGTCGCAGTTATATAATATAATGAATAAATCCATGCGCCTTAATACAGGACGGCTGGCGCGGCCAGTACAAACGTTTAATAGACATATTGATATACTGCGCTTATCCAATGACATGTCCCAACCATTTTATTTCGCGCCATTCGGGGTGCTTGGAAATAATATTAGCGCATACGGTCTGCGTGTTGGAATAAATATCAACGCCACAAACACGACACAAATTTCCGTGGCCGCCAATGCAGCAAATATGACATTCTCGGATGGCATTGATGATTACAGCGCGAATCTTGTTGGCGGTGATATTACATTTCGCTATAACGACAAGCATATTTTTGCCGACTTAAACACAACATTTACCGCGGCACAAATGATAACGCCCGCGCTGCAATATGGCGCCGCCATGACTAATAACCCCACAGGTCTGGCCGGCGCTGTTCGTCTGGATTTGGGGCCGCGGTTTTCATTTGGAAATAATTTTAGCATTACGCCAACCATCGGCATGGTCGCGGAATATGCAAGTGTCCTGCGCAGTGATTCTGGGTTAAGTGCCCGTGGCGGTCTAAGTGCGCGTTTTATTCACCAAACAGGCGACTTGAAATACATATATCAGGCCCGCTTTGTCGCAAATAATCGCAATGCTATTCAGGCGTCTGCACATCTGTCCATGGCCGCGCCTGATGATGATGTTACTGTTTCCGGCGGAATAGGTCTGCTGCAAGATGAAATGGGTATGTCTTATAATATATCGGCATCAATCGTATTTAATTTTTAACAAAAAATCGCCCGATTGGGCGATTGCAGGCTTAGTTTGTATAATAGCAGTTGTCTGTATATGTCCCGTTTCCGGTGCTGTCGGAAAATGCACTTCCGGATGGGATATAACATTCTGTTATCGCAGTTGCACCCGTGCCTGCGGTTGTTCCGTAAATCCCGCCGGATGCGGGGCATCGCGTGCATCCCGTGCCATTTTTATAATAGCCTTTATCACATACGAATGTGGAGTTGTTTCCACCGGCGCACGTTGCGTTTAAAGGGCACTTTGTACAACCACTGGATGCAGATGTAGCGGTTCCATAATAACCGGAATCGCACTTATACGAAGTGCACGAGCTGCAACTTTTCCCAATTGGGAGGCATAAGCTTCCAACTGCACCAAAAGAATGGCCGGGAGCCAGCACGCCAAGCAGCAATGCCGGTATTATAATTTTTTTCATGCCTCACTCCTTTAATATGCTGGACACGGCACGCCATTTACTTTTTGTGGGCATGTGCATTTCGAATATTCAGAGGCGCTGCAGCAAACGTTGTCACATTGGCATGTTTCTGGTTTATATATATAGGTTGTGGTACAGTATCCGTCACTACAGCTTGTCCCAAGGGGTGAACAGCGTTCAAGGTAGGTTGTGCACGCGCCATGTGCTCCGGCGGCGTATAAAGTTAATCCGAAAACAAAAAAATATTTTTTCATGGTTCCTTTCTCCTGATGTTTTAAGAAAAACCACCAAACATTGGTGGTTCAGGAGGTTCAGAACAATCCTTAGAATTGCGTCGCGTATTGGCTATTCCGCGAACCCTCCTGAACCGTTTGTTCAGGAGTGATATTTATCGTCGCGATAATAAAACTGGCGCAAAATGCGCGCCATTTAACTTTATCCCGACGCTAAGGCAGAGGTTCTGACGCCCCACCCACGGAATTCCCGCAGGCATATATATTATATGCCAATCGTCGTTCAAATACAAGAAAGTTTTTATACATGCCCCTTTAGTGCGGCATAAATTTGTCCCAAATCCGTTTTTATAAGCGTTGCCGCCAACTTGTCGGCATTGTCCGCCTGACGGGATGCGGTCAAAACCTTATCAAAACTGCGTACAAACTGCGTCGCCTGAGAGCGGAACACCGCATCTGATTTCAGCATGTCGCGCACACGCTTTTTATCGGCCGCCGCCATCATCTTCGCCAGCCATTTTGAGAAGATTGTCTTGTCGCCCGCATGATATTTCTTCCATACGATATCCGGAATATCCGCCCCGGTCGCGCGTGTCAAATCCAGTGACTGTTCATGCATCTTTTCAAACAGCCGTTCACTTTGCTGCAGGAAATCCTGGCTGCTGACACGGGCAAAAGAATCCGCCGGTGCCGCTTTTATTGCATCCATCGGTGCCGATGCACGCGCAACCATCATCTGCTTGTTCAGTGTCTGCATTGTATTTACCGCCTTGGCATAATCGGCCATCAAATCTATCATCTGCTGGCGCGATTGGCCCGCCAAATCCTCCAGCTTTACCGATGAATCAGATATTGCATTCATTGATTCATCAACAGTGCTGCGCATCAGGCTTATTTTCTCGTTTAAACTGCCGACTATCTTTTCCAGCGATTCCGTTGTTTCCGCCGAACCTCGTGACAAATCGGGCAGGGCGGCATAATACTTTTCAATAAGTGCCGACAAAGGCTGCAGCTGGGCGGTGGTTTCCGCAGACATTTTTATCAGACTGGCCGACTGACCGGACAGTTGAGTGTGTGCGGTGTTCATTTCTATCAGTGTTTCACGAACGCCTGTTGCCATTGCGCGTACGGATTCCGAGAATGCCCCCGCCGCAGTCTTGGTATTCTCCAGCGTCACATTCGCGACACCGGACACTGTTTTCAGCTCTGATACGACACCGGTTGCAAATTCTTTTATTTCACCATTAAAACGATTGGTCAGTGTCGCCAGCTCGGTCGATATGCCGCGCACAGAAGTTTCTGTTGCCGTAGCCGATGCCATCAACGTTTCAACCGCATCAGTTAATTTGCGAACCTGCTTGTCAATGGAAGATTCGGCTAAACGCACCTGGCCACCGACAACATTTGCCGTATTGGTAAGCGTATTCATCTGTGCCGTCAGCTGTTTTTTTGACTGCTTGCTAAAGTTTTCCATCTTGGCGACATGCTCGCCCAGCAGTTTATCATTACCGGTCATAACGGCTTCATAGTCGGCGGCGGAAGACTTTACTGCCCCAAAACCATCGGTCACAGATTGTGCCAGCGCCCCCAACTGTTCGCGCAAAGCCGCAGATTGTTCCGACATATCTTTCATTTGAGTGCCATTGGATTCAAATTCGGTTGTCAGACGTTCGGACAACAGACGGCCCGATTCCAGCCAGCCGTCAATTTGCCCTTGGATATTTGCGATACGCGATGTTGCTTCTTGGGATGTTGTATCAATATGCGCCAGCAGCTCCGTCACAGTTTCGCTGAAACGTTGAGTCGCCGTTTCAACATCGTGCCATGTTTCAGAATTAACTACATCCCGCAGGCCTGATACCGTGTTGTCGAGCCGCTGGGACATTGTTGCCAGTTTCTTTGTTGCGGCATCGGCTGTCGCAACCAGTTTTTCATTTTGCGCCCCCAGCTCTTCGTGCAATTTATTTGCCACGGCAATTTGCTCCCGCAGGGTATCGCTCATGGTTTTAAAGCCGGCTTCAATCTTTGAAATTTCTTCCGCCATAAGCGTACGCAGCACACGTGATGCATCATGGATTTTTACCCGTTCCGGCTGCAGCATTATCCCCAGCATCGATTCCATAACCTTTTGCGACTTGCGCGACACAAAAAACAGCGCGCAAATCGCCGCCAGCATCATCGCCGCCATACCACCGCATACAATCCACGTTATTTTATTCGCCAGAAAAACTGATAAATCGGCTTCCATTTCTCGCCCTCCGCACAAAATATATCATTCTTGAAGTTCTATGAAATTTATACTAGAATCTTTAATACAACGCAAGGGTATAAATGGCAAAAAAATACATACTTTCACCGGAACAAGACAAGGCGGCATCGCCTTCTGAAAACGTATGGGTTCAGGCAAACGCCGGAACCGGTAAAACCAGTGTTTTGGTTCAGCGTTTGTTGCGTATACTGTTTCGTGAAAATTCAGATACCGGCATATTATGCCTGACTTATACCAATGCTGCGGCCGGTGAAATGCGAAACAGAATATTGTCTATGCTGCGCAATTGGGCCATGGCAGACGACACGGAATTACGCGACATGCTTGGCGGCGTTGCTTTTTCTGCGCGCCCCACTGACGAAGATTTAGCACATGCCCGTGCGATATTTTTTAAATACATCGATAATCCTGACATTTTAAAGATAAAAACAATCCATGGATTCTGTGAAGAAATTCTTCATCGCTTTCCAATAGAGGCTGGCCTTTCGCCGGCGTGGTCGCTGGTATCTGATGCGAATCAAAAGGTACTGCTTCAGGATGCGTTTGATAAAATGATTCTTTTTGCCGGCAGCGACCCGCGAACATCCGATGCCTTTGCGCATATCGTGAACCGGGTTTCAGAATATTACATGCCGGACCTGTTAAAAGAATTAACGGAACAGTATAAAACATTTTTTCAAGTTGAAAACCTTGATAAATATCGCACTTATTTTATTGATACGATTGATAAATTTCTTTTGTTGGACCAAGCGGCCGACTGCGATGTTTCCACACAAATGCTGGAAAAAATCATTGAAAATGCCGTTGCAGATCAAAATTCACGAAAAACACCGGTAAAGTACTTAACGGAACTTATCAATAAAACAAGACAGTATATTGATACGTCGATAAATTTTGACGAATATAAATACGTTTATCTAAAGCAGGATTTAGAACCCAAAAAAGACTTGGCGAAGCTAGATTATGCCAAAGAAGAGCTGGCACGAGTATATGCGCGCGCCCAAAACGAAATAAACCGACAAATAAAAGACGACACCATCGCAATGTTTGATTTGGCCGCGGCATTTTCACAATCATACAAAGGTTTAAAACAATCCCGCAACGTATTGGATTTTGACGATTTAATTTTATATACCCGCCGCCTGTTTTCAAAGCCGGACACTATGGGCTGGGTATTATCACAGCTGGATTTAAGCTTAAACCACATATTGGTAGACGAGGCCCAGGATACCAGCCCCCAGCAATGGGACATCTTACGCATGATGGCGGGCGATTTCTTTGCCGACGGCGACACCGCCTATAATCGCCATTCCTTGTTCGTCGTCGGCGACAGCAAGCAATCGATATACGGTTTCCAGGGAGCGGACCCAAATGCATTCGCCACCAGTCGCCAAGAGATAGAAAAACAAATAAGCAACAACATGCGAACGATATCGGAAATACCGTTAACCCAAAGCTTTCGTTCCACGGCGCCGATATTGGAAACAGTCGATGCTTTTTTTAGTCACACAGACATAGTTGAATTAACCGGATTTGCAAACAACACACATAAATGCTTTCGTGGCGACGCACGCGGATTGGTAGAGCTGCATCCGGTTGTATCAAAAAAGGAAGACGATGCAGGCCCGGCCGAATATATATCCGCCGTTGCCGATAAGATAGAGCAAATGATAGCCGCCAACGAATGCTCGGCCGGTGATATTATGGTATTGGTTCAAAAAAGAAAACCTTTGGCCCCGCTACTTGTAACGGAGCTTAAGCGCCGCGGCATTGATGTCGCCGGCAGCGACCGTATTGTTTTGCCGGACTTTCCGGCGGTGCGAGACATGCTGAACCTAACGCGCTTCTGCCTGAATCCGGGCGACGATTACAGTTTGTGTTGCGTATTAAAAAGTCCGATTTTTAGGTTGACTGAACTTGATATTTTAAATTTATGCTCGGCACGTACGGCCGCCATCAAAGCTTTGACCGACACGACGAAAACAGTATCTGTATTTGATATACTGCAGACCATGCAGCCCGCAATATTTGAACGCTTACATTCGGCCATCGAATGGGCGACAAAATACGGTCCCTACACATTCTTTTCAGAAGTTTTAAATTCGCACAATACCCGCCGCGAGATGATTGCCGCCTTAGGCAGCCAGATAATAGATCCGCTTGAAGAATTTTTAACAATTTGTCTGGCATATGAAAGAACACAGCCCGGCACAATGCGGCACTTTTTAAAATGGTTTATCACCGGCGGCAGTGAAATTAAACGCGACATGGACGAAAACAGCGGCGTTCGCATAGTTACCGTCCACGGCAGCAAAGGACTTGAAGCCCCCGTTGTATTTTTGATAGACACAACAACCATGCCTGATGGCGAAAAGTTTATACCAGTTGATGGGACCGGTGCAGATATGCCGGCGCCATGGATATGGGCGCCGCGCACCGTCGCATCCGCACAGCGTGAAAAGGCGGCAACTTCCGCAATGCGCGACAAGATAGCCGAATACTATCGCCTGTTGTATGTGGCAATGACACGCGCGCGTGACCGGCTTTACATATTTGGATATACGCCAAACAAAACACCGAATGCAGATTCTTGGCACGCACGCTTATGGAGTGTTTTTGGAAACGAGGCCAATCAACCGACAAGGATAACGAATGCCAACCAGTCCATATGATTTTATTCGCCGCAATCGTGACATGCAATTCGCAACAGATGCCGGCACAAAAATGCACGAGCGCCTGCGCAAAATTACAATAGATACAGACACCACCTGCGGCGATTCTGCACTGGTGGAAAATATACGCGCAAATAAAAACTTAATTGAATATTTTTCGCCCGCCGGTCGCACAGAGGTACCAGTCGCAGGCACGATAAACGGCAAATTCATCAGTCGCAGAATCGACCGAATGATTATCGACCCCGACGCCAAAGTTGTAAAAATCCTGGATTATAAAACAGATACAGACCGTAATATTCATCGCGGAAAATACAAAGCGCAATTGCGTGAATACCGCGAATTGCTGCGTGAAATATATCCCGACTTCAGTATTGTTACGGCAATATTATGGACACATGACTGGACGCTTGAATATGTGTAAAAAGCCTTGAACTGCATGGGCTTGCAGCGCTATAATTCCCACATGTTAACACGCTTAAACATAAATAATATCGTATTGATTGAACGCCTGAACCTGGAATTCGGCGCCGGCCTTAACATATTAACCGGCGAGACCGGTGCCGGCAAAAGTATTCTGCTGGATGCACTGGCGCTGACGCTGGGGGCGCGCGGGGATGCAGGACTGGTGCGGCGCGGCACAGACGGCGCATCCGTTACCGCAGAATTTGACAATATCCCACCCGTCATTCGCCAACTACTGACCGATGTCGGCATCGACTGTGATGATGACATGCTGATTCTGCGCCGCACTTTATCCCCGGATGGCAAGGGGCGCGCATGGATAAACGACTGCGCCGTATCAATAAAAACACTAAAGGCGGTCGGTGATGCACTTGTTGAAATTCATGGCCAGTTTGCAAATCACGCTCTGCAGGACGGTGCAACACACCGTGTTGCACTTGATGAATTCGCCGCCGCCCAGAACAAAGAGTTTGCAGATATAGCATCCGCTACAAAAAATGCATACGCGGAGTTTCATGCCGCCGAAAAACGCATGGCGGAGTTGAAAGACATGCTGGCACGCGCCGCAATGGAGCGCGAATTTTTAGAACATAACGTCGCGGAATTATCCGCGCTGGATGTACATGTCGGCGAAGAAGAAGATTTGGCCTCGCAACGCAGTGCGATGATGAACGCGGAAAAAGACGCGGCAATTTTGGGCGACGCCATGGCCGCCATTGCGCCCCGCGGCAATTCGTTGGATGCTGCAATTTATTCGGTTGCACATATACTAGAACGCATAAAAACTTCGCCGAACCCGTATCGGGAACAGATTGATAAATTATACGAAGCGGCACAGACGGTATCCGATGTTGCCGCCGCACTAAACCCGGCAGAGCCGGATACGGCCAGTCTGGAGGAAATAGAAGAACGCCTGTTTGCTATTCGGGCGGCGGCACGCAAGCATCGCATACATGCGGACGAACTTCCATCAAAACTGGCCCAGATGGCGCAACAATTAAGCACAATCGACAATTCGGATGCAGAGCTAAAAAAACTGTCTGCACAAATGTCTCAAAAACGCGCAGAATTTGACAGATGCGCCACCGCATTGCATAACGCCCGAATACAGGCCGCAGAAATCCTGCGCACAAGCATATTGGCAGAGCTGCCCGAACTAAAACTGGGGCAGGCGGATTTTATAGCGGATATTACAGCCACAGAACCAACCGCAACCGGAATTGACAGCGTAACATTCATGATAAAAACCAACCCGGGCATGCCATTTGGCGCATTACATAAAACGGCATCGGGTGGCGAGCTGTCGCGTTTTATGCTGGCATTGCGCGTGGTTTTGGCCGGCGGCGCCGGGGCGCGCACATTTATATTCGACGAGATAGACACCGGCATCAGCGGCGCCACCGCCAGTGCCGTCGGCAACAGACTGAACCGTCTTGCCGCCGCGGCCCAAGCGTTGGTAATAACACACTCTGCCCAAGTTGCCGGCTATGCGGACAGGCATTTTAAAATCAGCAAAAGTGTTGCCAACGACATAACAACAACCAGCGTACATGAAATAACCGCCGAGGAGCGATTAAATGAAGTTGCGCGCATAATCAGTGGCGCGGAAATAACTCCGGAATCACTGACCATGGCGCAAACCCTGATAAAGCATTAGTTGCTGTAATAACAGTCGCCTGTGTATTGATATATGCCCGTCGAGTCCGTAACATTTGTGCCTGCCGGAATATAACACTCGGTTATTGTCTTGGCACCGGTATTTTTTGTTGTGCCCGTAACACCGCCGGATGATGGACACTGTGTGCACTCAGTAGCCGCACTTGCATTAGCTTTGTACGTACCCACAGGGCAAGGGCTGCAAAGCCCTCCGGATAAATAGTATCCGGCATTACAAGACGTATAAACATTTCTATACAGACACGTTGTCTGCATCGCGGCAATTGCTGGCACAGATATGCCGGCGGCAAATATGACAAATATTTTTTTCATTATCTGCCTCCCTATCACAATATCGACAACGGGCAGCGACAGTTTTTACCATACACGTGCAATTCAACATATCCGCTGCCGATTGAGTCGGAAAAGCTTGATGTTGTATTGGTCGTATATGCGCCGCTGCACAGCGCCAAGCTTTCATCTTGCGGATTACAGCATACCCAGCACCCGTCGACACACCATACCCCGGTGCACTTTCCGCTGGCGTCCAACGGCGCCGAGGCGCATTTTGCCATTGCATTACCCCCGCTCAACGAAAGCACCAGCATCACATAAAAAATTTTGATTTTCATTATTTCCCCTTTTTGCTTTGTATCAAAAAACCGCCAAAGAAATGGCGGTCGGGGAGTTCAAAAAATCATATACAAGAATGATCCCTGTGGTCTTTGCGCGACGTTGGTCGCGTTATTTTATAACCACAGGCTCCCCGACCATGCATATGCACAATCAGGGCATAACAAAAGGCGCATTCGCGCCGCTGTTAAGCGGATATCAATATGCAGACGCATATTGCTTGTATATGGGCTTTTTGACGACCCCGAACCCAATATCCCTTTGAGTTCAAAAATATTATAAAGGATTATCGGAATAAAAACAAGCAAAGATTAAATCTGAACAATGCCGTCTGCAAATTCAATCGAGGCAGGGCGCGAACCTGTTGCGGCGGCGGATATTATATCTCCATCTGCATCACGTACAATTGCATAGCCACGCGCAAGCACATTTCTGTAGCTTAATGAATTTAACATCTGGCCCATATGTGACAGATTTTGTCCCAATGTTGCCATGCGTGTGGCCAGAATATTTGGGAAAGTATCGGTGTTTTGCATTCTTTGACGGGCCGACTGAATCTTTGCACCGATAATTATATCCATACTGCGTCCAACATCGTCCAAACGCTGGGCGCGTTCCATAACCATCTGTCGCGGATTTTTTACAATAATGGCATCCATTCGTGCGCGCGCATTCGCCAGGCGAGTTGTGAAATTCCCGGACAGTCTGTGCCACATATTATCCAGCTCTTGAACCAAAGACAACTTGGTCGGAACAACCGTTTCCGCCGCACCGGTCGGTGTTGGCGCACGAAAATCGGCTGCAAAGTCTATCAGCATCCAATCAGGCTCATGCCCGACACCGGATATCAATGGAATCTGGCTGGCGGCGGCGGCACGAACGACAACCTCTTCGGAAAACGGCAATAAATCCTCCAACGCGCCACCACCACGTGCGACAATTATTACATCAACATTTTTTTCCCGGTTAAAATATTCTATACCGGCGGCAACTTCGGCCGCGGCGGTCGCGCCTTGGACCGTCGCCGGATACAAAATAACATGGACGGGAAAGCGCTCGCGCAAACGATTTTGGATATCATGGAACGCCGCGCCTGTGGGACTGGTAACAACACCGACGCGCTGCGGAAAACGCGGCAGCGCTTTTTTTCGCGATGCGTCAAACAAACCTTCGGCCGCAAGCTTCTGCTTGCGCTCTTCCAGCATTTTTAAAATTGCGCCCACACCCGCCATTTCAATTTCATTTACAATAATCTGATAGTTGCTGCGGGCAGGGTATGTCGTCAGACGACCTGTTATTATAACCTCCAGACCGTCTTCCAATCGAAAGTTCACCGGCGTTCCACGCCATATAATTGCAGAAATTGCCGCACCGGAATCTTTGATTGTCATATACATATGGCCGGATGATGCTCGCGTAATTTGCGACAGTTCACCCCGTATGCGAATACAGGGAAACGCCGTTTCAACAACACCTTTCAGCAGTGCCGCCGCATCTGTAACACTGAAAACTGTATCTGATTTTACAAAAGGCTCCGGTTTTTGCATGCTTGTTTAATCCCTGTCTATATTTTTTGTTGCCAGTGAAAAATCCAGCCCCGCAGCATGTAAAAAACGAACCACGGCCCCTTTTTCATCAGCACCTATCTTTGTCGGACGTCCCATAAAATACGGAACCGAGTGTCCATCATATGCATATTGGTCAAAAGTCAAATCAAAAACGTTTTTTGTCGGCATATGCATAATAAAATAATGCGGTCCATATTCCCATATTTCACCAATATAGCGCAACTGCCAATCCGGGTTATTCATCAATGCTACAAAAGAGCAACTGGACGCGCGACAAAACCCATAAGAATCGTATGGGAAATATTTATAGTCGTATTGTATGTCCTGATAGAAAGTTGCGTGCTTTACCGCATCGGATTTAAAGCTGTCGCGAAACAGTAGCGTTAAGTTTTTTGCGCGCAAACGCTGCTCTCTGGGTAAATTCATTTCGTCCAGCTTGTTCAGCAGACTTTTTGTAGCGCTTTCATATGCGACGGCATTATTCTTTTTCATAGCACAAACTATACCATATCTTTGCGCATTTTACAATTCCGTCAAGGGCCAGCGCGGACGCGGCGCAATCGGCTCTTTAACAATTCGGCCAACACGGAAATTTTCAATCCCGGCCCATGCAATCATGGCACCGTTATCCGTACACAAACTAAGCGGTGGTGCGGCAAATGTCATGTCATTGGAACCGGCCAAACGCTCCATTGCGGCGCGAATTGCACTGTTCTTTGCAACGCCACCTGCAACAACAAGTGTCTGAGGTGCGGCCTTGCGCACACGCTCATCTTTCATTGCATGTTCAAGTCGGTTAACAATACAATCAACAACCGCCGCCTGGAAAGATGCACAGAAGTCATTTATAAATTCATCACTATGCGGTTCCGGGGCCTTGTCGAGCATGGTACGTGCGGCGGTTTTTATTCCGCTGAAGGAAAAATCACAGCCGGGCTTGTCACACAGGGGGCGCGGGAAATGAAAGCGTGTCGGATTGCCTTTTTGCGCACGCGCGTCGACAACCGGGCCGCCCGGATACCCCAGCCCCAGCATCTTTGCGACTTTATCAAAAGCTTCTCCGGCACTGTCGTCCAATGTTTGACCTATCTGTTCATATTGCCCGACGCCACGCACCAGCAAAATCTGACAATGCCCGCCAGATGCCAGCATTAAAAGATACGGGAACGCAACGCCATCCGGCAAATCGGTGCCATCCGCCGCCGCGGCATGCAGGCGCGGAACCAAAGCGTGCCCCTCCAAGTGATTAACCGCAACAAGCGGTTTTCCCGTCGCCTGGGCCATTCCCGTTGCCGCCAACCATCCAATCAATACCCCGCCGATTAACCCCGGCCCGGCAGTTGCGGCAATTACATCCATATCACTTATGCTTTTACCCGCGGCTGCCAATGTTTGGCGTACAACCGTATCTATGGCCAAAATATGTGCGCGCGCGGCCAACTCTGGCACCACGCCGCCGTACTTTTGATGTTCCGGTATTTGCGAATAAATAATATGGGATAATATATTTTGATTTGAATCCACAATCGCCGCAGACGTTTCATCACAAGACGATTCTATCCCAAGACATAACAGGGCATCTGCTGATTTATCCCCGCCATTCATCGCGCCCATGTCCATCTTGATAATATTTTCTTCCGTATTCATCATTTTATTTCCACCAATGCAATACCAATATTATTTTTCATACCGCGCCGCTTTGTCACATATTCGGCAAAATTATCATCTACAACTCCGCGCCCGGTTGATGCATGTCGCAACACCTGACCGCCCGGCAGCAAGAATCCCATATGCACAACGGCAATATCCGTTGCAATTTTATCATGTTTTTTCAAATTGCCAACGATAAACAGCACAACCAGCGGCCTTGTATTATGAATATCGCCAAGCGTCTCGTACGGCAGATACTCCAACTCGGCCGCAATAGGATTTGCATTGACGGATATGCCATGATTTTTCAATGCCCATGCCGCCTTGTCTATAACAACATGACGTATCGCGGTATTCCCGTACTTGGCACTTGCATTTTCCAAGAAATCGGAATTATTATTCAGCCAATCCGTCTCAATAAAGTGATTTCGATTTTCCCATGCGACCACGCCGTCGCGATATCGAATGGCGCTAAGACGTCGCTCATCCCCATCGGCCAACACAGTTTCTACAAACGTAGTACAGTCAAATGCGTCATATCGGACCAGCGGGTCGCTATCATATCCGTCTGCTTCGCCCAATGGGTCAAGAATATACCTCGCGCCCAAATATCCGGCGCCAACATCATTACGGGGCGCGTAAAATCCGCACCCCGCAATAAACATAATAACAAGTACAGGTCCGCGTCTCACTTACAGATTTTCCTTCAGCTGAACCCCGGTATAGCATAATGATGCCGCATCACGAATTGCCATCTCGCCTGAATCAGGCAAAGTGGCTATTTTATCAATACACTGAACAATCAGTTCTGCGTTCTGGTCTGTTCCGGTTAAAATTTTTGCGGCGGCAATTCTGCGCTCCAGCGATGCCGACGGCCATTTCTTCAACGGCGCCCCCTCCAGATTTTCTGAACGCTGGCTCATAACAAACACGGTAAACACCAGCAACAGTGCCGCAACGCCGATTAAAATCTTTAAGTATTTTTTTATAAACTTCATTTGGTCTCCTCCCTTGATAAATTCATTAGCCTCATAAACGCCGACAACTGCGCTTTGGCATTATCAAACAATGCCGCCTCTGGCAACTGACGCGGCGGCTGTTGAAACACCGGGCGGTCAACGATGATTTTGGACGCATCGGGCGTCCATAGCATTGCATTGTCTGCGCGTGTGCATTTTACCATTGGTGCAACAACATGATAAATTGTCGTCCAAACCGGATTTATCCCGTCTATAAAGCCTCGCTGAGATAGCTGTAGCAGACGCTTTGCAACATCAATATTGCGACAGACATAAACCTCTGCATCATATGGCAACCATTTCTGACCGGGCCGCAACACGTCTTTGTCGGTCCCCAGCATAAAGCCGGACAAATTTATAATATATACATCGACCATCGCTTTACTCGCACCTAACCAACCACAAATCATAATCCGGATGCTGCAAAGGATTGTTACCCGGCTCATTACGACTCATCCAGCCGCTGAAAATTTTTGCATCCTGTGATATTTCTATAAACATGAAAAAGTCTTCAGCCTGAAACGGATCCGTCTGTTTGCACGACCGCACCAACAAGTCCAATTTCTCAAACGACATACGCCGACCAACGGGCAGGGTAACAGTCTGCGCTTTACCTGCCGCCTTGTTCATTATGCGGACAACCGCCGTCTCGCGGTCAATATAAGCGTTCGCAGGCGACATAATTGTCGTAAAAGCACATATTGCAAAAAGGCCGATAATATATTTTTTCATTTCGGCTATATCTTAACCTTGCCACAGCGTAAAGTCAAACCCTTAAAACTTGACAAAATAATATCGATGTACTATATATGAGACATGATTCAAAAAAACAGTCCTGTTTATAAAGCAATAAGCATTATGCCAAATCCGATTATGGCAGAGTGCGATTATATGGAATGCGAAATTCTTAACGCATTGTTTGAGGACAAATCAGCATTTGATACCTTGGTGTTTTCAGGTGGCGCAACGCTTAGGAAATCTTACAACATATGCCAGCGTGCCAGCCACGACATCGACCTGGCAACGAGCGAGTTTGAAGAATTACCGGTTGCACGTTCCAGATGCCGCCTAAAAAAGCACGTGTCGCATTTCAAAGAATTCGTCTTTGATGTGCTGATGCCGCGCATAAACTATGCGATAAATCAGGACAAGCGTTTTATGCTGTCAAATGACCGTGAATGGCGCGCCTTACATAATCCTGAGCAACAAACATCTTATCCGACATTGCATATCTTGTATCAATCGGCAATTAACAGAATGTTCCAGCATATCTGTATTGAAATCATACCACGCAAATATGACAAAGATACGATAAATTACCAGTCGGTCACGCCATATTCTACGAAAGAGCCCATGGGCATTATACCGACCGTTGCATGCGAACAAACATTTTGGGATAAAATGTTCGCATTAAACTCTTTTGCAACCACAGGTACACCCAAAAACAAATTTTTTATCTCGCGCCACTATTACGATGTCGTAACATTGATGCCATTTGTAAATTTGCGCGATACACGACATATGCTGCAAAACACCGTTCGGTACCAACAGATTTATACAACCAAGAACATCCCGGAAATAACCTCTCCGGCAGACTTGTCTTTATGTATGGCGCCGAACCTAATGCTTGAGCTAAAACAAGACTATGAAACAAACGCTGCAGAATTCCTGAGCACGCCACCAAAATGGGGGCAGATTCTAAACAAACTGGCAATACTGCAAAAGCGCTGTGCAAAAATTGCCCACCAGGGGAGGTAGATATATGGCAACATTTGTATACTCGGATCCTCATTTCTATTCTGAAAAAATTATTCGGTTTGGCAACAGACCTTTTAAAACCGTGATGGAAATGAACAACACCCTGATAGAAAGATACAATGCAACCGTTGGCAAAAATGACGTTTGCTATTGGCTGGGCGATGTTATGTTTGGCGCGACAAAAGAGCGCGTACGGGCAATCTTGTCACGTATGCATGGGCGCAAATATCTGATTCTGGGCAACCACGACCGCTGTCATCGTCCAAGTTGGTGGCGCGATGCCGGCTTTGACCAGGTGTTTGAACATCCCGTATATAATGCCCAGTTGTATATATTGCTATCACACGAGCCGCTGCCGGAATTTGGTGACAATCCGCCGATTGTTAACTATCACGGCCACATACATATCCAAGATTATGATTTTGAAAACCACCGCCAGTGCGTAAACGTCAGTGTCGAAAAGACAGCCTATCGCCCCGTGCCGTTAATAAATCCATATATCAAAAATCCACGCGTTTTTCAGCGATAAAAAAATCCCGCCAAACGGCGGGATTTTTAGCATATGCAAATTATTTGTTCGCATTCTTTTCCGCATACGCCGCCGCCAAGTCTTCGACGATACGCGCTTTCTTACCGGACAGACCGCGCAGGAAGAACAGTTTTGCACGACGAACACGGCC